>NZ_JAMPQD010000006.1:0-469135 GCF_028482245.1 Providencia sp. PROV129
GTGCCTTCGTTTGACGCCTACCTGCAATTTGAACTATTTAGAGGATGGATCCCGTGTGTTATTCAAACCGCGGCGGTGTTGGCCTCACTCAGCTACTTGGGTCACATACTTGTGTATGCTCCCCAAGCTATCTTCGTTTGCCACCTAGCTGCAGTCCGAATTATTTAGAAAATACATTTTGGTCATACTTTGACCTGTAGCGATGTTGGCTTCACTTGCCTATTGTTCCTTTTTATTCCTTTAATAACAAATCAACTATCTTTTGGGCGTGCAGGTAGCTTTGCTCATTACCGAAAATATGGGCTTGATTAAGTAAATAATATAATTGGTAAATAGGTTGCCTATCTAAAAAGCCATTTGGCAGCGGCCAAACACTTTGGTAACCATCAATAATTTGAATGGGAATATTTTTATACAATGGCAACATCGCAATGTCGCATTCTCTATCACCCCAATAACACGCAGGATCATAAAGAACTCCATCGATTTGATGGGTAATGGCACAGTTAGCTGGCCATAAATCACCATGTAATAAAGAGGGTTGTGGTTGGTGACCTGTTAATTTATTTTTAACAATATCCACAATTCGCTGAATATCACCAAATACCATGCCTTTTTCAGAGGCTAATTGTAATTGTAAGCCAATGCGTTTTTCCGCAAAGAACGAATTCCAGCGTTTTTCCCAGCCATTTGGTTGAATAATAGTACTTAACATGGTGTCAAAATCAAAACCATAACTAGGCTGTTCTTCCCATTGGTGTAAACGGGCAAGCTGTTGACCAAAATGCCAAGCGTTGGTGGTATCAAACGGTTTTAAAGGGAAGTATTCAAGAAGAAGAAAACTATGGTGCTTATTACTCCCCACGCCATATACCTTGGGAACGGTGATTGTTTGGCTTTTGGCGAGCATTTCAAGCTGTTCAGCTTCTTGCTTAAACAAAGGTAGAAACTCACGTCGATTTTGTTTAACGAATACTGTGTGTTCGCCATAGTCGATTCTTAGCGTATGGTGAATATCACCACCAGAGAGAATGACTTTGTTACGCAGCTCCGCTTCACCTAAGTGTTCACTTAATAAACGACACATTGCTTGCCACATGACTCACCTCGCTCTGCTTTGGTCTTCATTAACACAATACTATAGCGGCAGTTTGGGAATTAACAGTGATAATTATTTAAAAAGAAGCACCTATCACGAAATAACCGTTTAAGAATTTTATTCATTAAAATAAATTATCACAAATTTAAAGATAGCTGTTTTTGAACAGATTGAGAATGTTCAGATATTTGTCTATTAAAGCGATATGCCAGCGCGTTCCTTGTTTTATTCAGGTAAACTGCAAAAAATGAAATAATGAGGGGAAGACATGCATACTGATTTTCAAAATCCACGTTGGTTAAGGGACTTACTGCGATTTATCCCGCTGAAAAGTCAGTTTGTGTTATTTGGTAATGTTCGCGATTTACAAGCCAGTGAAATTGCGCCTTCAGTTGTCACGCCTTTACCATTTAACCAGTCTTTATTTAATAGCTTATTTAAAGCAGGTTATGCATATGCGCTGACTTACACGCCATTAGTGGGCTTTCAATGCTTAGCAAACCCCGCGCAAGATGCCCAAGAAACTGAGGCCGTTATGCAACGGCTTGGGTTAAATATTACTGAGGGTAAAGCAGCTGGTGGCATTGATATGTTGAATCATCTGCTTGAACGGCTTATTCAAGATAAACAAGAGCCTATTGCCTTATGTATCGACTTCGCTTCTTGTTTAATTTCCCATCATGATAACCTCACCCCTGCAGAACACAGTTTATTTACTCGTGCATTAGTTGCATCACATCAAAGCAAGGCAAGGCCAGCAGGGGAGCATCATCAGCCGTTCTATAATACGGTGTTTTGGATAGTCGAAAAAGAAACAGATTTACCCGATTGGTTTGTCATTAATAACCCACGTATTCGAGCTATTCCTGTTGCCAAACCTGATGGTCAAGTGCGCCGTTTATTAGCCCAAAGTTTATTAGGCTCGCTGGTGGATTTTAATGGTATTGAAGAAGCTGATAAGCCACAGATAATTAATGACTTTGTTGATGAAACCGAAGGGTTGCTTTTATTGGATTTAACGGCAATTGTGCAGTTGGCGCGTATTGAGCAGGTGCCTGCAGCCAGTATTCGCGATGCCGTTCGCCGATATAAAGTGGGGATCACCGAAGATCCGTGGAAAAAAATTGATAAGCAAAAAATTCATCATGCTCCAGCTGTGATTTCACGTAGAGTAAAAGGTCAACAACATGCTGTTACGCATTTATTAGATATTATCAAACGTGCAATGACAGGGGTTGGTAGCCATAAAGGTGGGCGTCCTCGCGGTGTATTGTTTTTAGCAGGGCCTACAGGTGTTGGTAAAACGGAACTTGCCAAAACGGTGACGCAATTACTGTTTGGTGACGAAAGTGCTTATATTCGCTTTGATATGTCTGAATTTAGTGCCGAACATGCAGACCAGAGACTGATTGGAGCCCCCCCAGGTTATGTGGGGTATGATTCTGGTGGTGAATTAACCAATGCGATCCGTGAAAAGCCATTTAGCGTGGTTTTGTTTGATGAGATTGAAAAAGCCCACCCTCATTTAATGGATAAATTCTTACAGATTATTGATGATGGAGTTTTAACATCTGGGCGTGGTGATCGCGTATATTTTTCGGAATCGTTGATTATTTTTACGTCAAACCTCGGTATCTACCGTTTAGATACTAATGGGGAGCGGGTGGCCAACGTCCAGCCACATGAACCGTTTGAAACGGTTACGCGTAATGTAAAAAATGAAATAGAACGCCATTTTAAATTGGTACTTAATCGCCCTGAGCTACTTAACCGTATTGGTGAAAACATTATTGTTTTTGACTTTATTCGTCCAGACGTTGCTGAGCAGATTTTTGAGCAAATGGTGGATAACATTTTGTTAGGCTTAGAAAAGCAGCTTTTAACTATTTCAATATCCGCTGAAGCCAAAGAGGCGTTAAAAGTGAGTTGCTTGGCGGATCTTTCTAATGGTGGACGTGGGATCCGTAATCAATTGGAAATGCATTTGATTAATCCATTATCGAGAGCAATTTTTGATCAAGACATACAAACCAATAGCGCTTATCAAATTACGTCCATTCAAATGGGGGAAAATACGCAAATCATGTTAACCGCGGTTGGTAATTAACTTAATGAATATTAGCGTCTCACGTATTCATTTCCCTGTGACAACCTTAGGACCAGGGAAGCGTATTGGTATCTGGTTTCAAGGTTGTTCATTGCGCTGTAAAGGGTGTTTATCTCCCGATACTTGGCATGTGAAAGAAAGTTATCTTACGGTGGCAAAGCTGATTAACCAAATTGTAGAATGGTATCCTGTTGCGGACGGTATCACCATTTCAGGGGGCGAGCCATTCGAGCAGCCAGATGCCTTATTTGAACTTATACGTGAAATGAAACAGCGATTTCAAGGGGATATCTTAGTATATAGCGGTTATGAATGGGATGTGATTGAAGATAGAGTTAAGCGAATGAATCCCTACATTGATGCGTTGATCAGCGAACCCTTTAAAGTCGAAATACCGCAAACATTGATGTTAAGAGGCAGTGATAACCAACAGCTTCACCTTCTAACACCGCTCGGAAAGACATTATTTAAGCAATACCAACGCGTTATAACACCAGAAGATAAGAAATTGGATTTAGCCTTCGATGAACAAGGGAGACTGTTTCTGGCGGGGATCCCTGAACGTGATGATATGTCGCGGTTGAGTCAACTCCTTGCTCTGCAAGATAACACTTTAAAACAACTCAAAAAATAGCAACGAGAGAGAAGGATGACGATGATACGCTTTTGCCCGCATTGTTTAACAGAACGGCCGCTGACGGAAATATTTTGTGCGGGGCAAATCCAAACAGAGCAAGGAAGTTTCCAACGCTGTAGTTGGGACCTAACATTAGAGCCTATTCATCCAAAAGGATGGCGACCAGAAAAAGAGCAAGTGACTCCGCTCGAAACTTCAGCTTCAAACAGTCATCAAAGAGAAACAGATAACCGTCAAGTACGCTACTGTGAAAATGGCCACCCAATAGCTGCAGATGACTTTATTTGCCTCGAGTGTGGGGCTGATGTCGCAGTAGAACCCGTCATTGAAGTTGTATCGTCATCCTATCCTCAAATAGGCGCTTGGCGTATAGAAAGACGGATTAATGGTAGTGATAGCCCCCGAGAACGCTACTTTGTCACGCATTGTACTGAAGAAAAACGTGGTGTACTGACCCTGTATCAAAAAGGGGAGGAGCCAGATCCCAATATTTATCAAGTCATTAAGCGTACCCCAACTGAGCATGTTCCCGAGTTTTATGAAATAGGCCGCTATGAAAACCGTGCATGGCATGTGACTGAAATGCTTGAGGGGGGATCATTAAGCCAATTTATACAACAAGGTGAATTTTGGCAACCTCATGAAATTCCTAGATTAGTGGAAGAAATGGGGCAGGCTCTTGCGGCGTTTGCAGAACATGGGCTGCGTCATCGTAATTTGTGTCCCGCTAATTTACTTATTCGTCGTCGTCATCCCTTAGATATCGTTGTGATTGAATATGGTTCCGCCTGCCTATCTGAGTTTGACCTTGATATTGTTACACCGCTGGATATTTCTCGTTATTCAGCACCTGAAACGCTAGCGGGTGGTGTCAGCGCAGCATCTGATTGGTGGAGCCTAGGAATTATTCTCTTGGAACAACTCACCCAAGGGCAGTGCTTTACCCAGGTTCAAGATAATGCCTTTCTTATCCAGGTTATGACGAATGGCGTTGATTTACCTGACGATTTACATCCGAATATTCAGTTGTTATTACGCGGGTTATTGTGTCGTGATCGTTTTTTACGTTGGCAATGGCCACAAGTATCAGCTTGGCTACAAGGGAAGCCTCAACAAGCTCCTCAAATTCAAGAAACCAATAGACAAAGCCATTTCCACACGCTGACGTTTGCAGGGCGGCAATTCCAGCAACCTGATGTATTTGCATTGATGGCCGCGGAAGCTAGCCATTGGGATGATGCGTTGCCACTTTTATTTCGGGGGGATATAAGCTCTTGGCTCGCACAATTTGAAAATAGCCAAGCGCAATTAGTAAAATTGCAGGCATTGCTGGATAGTGATTTTCATCAAGAAAATCTCGATGATATTAAGCTGACCTTCGCTTTAAAAATCTTGAATGAAAACATTCCATTGATTTACCGCGGTGAGATAATTACCCCTGCATGGTTGTTAGAAAACCCAAATTTAGCTTTTGCATTGATTAGCGAACCTCTTAACCAATACGTTCAAGATATTGACCCACAGCATTGGCTAGTACAGCTTTATCATCGCCAATACTTGGTGCGTGAACGTGCAAATCAGTTAAACATCATTTTGAATGAAGAAAGCCTCAGATTGTATTTATTGATTACGTCAATCAATCAATTATCGGCAAGATGGGCGCTCTTTCATGCCCAATTCCCTGATTCACATAATGAAAGTTTACAAGGGCTATTTGACAGGCAAAGTCCACAAGAAATTGATTACATTCTATTATTGAGTGCGGATATTGGCCAATTTATTTCAGTGTCAGCATTAGTTGAACAGGCATTTGAACTCGCTAAACAAAACGATATTCATAATTTTGATCATGAAATCGCCAAAAAGCAGCTTTCACTAACGCGTAAGGAATTGTATTTACTGCTTAGTGAACGAGTAAGTGACTTCAAGCGTATTGGGTTGGCCGTTTTAGACAGTTGGGTTGACCAGTTTTTATTGATGCGTAGGCTTTCACTTAAGAAAATATTGGTATTACTGGCAGTACCCGTAGAACACTGGCAAGTTCCTGAATCACAAAAATATGTACTAGAAGTGTTGCGCTTTTTTAACCAAAAACTAACGGCGGTGACACAGCGGGGTAATTTAGTTCGCATGCGTTTAACGCCAAATACAGGGCGTATTGATTTAACTGAGTGTGATAGCGCAGTTCGCCGTGCAAGCACATTATTGGAACATCTACTTAATCGTAAAAAAGGGTTGATAACGATTGATAGCGATATGTTGCTACAGCGAAAAGGTGTGAATAGCCGCTTAAGAATGTTGCAAGCAGATACGCAATTATATCAAAGGGATACAGGTATAAATGGAATGTATCTGGGATTTCCTTTTTTAGTACTGAATACCCAGCCAAACCAAATTAAACCCCGAATTGCCCCATTATTTTTATGGCCAATTTCAATGCAATCGGCTATTGCACAACAAAGTCCCATCCAATTGAATTTTGACCACGAACGAGGAGCCGTCCGTCTTAACCCTGCATTAGCGAGTTTTGTCGGTATTCCTGCGATGAGTCAATGGCAGGGAGCGTTAGACACGTTATTGTCTAAAGCAGGCTTGACCATTGGTGAAGTCATGGAAAGTTTGTCAGCATTGCTGCCAGTACAAGACCTTGATTTAGCTCCATTACCTGCATTAACCGACCCAGTTGCTGAAAACTGTGCGCAAATTGCCTGTTCCGCGGTGCTATTTCATACCTCATTTATTGGGCAGGCGATGAGTAGCGATCTACAGCAAATCGCGAATACCTCTATTGCTCAAACGGCGTTGTCGACCTTACTGAAAGTGAATTCAGTTAATATTCAAGAACCTGTTATGGACTCCGAAAATATCCTGAGCCCATTTGCGTTGTCCCTTGCTGACCCCTCTCAAGAACGTGTCGTTCAAGCGGCACAGCAACAAACTGGACTATTGATTGAAGGGCCACCAGGAACAGGGAAAAGCCAAACCATCGTTAGTTTAATTGCAGATGCATTAGGCCACCAACAGACAGTATTAGTGGTATGCCAAAAGCCTGCGGCACTTGAGGTGGTATATAAGCGATTGGTTGCCAATGGTTTAGGCGACAGAGCGTTGCTCATCAACCAGAACCAAAAGGGCCGTGATATTATTTTGACGGTACGTGAACAAATCGAGCAACTGTGGAACAAAGAAAACAGCGTATTATTTGAACAAGATTGGCAGGAAGAACGCGCTAATTTACTCTACCGAGTACAATTTTTTGAGCAAAAACTCGATGGTTATTACCATGCACTCAACCATGTTGATGAGTATTGGCAGCTGTCTTATAAGCAAATTTTAAGTCAATTAATTGAGGTTGAAGATTCAGAGCGCTTAAACATCCAGAATGATGCGTTAGCCCCAGTATTTAATGAGTTTAATCAAACCAAATTTGCCCAACTTTTTGATGATGTAAACCAGCATGCTCAGGCCTGGTGGCAACTCGATTATGAAAATAGTGCACTAAAAGCATTGGCCCTGTTTTCTGTGAACGACCATCAATATACGCTGTTTAATCAATATATTGCATTATTTATAGAGGCTGAAAAGCAGCGTGATCAGGTGTACCAATCGGATTATCACCGTATTCAACTCACTGAACTGACAAGCCATGAATTAATTCTGGAACAACTAAAACGGCATTTGGGCCTGCAAACGCAGGCGCAGTGGCAAAGCTTATCCCAGTGGCTAGCTTTGTTTATCAATTTACAGGGTTCAGTCACCACAGGTAAAACAGTTATTGAACAATTAGAACAATACTATCAACGCTTATTATTGATTGACGTGGTGAATACAGATTCACTGTTGTTCCCATTGTTTAAGGGGATTAAGTCGAAAAAACTGGCTCAGCTATCTCGTGCAGCAATTGAGTCAATGCAAGGTTCATGGTTACGCTTCCTCAACCCATTTTATTACGGGCGCCATAACCTGTTACAGCAATTTATAGCGCAAAGTGGGGTAAATCAGACGAGTTTGCCTGTGTTGCAAGCAACGATTGAGGTAGAGCAACAATGGCGTTTGATTGCACAAGAAATTATGCCTATTTATCAAAAAATGGGTGTTAATTTTGAACAGGATTGGCGAGCTCACTTACCGCAATTAATTGAGCAATTAAAATGGGTGGATAATACGAGCCAATTATTACTTCAATACCCTGAAATTTCACATTTTTTATTCGCTATTATTGATGAACAACAAATCGGGTTTGAACGCCAGTGCCTTGAGGTGCAGTCTGCGATTGCAAGAGTTAAAGCACAACGTGAAAGCACGAGCCAATTAAAACGTATGGCGTCTGTTTTTTCACCTCAGACGGTTGAACGTTTCCAATGTGCCATTAATAAAGGCGAATCATTTACGGACGAATTAGCCCAAATATTCCAAGAAAAAAATAACTTATTAAAATATCAATTATTTAGAATGGAAACGGCTAATTTTACTCAACAACATTGGCAAGTTTTATCAATATTATACCCTGTCGCTGCGCAATATATTCATGAGAATAGCCACCAAAAAGATTGGGTTGCGGTACTGAGCCAAACCATTAGCTACGGTTTCTATCACTTTGTCAAAGCGCAATTTGATGCCAAATTACCTGCACTTTCAACTAATAATATACAATTTATGGCGGATTTAGCGGAACTTGAAAGCGCACAGAAACAACTGCAATCGTTTAATCGTACAGCGCTGACACGCAATTATGACTTAGCTAAAATGGGGGGGCGCCGTGAATGGGAAGAAATTACACGCCTTGCAGGGCCAAGGGCGCGCCGTTTAAGGGAGTTTATTAATGAAGGACGCGAAATTGGCTTGATGCAATTACGCCCAATTTGGCTGATGACACCTGATGTGGCAAGCCAAGTATTGCCATTGCAAGCGGCAATGTTTGATAGTGTAATTTATGATGAAGCGTCTCAAATGCCGATTGAATTTGCATTATCTACCTTGTTTAGAGCGAAACAAGCCATTGTCAGTGGTGATGAGAAGCAAATGCCACCATCGAAATTCTTCACAGGGAAGCTGGTTGAAGAAGACAATCATGATGATGAAGATGAACAGCAGGAAGAGGCCGATGAGGAATGGGATTATCGGCAAATTAGTGATTGCCCTGACTTGCTGCATTTAGCGCGTACCGTATTGCCTGTGCATACTCTAGATATCCACTACCGTTCGGCATATCGGGAACTGATCAACTTTTCAAACTTTGCTTTCTATGAAAACCGGTTAAATATCCCAGCACAATTTTCAGCAAAATTAGTTAATAAAATTAAGCCGCTACAACTTGTGGCGGTTAATGGTGTGTATACAAATCAAACAAATGAGGCAGAAGCAGCAGCGATTGTCGACCATCTTGCAACATTATGGCAATTACCTTTTGCACAACGCCCGTCAGTAGGCGTGGTCACCTTTAACCAAAAGCAAACAACATTGATTAATCAACATATTCGTTTGCGTGCGGAGCAGGACGACGAATTCTTGGCTGCCTATACTCAAGAAAATCAACGTTTTTTAGATGAAGAAGATATGTCCTTTTTTGTCAAAAATGTGGAAAACGTGCAAGGAGACGAGCGTGATGTGATTTTATTTTCCACTACATTTGGCCGTAATACACAAGGGACATTTAGGCGTAATTTTGGCGTATTAGGGCAATCAGGGGGAGAACGTCGTTTAAATGTTGCGATCACACGGGCACGACAACGTGTGGTCATTATGTCTTCGATGCCTATTGAAGAAATATCGGATTTATTGACAACCTATCGTAAGCCTGAAAGCCCGCGAGATTACTTACAAGGTTATTTAGCTTATGCAAAAGACGCATGTGATCCGACAAAACAGAAAGAAAACCAAAAATTGCTTAACCGAATGTGCCAAACTCAGTTTGCCGTGCAGGATACACTTGAGGAACCAAGTGCGTTTGTCGCTTCAGTCGTTGAATTTATTCAGGAAAATGGTTGGCAGGTAACGGTATCTACAAAAAAAGAAGTGTTTCATTTTGATTGCCTGATTGAAGATAAAATAACAGGGCAATTACTCATTGGTATTGAATGTGACATGCCCTCGCACCCACTTTTGCATACGGCTAGAGCGCGAGAGTTATGGCGCAGCAATATTTTAAGTCGCGTGATCCCCCAACGTCACCGCATTTCGATTATTGACTGGTATAACAATAGAGCATCAGCGCAGCAACAGTTACAGGACGCGATTGTCCACGCATCATTAAATTTAAATGGCTCTAAGAGCATGGCGACTAATCAAGAGGGCGAGTTATGAGTTCATCTGTGCATCGTATCAGCGTTAGGGAAATGAATGAAATCCAGTGCCGTCGGCAATTGGCTGTGACAAGTAAAATGTTTCAACAATGGCAAAAAATGGCCAATACAACCCAGTATCATCAGTCACGTATTGAGCAATTAGCCACATTATTTCAGCAGCTTTCAACGAGTGACATTGCCACATTGCCTGCACGCCAGTTAACGGTGTTGAAAAATCAATTAAGTGAGTTGAATGGCACATTGAAACACGAGATTCAAACCGTTCGCGAACAACAACTTGAACAACAGGCATTAGTGGCCAGAACAAACGCGCACCGACAGCACAACCTTGAATCTTTAGCCGCGTTAGTTCGTGAAAAACTTCCCCATGAAAAACAGCTAATTGCGGAGTTAGAAAATGCAGATACGATGACCGAAAAGGCCACGAGCTCACTCATTTTCCGCGCACTCGCCGTATTAAATGACGTGCAAAATCAGCTTTCACCATTTGCTAATCAATTATTAGATCAGTTAAAAGCACAATCTGATGGTGTCCCTCAATTTTGGCAGCACGGAGCACCATTATCACCATTTGCCAAGCAATGTGAGCAAATTTTACTGATGATTGAAAAGCTTAAACTGGTGGAATATTTGGCTGAAGTACAAAGTGCACAGCAACAGCTCACTGAAATTCAAGCCATGAATGAAAGCCCACAGCGCCACTTACGAGCCGATTCACTCATCCTAATGTTGGCTAAGCAGTTGAAAGAAAGCCAGCAACATACTGAGTTAGTTGAAAAAATTGAACAGCTTTGTGCTGAGCTTGCTATTTTTTCTGATGAGGAAAATACAATAATTATTAATGAGGCATTAGCTTCAACGCATTTAAGCTCAGTTGCTGAGTTGATGTCACTGGCTGAACAATTAGATGCACGAATTAATTTCGCGGAACAGGCGTTTGTCGCAGAGGCGCAAAGAAGAACGGTGCTAGACGGCTTAGGTAAGCTGGGTTATCAAGTCCAAGAAACGGATGTTAAAACCTGGATGGATGATGGTAAAGTCGTGGTCAGGCACCCTGCAACCCCAGGATATGGTTTAGAGTTGGGGGGAAAACAAGCTCGTTTTCAAACACGTACAGTGGCATTATCCACAGAAAGAGACACTCAACGAGACAAAGATATTGATGCAATTTGGTGTAGTCAGCATCAGCAATTGCAAGCGTTAATTGCTCAATCGGACGCCGAGCTAGTGGTTGAACGTGCATTGCCCGCAGGAAGCGGCGAAATGAAAGTTTATGATATGGAAGCGGCTGAACTGCAGAGAAATACCGTTGTACACCAGCGACCTCGCACACTACGTAAATAAGCGATTACTCATAATTTATCATATTTCAAAAAAAGGCTGCTCTAACTATATAGGGTAAATTCAATAGCTTAGATCAGCCTTTTTATATGAACGTATGATTTTAGTTTAAGCTGTGTGCATACTTTGGGGATTTGTCTGGCTCCGTTTACGGGCTAATACCAGCTTGCTATAGATTAGGGCAATAACAAAATAAACAGCTTGAGTCACCACGATGGTTGGCCCTGTTGTTGCATTAATATGAAAGCTAAGAATAGTACCAATGACGCTAGATGTCACTGAAGCGATAATGGCGACGACCAGCATTTTGCCAAAGCTACGACAAAGAACGAACGCAATAATTCCTGGTGAAATCAGCATGGCAATGACAAGAATGATCCCAACAGCTTGCAGTGAGGCAACAATGGTCAACGCTAATAACGATAACAAACCATAATGAATCAACTTAACGGGTAAGCCAATCACGCGAGCTTGGTTTGGGTCGAAGCAATACAACATAAAATCTTTACGTTTCAGTAAAATAATTGCAATCGTGATCCCCGCAAACAGTAAAATCTGTTTAAATTCGCTATCGGTGATCCCCAGAATATCGCCAAATAAGATGTGCGTCAGGTGTTGCTCTGTATCGATTTTAGCAAACATCACTAAACCGATAGCAAACATTCCTGAAAACACAATCCCCATGACCGTATCTTCTTTTATTCGACTGTTTTCTTTGAGATACCCCGTAGCGACGGCACAAAATAACCCTGAGGCAAATGCCCCAATTGCTAATGGGATACCCAGCAGCGAGGCAATAATGATCCCTGGTAAAACAGCATGGGAAATAGCATCCCCCATAAGAGACCAGCCTTTTAACACCAAAAAGCAAGATAAAATCGCACACACAGTTCCTGTTACGATAGCGGTGATTAATGCCTTCTGCATAAAAGGAAATGCGAATGGTGCCATCAATAAGTCAATAAAATCACTCATGAGAGGCTCCTTGCTGGTGTAATCGGGCGACTTCTTTTTTCGCCTTGCGACGAGAGGCAAAAATGCCGTGCTTCGGTGCAAAGAAGAAAGCCAATAAGAAAATCATGGTTTGCAACGTGACGATTAACCCACCTGTTGCGCCATTAAGGTAGTAGCTGATATATGCACCAACTGCGCTGGTCACAGTACCGATAGTCACGGAGATGATTAACAATCGCTTAAATTGGTCAGTCAGTAAGTAGGCCGTGGCGCCAGGCGTGACAACCATTGCTATCACTAAAATAGCCCCAACCGTTTGCAGTGCGGCGACTGTACAGGCGCTTAATAATGTAAAGAAAATGATTTTTAAGCGTAAGGGGTTTAAACCGATGGAGCGCGCATGGCTTTCATCGAAAAAGACGGCTAAAAGGTCTTTCCATAAGCATAATAAAACGATGAATGAAACACCGATAATTATTTCAACTTGAAGCACATCCGCATCTGCAATGCCTAAAATATTACCAAATATAATGCTTTGCACGTTTACCGAGGTTGGGTTTAATGAAACAATTAATAATCCCGCAGCGAAGAAAGTGGAAAAGATAAAGCCGATAACGGCATCTTCACGCAGGCGAGTTAAATGTTTTACCAGCGTCATGGCAAGTGCCGCGAGGATCCCCGTAAAAAAAGCACCTGCAGCATAAGGTAAGCCTAATGCATAAGCTCCAGCCACCCCTGGAACAACGGAGTGGGAAAGGGCATCACCCATTAATGACCAGCCTTTTAGCATTAAATACGCAGATAAGAATGCACAGACGGCACCGACAATGGCGCTCACCCAAATGGCTTTTATCATAAAATCGTACTTAAAGGGCTCTAATAACAAATCAATCATTCTTCACCCTTTGGCTGATTTTTTCTCACTGGCGCATCGTGATCATGACCATAAAAAACCGCAGCCCTTTCATCATCGGTAATGACGGTAATTGAGCGAGGGTCATCATCATCATGCAGTTCTTGCCCTGACAGATTGATGTGGCGTAGTACTCCTCCAAAGGCCTGCTGAAGGTTTCTTTGTGTAAACGTCGTTTCAGTTGGGCCACTGGCTAATACGGTACGGTTAATCAAGATGACTTGGTCGCAGAACTCAGGGACGCTCCCTAAGTTATGAGTGGAAACCAAAATGAGGTGGCCTTCATCACGTAAACTGCGTAGCAGATCGATGATGGCATTTTCGGTTTTTACGTCAACCCCCGTAAATGGTTCATCTAAAAGCAAAACTTTACCTTGCTGTGCAAGGGCGCGAGCCAAAAACACCCGTTTTTTCTGCCCACCAGAAAGTTCACCGATTTGACGATGTTCAAGGCCAGCAAGGTCAACACGTTCCAGTGCCATCTTCACGGCATCTTTATCTTCTTTTTTGGGAATACGGAAAAAACCCATTTTCCCGTAGCGCCCCATCATGACAACATCCGACACTAAAACAGGAAAGTTCCAGTCAACTTCTTCTGTTTGCGGGACATAAGCAATAATGTTTTCTTTTAAAGCAGTTTTAATCGGTTGGGCATTTAATGTCACGCTGCCAGATGATGGGGTGACAAGCCCCATAATGGTTTTAAAGAGCGTCGATTTTCCACTACCGTTTACACCAACGAGTGCACAAATGGAGCCTCCCGTAATATTAAAACTCGCATCATAAATTGCGGTGTGACCGTTATTGTATGTTACGGTTGCATCATCAACGACCAGATTGGGATGCTCAAATTGATTAGAGTGAGTCATATTACTGTGAAAATCCTTTAGCTATCGTGTCTACAGTGGTTTTTAACAGGTCGATATAAGTTGGTACTGGGCCATCAGCGGTGGAAAGTGAATCTACATATAAGATACCACCATATTTAGCCCCTGTTTCTTTGCTGACTTGGCGAGCGGGTTTGTCAGAAATTGTGCTTTCGCTAAATACAACAGGGATATTATATTGACGAACAGTATCAATCACTTTTTTAACTTGTAGAGGAGTACCTTGCTCTTCCGCATTGATTGGCCACAAATAGACTTCTTTAAAGCCGTAATCTTTCGTCAAGTAGCTAAATGCGCCTTCACTGGATACTAACCAGCGTTCATTTTCAGGAATGCGGTTTAAACGTTCACGCAGTGGTGCATCAAGGGCTTCAATTTGTTGCGTGTAGTTTTTGGCATTTGTATTGTAGGTTTCAGCATTTTCAGGGTCATACTTGACCAAGGCTTGACGAATGTTTTCGATGTAAATCTTGGCATTTGCAGGAGACATCCAAGCATGTGGGTTTGGGTTATCTTTGTATTCCCCTTCACGAATAGGCATTGGCTCAATCCCTTCGGTCACAATAACAGCGGGAACATTGTTAAGGTTTTCAAAGAAACGTTGGAACCAAACCTCTAAATTCATGCCATTCCATAAGATTAAATCGGCATCATAGGCCTTCATAATATCTTTAGGTGTGGGTTGATAGCCATGGATTTCAGCGCCAGGTTTTGTAATTGATTCGACAACAGCGGCATCTCCGGCTACATTTTGAGCGATATCTTGTATAATGGTAAATGTGGTGACCACTTTAAATTTTTTAGCAAAGGCGGGTTGACTCACAAAGAGCATTGCCGCGAGCGCAAATACAGTGGTAAGTAAAGGTGCGGATAATCGAGATAAGTTCTTCTTCATAAAAGTTGACCCTGACATTATAGGCTTAGCATTTTTAACAGTATAGTTGTTAAGGTTGATAACAATTATACTTTATAACTTAGTTGATAATGATTATCAATATCATTTGTAAAAATAAACATAAAAAATGGGGAATTACATCTATAGTTATTATGGGTTTTGATTTCCCACTGTTATTTTGTATGACTAAAACACGTCCTGAAGTAAAAGTTAAGTAAAAATTATTTTATTTTTCTTGGGATTAGTTATTCTCCCAGTGGCTTTGATAGCAGAGGATACAACAGTGAAAAAAATAATCAGCGGTACTTTTGTGCTACTGCTACTTGCCGGTTGCTCTAGCGAGCCTGATAGGCAAACAACAAAAACGCGGATGTTGGACAATCGTAATACGCTGCCAACAACGGCACAAAATACCACGTTTCCACGTACGCCTTTTGATGAATTTATTCGTGACTCTGCTTCCCGTTATAGCGTCGATGAAACGCTTATTAGGGCAATCATTGAGGTTGAATCAAACTTTAGGCCAGAAGTGGTGAGTAAATCAAATGCAATTGGTCTTATGCAAATTAAAGCCTCGACAGCAGGGCGTGATGCTTATCGTTTCCAAGGCAAATCAGGGGAGCCAAGTTCCAATGATTTGAAAGACCCGCAAAAAAATATCGATATCGGCACAGCTTATATTCGAATTTTAAGGGATCAGCACCTTGCTGGGATCAATCATCCGCAAACGTTGTATTATGCAACCGTTGTTGCATACGTCAATGGCGCTGGGGCATTACTAAGAACCTTTGATAATGATAAAGGTCGGGCGATCGCGATGATTAATAATTTATCGCCTGAAGAATTTTATCAGCATGTACAATCTAAGCACCCAGCACCGCAGGCACCACGATATTTGTGGAAAGTGAAAAATGCCTACAATGCTTTAGCGATGTCTTATTGATACTCTGTGAGTAAGTGTGGGAGCTGCGCGATAATTTCAACAATCCCGTTGATGACAAATTGCACTCCCATACAAATTAATAAAAAACCCATTACGCGAGCAATCGCATCAATACCACTATTTCCTAACCATCTCATAATTGACGTTGCCCCTCGCAAACCAATCCACACAATTAAACTGGCTAAAAGAAAGGTAATGACAGGGGCGACTTTAAGCACCCAAGGCGCAAAGGTTACGTTTCCTTGCAGCGACGCAGTTGAACTGATGATCATCGCAATGGTACCAGGCCCCGCTGTACTTGGCATAGCCAAGGGAACAAAGGCAATATTGGGGGATTCTTGGCGTTTTTTGGGAACACTGGGGTCATCTAATGGGGTTGCCGGTGAATCATTGGATGGATCACTATTAGGAAATAACATCCCAAAACCAATAAAAGCAACAATTAACCCACCAGCAATACGTAAACCTGGTATTGATATACCAAATGTATTCATCACAAGTTGACCCGCATAAAAAGCAATTGTCATGATGGCAAAAACATAAATTGAGGCGAGAAAAGCTTGGTGGTTGCGTTGCTCTTTGGTCATGTTTGCTGAGATGCTGAGCATAACTGCAATTGCTGTTAATGGATTAGCAAGGGGGAGAAGCAAAACAAGGCCAATACCAACAGCTTGAAAGAGTTCTAGGAAATTTGTCATAGTAATTAAATTCAATCTCCTGATAAGTGTAAGTAATTTCCCTTATCCTAAATAATAACGAAAATTGTTATAGATCTGTATCTTAGCATTTTTAATTAGGTTAATGTTTTATTATTGAATAGGAACTAATGCAATGAATATTCAGAATAAGTGCTTACTATAAAGAATCAGGGGGAGGTTGAAGTTGTTCACATTTACTGTGGATAACTGCCGCATTCGTTTGTGAATAACCAAGATAAATACTTAACTTACAATTAGATAGCTGCTTGTGCTAAAAGTATGCAATTTTGATAGGCAAAAAAAAACCTTCTTATGGGGGTCATAAAAAGGTCAAGGGCATCTATTAACAGGTTATCTAATGTCGATGTGTTATTGAGTATACCTTCTGCGATGTGATGTACTGATAATTTATGTAAATTCATTAAAAGATATTTTTAAAGTATATAAAAAGAGAAAGATAATATGCTAAATGGGATTAATCATTTAACCTTGGCCGTGAGTGACATAATAAGAAGCATTTATTTTTATCAATCGTTATTAGGGATGAAACTACACGCTAAGTGGAAACATGGGGCGTATATTTCTTGTGGTGATTTATGGTTGTGCTTGTCTGTCGATATATCACGCCAACACTTAGCGCCGAGTGAAACAGATTACACTCACTATGCATTTTCCATATCAGAGAGCAATTTCGCTCTACTCGTCAATAAGCTAAAAGAGAACGAAGTTGTGGTGTGGAAGGAAAATAAGAGTGAAGGGGATTCTTTTTATTTTCTCGATCCAGATGGGCACAAATTAGAGTTGCATGTAGGTGATTTAACTCAACGCTTAAAAAGTTGCCAGAGTTCACCTTATGACGGTATGGAATTTTATTAATCAATAATGAGGTGAATATGGAAATCGTTACAATTACTTCACTTGATAACTATGAACAGCAGCTTGCTTCGTTATTAATTGATAGTGTAGAACATGGTGCTTCTGTGGGCTTTCTCGCCCCTTTATCTATTGATGAAGCATCGGGTTATTGGCAGCAAATAAAACCAGATTTAGTGCAACAAAAACGCTTTCTTATAGCATGTATTAATGATGATAAAATTGTGGGCGCCGTACAAATTGCGTTATGCCTAAAGGCTAATGGGCTACACCGTGCGGATGTTGAAAAATTAATGGTTCATAGTCAATTTCGCCAACAAGGAATTGCGACTCAATTACTTAATGTTGTTGAGAAAATAGCACTGAAAAATAATCGTACATTATTAGTATTAGATACTCGTAGTCAGGATGTTGCATCTGTTTTATACCGAAAACAAGGGTATAAAGAGGTTGGTGAAATTCCAAATTTTGTGGTTAATTCACAAGGTCGATTTGAAGGGACGACATTTTTTTATAAGCTGCTGGTTTAAAGCACACTGAATAAATTCCAATGATGATGTTTCTTTAAATAGCCGAAAGTCGCTAGAGTTTTCTTTACAAAGTATTTTTAATTTTAAAAATTGCTTTACGCACAATTGTATATCCTATGTTCAAGTTATTTTGAACAGTAGGAATGAGTATGAAAAAGCTGATAGCGACGTTTGCTGGGGCATCAATGTTATTTATTTTAGCTATCGCAATAATGCTCATTGTTTTTCCCCAGCAATGGAAAGAAAACATTTATCCTAGTTTGTCACAAGTAATCCCTGCATCATTAAGTTCTGTATTGCCTCAAGGACTTGTCAGTAATAATGTTTGTGATAGTTTGGAAAATAACTTACAGAGTTTCGCTAACTATCTGAAAGTGAATCAGGATATTGTGGATATAAAAGGTATGAATAGCCTAGATGAGCAATTAGCCAATATACAGGTGAGGATAGACTCAATGCCTGCAGATGTCCGTAATTTAGTATGCCAACAGGAATACAGCAAATTAGAAGGCTTAAAAAGTGTGTTCTCATTAGGGCACAATAATTAGTTTTTTGAGTCCATTATTCCACTTCACAATAGACACCACAAAGTTTCCTCGCTGTTTTATGGTATGCTAATTAACCTCATTTAGAGTTTAAGGTAGCATAATGAGAATTTTAAAATATCCATTGTTAAACTGGCTAATCGCAAATGGTGTGGCCATTTATTTTCTATTCAAACAGGATGCATTAATTTGGCAATTTTCAGGTTGGATGGGAATACTTGGCATTTTAGTTGCTTTTGAAAGTGCTAGCTGGGTCGCGACGAGTTTATTTTATTTTTATAAACATAAGACTTCACCAAATCCAAGTGTTCAAGCAACGCACCTTGTCACTAATGGACCCTATCGACTATCTCGAAATCCAATGTATTTAGCGTTTACTTCCATGAGCTTAGCATTGGCATTTTTTACACACTCACCTTACTTTTTGGTTTCTGGATTAGTCTTCTGGCTAATGACAGATTTATACACCATCCCGCAAGAAGAACGTTTTTTATCTGTCACATTCAGTGAAGAATGGGAACGTTATCGCAAACAGACTCGACGTTGGTTATAAATTAATGTTAATGAGACGTTTTCTCAATTATGATGGATCATTGTTTTTTATGATAATTAGGAATTTCAATGAACTACCAAGTTGCGCCACTTTGGATTAATTCTGCAAAGTTAGCGTGTTTGATTGTGATAAGTCTTTTTTTGGTTTTTTTTTCAGTTAGTGGGTTTATTGTATACTTACTGGCTATCGGGGTGGTATGGGCTGTAGTCGTTTCTTTTAAAATCCATGCAATGAAAGAAAAGGGGATTGTTTTAAAAAATAGTGATGTATCTGATTGGATGATTTATATCCAAGGTATTCCTGTTGAGGAAAAAAGACAGTCTTTAGCGAACCCTTGTTTTGCAATTTTACAGCAAGGTCAATCATTCTTTAGTAAAGCACTTATTTTAAGAGGGCTTATTCAAGCTTTTTTCTGTGTGTATATTTTTCAGCAAATCTATTTTGTGAATAATATTTATGTGCAGGTATTCGCTTTAATGTTTGAAGCATATATTTTGTATTCGTTATGGAATACCATCCAAAACTTCATTGCGATGAAACAAAATAAGATTATTACTGAAGAATTAGTCGCGCCTAGTGGATCGCATTGGTATCGCCTTTCATTCATGAAAAAAGGAAAACGAATTCCTGCCTTGGAGAGTTTATTCGCCATTTAATCGGGAAGGTGTTGATTCTTCATATATTGAGGCACAATAAACGGCTTTGCGCTATCGCCATAAAATATGTCTGTGTTATCATTGATAGTTGAGTAACTAGCGATGTATCAATTTATGTTGTCTTAAATTATCTATAATTGTGTACATATCTCGCACAGTGAAGCGAGAAATCGTTAGTAACGTATTGATTTATAAACTTTGGAATAATCAAGCAAGTGATCTGGCGTGTGGGTCACCACTGCTGATAAGGATTTTTTAATGCCTGTTATTACTCTTCCTGATGGAAGTCAGCGTCAGTTTGACCATCCTGTTTCTGTGATGGATGTTGCTCGCGATATTGGCGCGGGTTTAGCTAAAGCATGTATTGCTGGCCGTATTAATGGTGAGCGTGTTGATGCATGTGAAATGATTGAACATGATGCAAACGTGTCCATTATTACGAGTAAAGATGATGACGGACTCGAAATTATTCGTCACTCTTGTGCCCACTTATTGGGTCATGCAATCAAACAATTATGGCCAAACACTAAAATGGCTATCGGTCCAACTATCGATAATGGTTTTTACTATGATATCGATTTAGACCACATGCTGACGCAGGAAGATTTGGAAAAGCTTGAAAAGCGTATGCTTGAGCTTGCCAAAACAGATTATGACGTGGTGAAAAAACGAGTTTCTTGGGCTGAAGCTCGCGAAACGTTTGTCGCTCGCGGCGAAGACTATAAAGTCGAAATCTTGGACCAAAACATTAGCCAAGATGACCGCCCAGGTTTATATCATCACGAAGAATATGTGGATATGTGCCGTGGCCCGCACGTTCCTAATATGCGTTTTTGCCACCACTTTAAATTACAAAAAGTGGCTGGTGCCTACTGGCGCGGCAATAGCGACAACAAAATGCTGCAACGTATTTACGGCACAGCATGGGCTGATAAAAAGCAATTAGCGGCTTATTTATTACGTTTAGAAGAAGCGGCTAAACGTGACCACCGTAAAATTGGTAAACAACTAGACTTATACCATATGCAAGAAGAAGCGCCAGGTATGGCATTCTGGCATAACGATGGTTGGACAATTTTCCGTGAACTGGAAACTTTCGTACGTACAAAACTGAAAGCATATAACTATCAGGAAGTTAAAGGCCCATTTATGATGGACCGTGTACTGTGGGAAAAAACAGGCCACTGGGAAAACTACAAAGATGCGATGTTCACAACCTCGTCTGAAAACCGTGAATATTGTGTTAAGCCAATGAACTGCCCAGGTCACGTACAGATTTTCAACCAAGGTTTAAAATCTTACCGTGATTTACCACTGCGCATGGCAGAATTTGGTAGCTGTCACCGCAATGAGCCATCAGGCGCACTGCACGGTTTAATGCGTGTACGCGGCTTTACGCAAGACGACGCGCATATCTTCTGTACTGAAGAGCAAATCTTAAGTGAAGTGACCAGCTGTATTGAAATGATTTATGACGTTTATGCGACGTTCGGTTTCGAAAAAATCGTCGTTAAGCTGTCAACTCGTCCTGAAAAACGCATCGGAACTGATGAGATGTGGGATAAGGCAGAGGAAGATTTAGCGAATGCACTGAAATCAAAAGGCATTGAATTTGAATACCAGCCAGGTGAAGGTGCATTCTACGGCCCGAAAATTGAGTTTACACTGTACGACTGCCTTGACCGTGCATGGCAATGCGGTACTGTTCAGCTAGACTTTTTCTTACCTGGTCGTTTAACAGCTTCCTATGTGGGTGAGAACAATGAGCGCATTGTTCCTGTTATGATCCACCGTGCAGTGTTGGGTTCATTAGAACGCTTCATCGGGATTTTAACTGAAGAGTATGCAGGTTTCTTCCCTACATGGTTAGCACCACAACAAGTGGTTGTTATGAACATTACGGACGGTCAAGCCGACTATGTTCAAGAATTAGTAAGCAAGCTGCAAAGTGTTGGCATTCGTGCGAAAGCGGACTTACGTAACGAGAAAATCGGCTTTAAGATCCGCGAACACACACTGCGTCGTGTCCCTTACATGTTAGTCTGTGGTGATAAAGAAGTTGAGTCAGGTAAAGTTGCCGTACGTAC
Source organism: Providencia sp. PROV129 (assembly GCF_028482245.1). Lineage (NCBI taxonomy): Bacteria > Pseudomonadati > Pseudomonadota > Gammaproteobacteria > Enterobacterales > Morganellaceae > Providencia > Providencia sp. PROV129. Next base: position 22,024 of record NZ_JAMPQD010000006.1, read on the forward strand.
CCGTCGTGGTAAAGATTTAGGCAGCATTGATGTCAACGAATTCACGACTGAACTGCTAAAAGAGATCCGCAGTCGTCAACTCAATCAGATGGAGGAATAAGGTATTAAAGGCGGAAAAAAACTCCCAACAGCACGTCCTAATCGTATCAACGAAGAGATCCGTGCAACCGAAATCCGTGTCACTGGTTTAGACGGTGAGCAACTTGGTGTCATGAGCGTGCGTGAAGCACTCTTTAAAGCAGAAGAAGCGGGTGTCGACTTAGTCGAAATCAGCCCAAATGCAGAGCCGCCAGTTTGCCGTATTATGGACTACGGTAAATATCTTTATGAGAAGAGTAAGTCTCAGAAAGAACAAAAGAAAAAACAAAAAGTTGTTCAAGTGAAGGAAATTAAATTCCGTCCAGGAACAGACGAAGGTGACTACCAAGTTAAACTGCGTAGTTTGATTCGCTTTTTGGAAGATGGTGACAAAGCTAAAGTTACGCTACGTTTTCGTGGTCGTGAAATGGCACACCAACAGATTGGTTTGGAAGTGCTTAATCGCATCAAAACTGATCTGGATGAACTGGCATCAGTGGAATCATTCCCTTCAAGAATTGAAGGACGCCAGATGATCATGGTATTGGCACCAAAGAAAAAATAATTAAGCCAGTATGGTAATAGTTAAACAGCGTTCATTTGAACGCTGTTTAACGTATTTTTTAGTAATATGAGGCGATTTTTCGCATGCTCGTAGCGTTTTTTTGAGTATAAAACTGGTACTCTCGACCCTCCTAAGATTAAAAATCTTACGCAAAAGCTAAGTTTTCAGATATGTTAGCGTGATTTATTTCAAGATTTACTTGAGTAATCGGACAATAAGCATTAAAATCCGCGGTCGAATCATATTGTCGACGGCTTATAGAGCCAAGACAAACAAAGAATATCGTATACACGTTAAGTTTTAACAACATAACGGGTGTATTTGCTTGAGAGAATATGCAAATCTCTTTACCCAGTTGGAGGAATGAAGTATTAAAGGCGGAAAAAGAATCCCAACAGCACGTCCAAATCGTATTAACGATGAAATCCGTGTTCCTGAGGTCCGTTTAACAGGTTTAGACGGTGAACAGTTAGGCATTATGAGCGCGCGTGAAGCGCTTGAAAAAGCTGAAGAAGCAGGTGTAGACCTCGTTGAAATCAGTCCAAATGCTGAGCCGCCAGTTTGTCGTATCATGGACTACGGCAAATTCCTTTATGAGAAGAGCAAGTCTCAAAAAGAGCAGAAAAAGAAACAAAAAGTTGTTCAGGTGAAGGAAATTAAATTCCGCCCTGGTACAGATGAAGGTGATTATCAGGTCAAACTACGCAACCTGATTCGCTTTCTGGAAGATGGTGATAAAGCAAAAGTCACGCTACGTTTTCGTGGTCGTGAAATGGCTCACCAACAGATTGGTCTGGAAATGCTTAACCGCATCAAAGCTGATCTTGAAGAACTGGCATCTGTGGAATCTTTCCCTTCAAGAATTGAAGGTCGTCAGATGATCATGGTGCTGGGACCGAAGAAGAAATAATTAGGCCTGCAAGTAATACGCATCCATAGCAATATGGTTGTTATTCGCCTAATTAATTCGTAGTTAATCACAATGCGAAGTTGGAAATTAAAGAAATGCCAAAGATTAAAACTGTACGTGGCGCAGCAAAGCGCTTTAAAAAAACTGCAGGCGGTGGCTTTAAGCGTAAGCATGCAAACCTTCGTCATATCCTGACTAAAAAGTCAACTAAGCGTAAACGCCATTTACGTCCGAAAGGAATGGTATCTAAAGGCGATCTGGGTCTGGTAGTTGCTTGCCTGCCGTACGCATAAGTAGACAATTTAGTTAATTAAGATAAAAGACGATAGGAGATAGCTATGGCTCGCGCAAAACGTGGTGTAATCGCACGTGCACGTCACAAAAAAATTCTGAAACAGGCGAAAGGTTACTATGGTGCACGTTCACGTGTTTACCGCGTAGCGTTTCAAGCGGTAATCAAAGCTGGTCAATATGCTTACCGTGACCGCCGTCAACGTAAACGTCAGTTCCGTCAACTGTGGATCGCGCGTATCAACGCAGCGGCTCGTCAGAACGGTCTGTCTTACAGCCGTTTCATCAATGGCTTGAAAAAAGCTTCAATTGAAATCGACCGTAAGATTTTAGCAGACATCGCAGTTTTCGATAAAGCAGCATTCACTGCTTTAGTTGAAAAAGCGAAAGGCGCTTTAGCTTAATTGTTTGCTTGAAAAGGGGAAGGTAACTTCCTCTTTTCATTTATAGCTATTTGTGTTACTACTTTAAAATGCAATTTTATTGGAAAGATATCACATGCACACTGTTATTTTTCGTTTCTTTTTTTACTTTAGCACCTGAGGTTCGGGGGCTTTTTCGCGTAAATAAAGAAGAAACGAAAAGTTACGCTAAAGCCTCCTTAGGGAGGCTTTTTTGTTTTTAGTTTAAGATTAAATGCAGTAAAATCAGTTAAGTACTCATCCATTATGTAATGGAATGTGAAGCTTAATAAATTTAGTGAATAACTAGCAAAAAGACCAAGTGGTCATAAAGGGGAAACAATGCCACATCTCGCTGAGTTGGTTGCACAGGCAAAAGCAGCCATTGAACAGGCCCAAGATGTTGCTACGTTGGAGTCAGTGCGTGTTGAATTTTTAGGCAAAAGCGGCCATTTCACACTCCAGATGAAAACGTTGCGTGATCTGCCTGCTGATGAACGTCCAGCAGCAGGGGCTGTGATAAATGAAGCCAAAGTACAGGTTCAAGATGCACTGAACGCCCGTAAGGATGCGATGCAAGCTGAGATCCTTAATGCGCGCCTCGCATCTGAAAAAGTTGATGTGTCACTACCTGGGCGTCGTATGGAAAATGGTGGGTTACATCCTGTTACCCGCACAATTCAGCGAATTGAAGAGTTTTTTGGCGAGTTAGGTTTCTCCGTAGAAACTGGCCCTGAAATCGAAGATGATTATCATAACTTTGATGCATTAAATATTCCTGCCCATCACCCAGCACGTGCGGATCACGATACGTTTTGGTTTGATGCAAAACGTCTGCTACGCACCCAGACCTCTGGTGTGCAAATTCGTACTATGAATGGGCAGCAGCCACCAATTCGTATTATTGCGCCTGGTCGCGTCTATCGTAATGACTACGACCAAACACACACGCCAATGTTTCACCAAACAGAAGGTTTGATAGTTGATAAAGACATTAGCTTTACCAACTTAAAAGGTACACTGCATGATTTCTTGAATAATTTCTTTGAAGAAGAAGTTCAAGTGCGCTTCCGTCCATCTTATTTCCCGTTTACTGAGCCTTCAGCAGAAGTTGATGTCATGGGTAAAAACGGCAAATGGCTAGAAGTATTAGGTTGCGGAATGGTACACCCAAATGTATTGCGCAATGTGGGTATTGATCCAGAAGTTTACTCTGGATTTGCATTCGGTATGGGAATGGAACGTCTGACAATGTTACGTTACGGTGTTTCTGACCTGCGTGCATTCTTCGAAAATGATCTTCGTTTCCTCAAACAGTTTAAATAAGGCGGGTTTATCTCATGAAATTCAGTGAACTCTGGTTACGCGAGTGGGTGAACCCGGCGATCAGTAGCGAAGCATTATCAGACCAAATTACTATGGCTGGCCTTGAAGTTGATGGCGTTGAAGGTGTAGCTGGTCAATTTCACGGCGTTGTTGTTGGTGAAGTGGTTGAATGTGGTCAACACCCAAATGCAGACAAACTGCGCGTGACAAAAGTCAACGTGGGTGGTGAGCGTTTATTAGATATTGTTTGTGGTGCCCCGAACTGCCGCCAAGGCTTAAAAGTTGCAGTAGCAACAGTCGGCGCAGTATTACCTGGTGACTTTAAAATTAAAGCCGCTAAATTACGTGGTGAGCCATCAGAAGGGATGTTGTGCTCGTATTCAGAGCTGGGTATTTCAGATGACCACAGTGGCATCATTGAATTACCACTCGATGCAACCATTGGTACCGATATCCGTGAATATTTAAAATTGGATGATAATGCGATTGAAATCAGCATTACACCAAATCGTGCAGATTGCTTAAGCATTTTAGGGGTTGCACGTGATGTGGCGGTTATCAATAAATTAGAATTAACAGAACCTACAATTAATGTAGTTCCAGTGACCACGGAAGACACTTTCCCAATTCGTGTTGAAGCGCCAGAAGCCTGTCCGCGTTTTGTGGGCCGTGTAATTAAAAATATCGATGTTTCTGCACCAACGCCGTTATGGATGAAAGAGAAACTGCGCCGTGGTGGTGTTCGTTCTATTGATGCAGTTGTTGATATCACCAACTATGTCTTACTGGAAATGGGGCAACCACAACACGCCTACGATTTAGACCGTTTAGACGGTGCTATCGTTGCGCGTATGGCGAAAGATGGTGAAAAACTGGTTCTGCTTGATGGTAATGAAGCTACGCTAAAATCAGACACACTAGTGATTGCGGATGAGTCTAAAGCACTGGGTATTGCGGGTATTTTCGGTGGTGAGCACTCAGGTGTGAACACAGAAACGAAAAATATCTTATTAGAATGCGCATTCTTTAATCCACTGTCGATTACTGGCCGTGCTCGTAACTATGGCTTACATACGGATGCATCACACCGCTTTGAGCGTGGTGTAGACCCGGAACTGCAATTCAAAGCGATTGAACGTGCAACAGCGTTGATTGTAGATATTTGTGGTGGTGAAGTGGGTGAGATCATCGATGTCACTAGCGAACAGTATTTACCAAAAGCGGCAAATATCAAACTGACTCGTCATAAATTAGACCGTTTAATTGGTCATTTTATTGAGGACAATTTAGTCACCGATATTTTAACTCGCTTAGGATGCAAAGTGACTGCTTCGGAAAATACATGGGATGTTGTTGCTCCGAGCTGGCGCTTCGATATGCAAATTGAAGAGGATTTAGTCGAGGAAGTTGCACGTGTTTATGGTTACAACAGTATTCCTGATGTGCCATTACGTGCTGACCTCATTATGACCAATCATAAAGAAGCCAATTTGCCATTAAAACGCCTTAAAGCGATGTTAGTAGACCGTGGCTATCAAGAAGCGATTACGTATAGCTTTGTTGACCCGAAAGTTCAGGCTTTATTGCACCCAGCACAAGAAGCATTACTGTTACCAAACCCAATTTCAGCGGATATGTCAGCGATGCGTTTGTCGCTGTGGACTGGCTTATTGGGGACGGTTGTCTATAATCAAAATCGTCAGCAGAACCGAATTCGTTTATTTGAAACGGGTTTGCGCTTTATTCCTGATAATCAAGCAGAATATGGAATTCGCCAAGAACCTATGCTTGCAGGTGTGATCACGGGCAATAGATTTGAAGAACATTGGTCATTAGATAAACAAGTTGTTGACTTCTTTGATTTAAAAGGTGATCTTGAAGCTGTTTTTGAATTGACTGGGAAACTAAATCAAATTACATTTAAATCTGAGGCACATCCTGCGTTACATCCAGGCCAAAGTGCTGGGATTTATCTGGAAAATGAACATATTGGCTTTATTGGTGTTGTTCACCCAGAATTAGAACGTAAACTCGATTTAAATGGTCGTACGGTGGTGTTTGAGGTTCGTAGTGATGCGATAGCACAACGTGTCATCCCTGAAGCTAAGGCGATTTCACGCTATCCATCGAACCGCCGTGACATCGCTGTGGTCGTGCCAGAAAATGTAGCTGCTGCAGAAGTTTTAGCAGAGTGTAAAAAAGTTGGCATAAATCATATAGTTGGCATAAACTTGTTTGATGTGTATTGTGGTGAAGGGATAGCGGAGGGTTATAAGAGCCTTGCTATCAGTCTCGTCTTCCAAGATACCCAGCGTACGATGGAAGAAGAAGAGATTACCGCTACCGTTGATCTGTGTGTTGCTGCGTTAAAACAGCGATTCCAAGCCTCCTTGAGGGACTAAACCTATGGCGCTTACTAAAGCTGAAATGTCAGAAAATGTGTTTGAAAAATTGGGTGTTAGCAAACGTGATGCTAAAGAACTAGTCGAAACCTTCTTTGAAGAGGTTCGCCTTTCTTTAGAAAACGGTGAGCAAGTAAAATTATCTGGATTCGGTAACTTTGATTTACGTGATAAAAATCAACGTCCCGGACGTAACCCAAAAACTGGGGAAGATATTCCAATTACTGCACGACGTGTTGTTACCTTCCGCCCAGGCCAAAAATTAAAAAGCCGCGTGGAAAAAGCAACGCCAAAAGAGTAATCATATCAATTCAATTTGGTATAGAAAAAGACCGCCTAGGCGGTCTTTTGTTTTACTGAAACCTAAACTATTTAAGCTGTTTATTAATTAGCTCCATAAGGAGTTTATTTGCGAGATCAATGTGAGCAGTTTCTTGCTTAATCAACTCTTTTTGTTGCTCGTTGTTTAATTTGTTGAACGCCTTTTCTTCAGCAATTGTTCTTTTAGTTGAGTGCAAACCCCCTCCAAAAGCAATGGCAATATTCATTGGTTTCATTTTATTTTCTTGTGAATGCTTAGCAACTTCAACAAACAGAGGCATACAAATTTGTAAATGTAATGGCAGCTCTTGCAACCCTGGTAATCTTTTATCTGCGTTGTTTTTCGCTATCTGTAAAATTTTATCTCGCTTGTCAGGGGGCATGTTTGCAACATATTCTTTCGTTGCATTTTCCTGATTAATAGATTCTTTGTATGTACTAATTAACTTATCAAGTTTGTCTTTTTCCTTTGGATGCTCGGTGAGTATTTTGTTTCGTAATGCCTTGATTGCACCTGTAAGTTCGTTTTGATTAAAACTCTGTTCTGTATTTAACTGTTGACCAAGAGTCGGATGATCAGCAAGTCTTGATAAGAGCTCAGATATCTTAGAGTTAACGCCATTGTTTCTAAAGATACCTTCTTGTTTAATAAATGCTGGGTTGCTCAGCAAAGCTGAAATGGCTTTGTTCATGCTAATAAAATCTTTTTTATCATCCTCTGATATATCAGCATACTGCTTGATTAATTCAATGTTCTTTGAGCTGATATTGTTGGATTTAGCCTTTTCTTGTTCGGCTTCTTGGGCTCTTTGAGGTTGCTTCTGAGCTTTTCCTATCATTTTGTGTTTATTCTGATGCAGTTTGGTATGATTTGGTTCAAGACGTTGATTTACAGAGTTTTCAGTATGTTGGTTATTGATAGGTACGTGTAAGCTTGTTGTTGTATTTTTAAGATATGCGGGGTTCTCTACAATTTCAATATTTGCCAATTTCTGTTTTAGCATAAATCTGAGTTTATGATATGTGGAAATAATGGATTGAATTACTGTGTTTTTAACGCTTTTTAGTGAGTGAATAAAAGACGTATTTTGTATCTTCTCAGGTGGTTTTTCTTTATTAGTGTGTACTAGACTCGTATTTATTTTTAAAGCTGACATGTGCATTACTCCAAAGTTAAAAAGCCAAAATAAGTTTAAATTCATTCATGTGCTATCTCTTACATAAAAAGCTATAATTGCTTAACTTAATAATAAATAAGTCAATCTATCGATGAGCTACTCTTTATTTCAGCTACAAAAACAACAGGAAAAATCAGACATTCGCTTGATTGTTTTCTTGTTGTTCACTCTTTGTATTGTGGCGATAGTTTCACTCAGCGCTGGAGAGATATGGTATTGGCCAAATCAATGGATGGATAACTCCGCACAGCTGTTTGTTTGGCAAATACGATTGCCAAGAATGCTTGCTGTAATCGTCGTAGGGGCAGGGCTCGCGGTTACGGGGGCGATTATGCAGGCTCTATTTGAAAATCCTCTGGCTGAACCTGGTCTCTTGGGGATCAGTAATGGTGCTGGTGTTGCAGTCGTATTCACGATATTAATGTCATCAGGCATCACACACTATGGAATACTGAGTGCTAGCGCGATTACAGGGGCTTTATTGCTCACGGCCTTATTGCTCTATTTTGCCAAACGAAAAAACTTGAATAATGCCAGTTTATTACTGGTTGGCGTCGCTTTAGGCGTCGTGAGTGGCGCTTGTATGACATGGATGGTGTATATGAGCAGTAACCTTGACCTGCGCCAACTATTATATTGGATGATGGGGAGCTTTAGCGGTGTTGATTGGCGGCAATTTGGTTTAGTTGTCGCCTGTATGCCATTTTTAGTGTGGGCTGGATGCCAAGGTAAAATATTAAATTACCTTTCTTTGGGCTCGCTGCAAGCTTATCAATTAGGTGTATCAGTACATAAGTGGCGTATTATTCTTATTATCATTAGTGGTGTATTAATTGGTTTGAGCGTTGCTATTGCTGGTGCCATTAGCTTTATTGGTTTAGTGATCCCGCATATTTTACGATTAAGTGGTTTAACCAATCATCGTTTACTGTTACCTGCTTGTGCAATCGCTGGGGCATTAGGCCTGTTATTAGCTGATTTATTATCACGGTTATTAATTGCGAATGCTGAAGTGCCTATTGGCGTTATTACTGCCACATTGGGTGCGCCAATATTTATTCTGTTGCTTATTCGTCATCAGCAATGGCGGTGAATCAAATGAATACACAGATAATTATTGATATTAAGAATATTACCTCAGAGAACCGCTTAATCAATTTTACTGAATATGTGTTTTCAGGTGAGCAAATCCATCTTTTAGGGGCCAATGGCGCTGGGAAAAGTACGTTACTTTCTGCGCTAAGTGGCTATCTTCCTGTCACAGGTGAAATTTGGCTCAATGGTGAAAATATTCACCATTGTTCTATTGCTCAGTTAGCTAAGCAAAGGGCTTATTTTATTCAGCTTGCGAGCAATGCACCTATCATAAAAGTTTTTCAATACCTTGAACTGTTTCTGCCATTAACACCTGTTGCTGCGGATATTTTTGTGCGGCTGTGTGATGATTTTCAATTATCACCACTTTTACATAAAGGCATTTATCAACTCTCTGGAGGGGAATGGCAACGAGTGAGAGTTTGCGCAGCATTTTTACAGGTTTGGGATGATAGAGACTTAACAGGGAAAATTATTTTATTTGATGAGCCAACCAATAATTTGGATATTATTCAACAGGCAATGCTAGATAAATGGATTAAATATTTTTGTGATTGCGAAGGAACCGTTATAATGAGTGGGCATGACCTGAATCATTCTTATAAAAATGCATCGCGAATTTGGCTATTAAAACAAGGCCAATTATTTGCTTCAGGGAAACCTGCTGAGGTGATGACGGAACATAATTTATCTGACATTTTTAAAACTGAAATTAAGATAAGTCAGAGCACATCCTATAGACAATGGCAAATTATAAATTTTGACGATTAGCCAAAAAGTTGTTTTAATCACTCGTTTTTATGCGGGATAATGCAGCAATGTTTGTCGGTGTTGAGGTTCGGTTAAAGTACAATTAACTAGAATATTCTATTCACAATGAAAACTAGGCTATAAACAATATGAGCAATTTCTTACCATTTTCAAAACCCGCAATTGGTGATGAAGAGGTCAAGGCAGTTGAAAAGGTTCTGCGTTCAGGCTGGATTACCACAGGTCCACAGAACCATCAGTTAGAAGAAGATTTTTGCCAACGTTATGGCTGTAAACATGCAATTGCATTGTCCTCTGCAACCGCGGGGATGCATGTCGTTTTGATGGCATTGGGTATTGGCCCTGGTGATGAAGTGATCACACCTTCACAAACATGGGTTTCAACTATTAATATGATTGAGTTGCTCGGTGCAACACCTGTCATGATTGATGTCGATCGCGATACACTGATGATCCAACCCGAAGCCGTAGAACACGCTTTAACAGCAAAAACAAAAGCGATTATTCCTGTTCACTATGCGGGGGCACCTTGTGATTTAGACGCGTTGCGTTTAATCGCACAAAAAGCAGGTGTTGCGCTAATTGAAGATGCTGCTCATGCTGTGGGTACACGCTATAAAAATGAATGGATTGGTGAGAAAGGTACATCTATTTTTTCATTTCATGCTATTAAGAATGTGACATGTGCAGAAGGTGGTTTAGTTGCCACTGATGACGATGAACTTGCTCAACGTGTTCGCACACTCAAGTTCCATGGTTTAGGTGTTGATGCATTTGATAGACAAATGCAAGGACGTAAACCACAGGCGGAGGTTGTCGAGCCTGGCTTTAAATATAACTTATCCGATATTCATGCTGCGATAGCGGTTGTGCAACTGTCCCGTGTGGAGCAGTTAAACCAACGTCGTGCTGAATTAACGGCGCATTACCGCGAATTGCTGAAAAACTCCTCGTTACAAATGCTCAGTATCCCTGAATATCCGCATTTACATGCCAATCATTTATTTATGGTGCGTGTTGATAAAGATATTTGTGGTATTGACCGCGATGCATTCATGGAAAAATTAAAAGCACATGATATAGGGACGGGGCTACACTTCCGTGCAGCACATACGCAAAAATATTACCGTGAAAAATATCCTGAATTAACACTGCCAGAATCAACATGGAATAGCGCGACGTTGTGTTCGTTGCCTTTGTTCCCTGATATGACAAATGCAGATGTTGAGCGGGTTGTTAATGCGGTAGAAGCAGTTCTTTTGGAGTCAAAATAGTGTCACACGCAGATGAATTTGATGAGATAAAAAAAGTCTCAGTGGTAATCCCTGTCTATAATGAAGAGCAGAGCTTGCCGCAATTACTTGAACGCACGATTAAATCGTGCAAGCAATTAACACAAAGCTACGAATTAATTTTAGTGGATGACGGCAGTAGTGACCGGTCAGCCGCGATGTTAACTCAAGCAGCAGAAAACCCTGATAACCATGTGATTGCGATTATCCTTAACCGTAACTATGGGCAGCATTCTGCGATTATGGCTGGGTTTAACCAAGCGGATGGGGACTTAGTTATTACGCTTGATGCAGATTTACAAAACCCACCAGAAGAAATTCCTCGCTTAGTGCAAACAGCGATGCAAGGTTATGATGTTGTTGGGACTCGCCGTGCTAATCGTCAAGACTCTTGGTTCCGTAAAACGGCATCTAAGATGATTAATGCGATGATCACTAAAGCAACAGGCCGCTCAATGGGGGATTATGGCTGTATGTTACGAGCATACCGTCGCCATATTATTCAGGCGATGTTGCAATGCCATGAAAGAAGTACATTTATACCGATTTTAGCTAATACATTTGCTCGTAGAACCATCGAAATTGATGTGGCGCATGCGGAACGTGAATTTGGTGATTCGAAATACAGCTTTATGAAGCTGATTAATTTAATGTATGACTTACTGACTTGTTTAACGACAGCACCGCTGCGTTTGCTCAGTGTGGTCGGTAGTGTGATTGCAGCAGGTGGTTTTTTGCTTGCGGTACTATTAATTGCATTACGTTTGATTTTTGGTGCAGAGTGGGCCGCAGATGGCGTATTCACTCTGTTCGCTGTGCTATTTATGTTTATTGGTGCACAATTTGTTGCTATGGGTCTACTGGGCGAATACATCGGTCGAATTTACAATGATGTACGTGCGAGACCTCGTTATTTTATTCAAAAAGTCGTCGGTGCAGACCTTAAATCCGACAAAAATCAGGAAGAAGACTAATGAAAGCTATTGTTTTTGCCTATCATGATATTGGCTGCGTAGGGCTAAAAGCGCTTGAAAAAGCAGGTTTTGATATTCAGGCTGTATTTACACACACTGATGACCCTAATGAAAACCATTTTTACTCTTCCGTAGCACGCCTAAGTGCCGATATGGAACTTCCTGTTTTTGCGCCAGAAAACGTCAATCACCCATTATGGATTGAACGTATTCGCGAAATGAAACCTGATGTGATTTTCTCTTTCTATTACCGCGATATGTTAAGTGAAGAATTACTAGCAATCGCACCGAAAGGGGCTTTCAACCTACATGGCTCATTACTGCCGAAATACCGTGGTCGTGCACCAATTAATTGGGCATTATTAAACGGTGAAAGCGAAACGGGTGTAACCTTACATAAAATGGTTGCGAAAGCAGACGCGGGTGACATCATTGCGCAAGAGAAAGTCACAATCACTGATACTGACACTGGCTTAACATTACACGCTAAAGTTCGTGAAGCAGCGGAAACATTATTAGACAAAACACTGCCTCTGATTGAAGCGGGTAGCTACAAAGCTGTTGCTCAAGATGAAAGCCAAGCGACTTATTTTGGTCGCCGTACTGCAGAAGATGGTCAAATCGATTGGAACCGTAGCGCAAAAGAAATTAACTGCTTAATTCGTGCAGTGACTGAGCCATACCCAGGTGCATTCACATATTTGGGCGCACGTAAAATGATTATTTGGCGCGCTCGCGTGTTGGATGACAACCAAGGTAAAGCTGCAGGTACTGTACTGTCTAATGACCCACTGCGTATTGCTTGTGGCCAAGGTGCGATTGAAGTTGTTAGCGGTCAAAGCGAAACGGGTCTTTACATGCAAGGTAACCGCCTTGCAAACGAAATGGGTATCGTGACTGATGTCCGTGTGGGTGCTAAACCAACTGCACAAGTTAAACGCCGTACTCGCGTACTGATTTTAGGTGTGAATGGTTTCATCGGTAACCATTTAACTGAGCGCCTGTTAAAAGATGGCAACTATGATATCTATGGTATGGATATTGGCTCATCTGCAATTGAACGCTTTATTGGTAACCCACGTTTTCACTTTATTGAAGGCGATGTCAGCATTCACACAGAGTGGATTGAGTATCACATCAAAAAATGTGACGTCATTCTTCCACTGGTTGCGATTGCAACACCAATCGAATACACCCGTAACCCACTGCGTGTCTTTGAATTAGACTTCGAAGAAAACCTGAAAGTAGTTCGTTACTGCGTGAAATACAACAAACGTATTATTTTCCCATCTACCTCAGAAGTTTACGGTATGTGTGATGATAAAGAGTTTGATGAAGACGAATCCCGCCTGATTGTTGGTCCAATCAACAAACAACGTTGGATTTACTCTGTTTCTAAACAGTTACTTGACCGAGTTATTTGGGCATATGGTGCGAAAGAAGGCCTGAAATTCACCTTGTTCCGTCCGTTTAACTGGATGGGACCACGTTTAGACAGCCTAAACTCTGCACGTATTGGTAGTTCACGTGCGATTACTCAGCTGATTTTAAACTTAGTTGAAGGCTCGCCAATCAAATTGGTTGACGGTGGCGCACAGAAACGTTGCTTTACGGATATTAAAGACGGTATCGAAGCACTGTTCCGCATTATCGAAAACAAAGACGGCAAATGTGATGGGCAAATCATCAACATCGGTAACCCAACGAACGAAGCAAGTATTCGTGAACTAGCAGAAATGCTATTAGCAAGCTTTGAAAATCATCCAGAGCGCAGCAAGTTCCCTCCGTTTGCGGGCTTCCGTGAAATTGAAAGCAGCAGCTACTACGGCCAAGGCTATCAAGATGTTGAGCACCGTAAACCAAGTGTTGAGAACGCGCGTCGTCTACTTGACTGGGTTCCGACTATCGACATGAAAGATACCATCGAAGAAACGTTAGATTTCTTCTTACAGGGTGCTGTTGAAGAGTTAGGTAACAAAGACTAATGAAAAAAGTTGGCTTGAGAATTGATGTGGATACCTACCAAGGTACGCTAAAAGGGGTTCCACAATTACTCAAAGTGCTTAAAGAGCACAACATTCAGGCCAGCTTTTTCTTCAGTGTAGGACCCGATAACATGGGGCGCCATTTATGGCGCCTTTTGCGTCCTAAATTTCTGTGGAAAATGCTCAGGTCTAATGCAGCATCCCTGTATGGGTTAGATATATTATTAGCGGGTACAGCATGGCCAGGCAAAAAAATTGCTAAAGATTTAGGCTACTTGATGAAACAAACTTTGGATGCAGGCCATGAAGTTGGCTTACATGCATGGGATCATCAAGGCTGGCAAGCCAAAGTGGCTAAATGGAGTGAGGTCCAACTCGCTGAGCAAGTTAAGCTTGGTGTGGATGCCCTTGAGTGCGCAATTGGGCAGCGTGTTACCTGCTCTGCGGTTGCGGGTTGGCGAGGCGATGAGCGTGTGTTAGAGGTTAAACAAAAGTTTAATTTTGACTATAACAGCGATTGTCGTGGGAAATTTCCTTTCAGGCCTATTTTGCGTGATGGTTCGTTAGGGGCGGTGCAAATTCCTGTCACATTACCGACTTACGATGAAGTCGTTGGAACGGTAGTTGCTGACGAAGCATTCAATGATTATATTCTTCAAGCGATTAAAGATGATAGCGGTGTTCCCGTTTATACTATCCACACTGAAGTGGAAGGAATGTCTAAGTCAGAACAATTTTCACAATTATTGGAACGAATTTCACAAGAAGAAATCCAATTCTGTACATTAAGCGAATTGCTACCTGACGATCTGAATTCATTACCAAAGGGGCGAGTGGTGAGAGCACCGTTCCCAGGACGTGAAGGTTGGCTGGGTTGCCAAGAAGAGGAATAAACACACCATGTTAAATAATCGAGCGAGCAAAGTAGGAGCCTCTCTGCTGGCTCTTTTTTTTATCCTAACCTATTTCTTGCCGTTGAATAGTCGTTTACTTTGGCAACCAGATGAAACCCGCTATGCGGAAATTAGCCGAGAAATGCTTCAACGTGGAGATTGGATTGTTCCTTACATGTTGGATGTGCGCTATTTTGAAAAACCAGTGGCAGGGTATTGGATAAATAACATTAGCCAAATGATTTTTGGTGAAACGAATTTTGCGGTTCGCTTTGGTTCAGTTTTTTGTATTCTTCTCAGTGCATTGCTCGTCTATCGCATGGCAAAAATGATGTGGCGTAATAACCATGTTGCTTATGTTGCAAGCTTAATTTATATCTCAATGTTCCTTGTTTTTTCTGTCGGGACCTACAGTGTGCTCGATCCCATGCTATCGTTGTGGATTGCAGCCAGTATGTTTTGTTGCTTGTGGGCAATGAAAGCGAGGGAGGTCAAAACAAAGCTTGCTGCATGGGTTTGCTTAGGGTTAGCCTGTGGTATGGCCTTTATGACGAAAGGGTTCTTAGCCCTTGCTATTCCTGTCATTGTTATGTTGCCTGTTACTATTTACCAAAAACGGTTCCTTGAACTGATAAAATATGGCCCACTCGCTATTATTTCAGCAGTTATCATTAGCTTGCCGTGGGCGTTGGCAATAGCTAAGCAAGAGCCTGATTATTGGAATTATTTTTTCTGGATTGAACACATCAAGCGTTTTACCGCTGATGACGCGCAGCACATAGCTCCATTCTGGTACTATATTCCTATTATTCTACTTGGTGCGCTCCCATGGGCGGGGTTAGTACCTGGATCTTTAATAAAAGGTTGGAAAGAACGCAAATCAAGTCCTGATATGTTCTTCTTACTGTGTTGGTTTGTTGTTCCCGTTCTATTTTTTAGTGTTTCACGTGGCAAACTACCTACTTATATGCTGCCGTTTATGGCTCCACTGGCGCTATTGATGGCAAAATATGGTGTTGATTGTGTACGAAATGGCACCATGCGAGCGCTAAAAGCGAATGGCATCATTAATATCATATTGGGGATTGCAGCGGTTATTGCCGTGATTGTAGTGAGTACTGTCATTAAAAAACCATTATATGAGCCTGACGAATGGTCGAAAATGGTTTTGGGTGTGGTTGCTTTCTCTATTTGGGCGATAATTGGTTATTTATGTACTGTCCTAAATGCTAAATATTGGCTGTGGGCGGCCTCGTGCTCCTTAGCGATCAGCCTATGTATTGGTAGCGCTCTGCCGAATAACACCATCGACTCCAAACTGCCGCAGAATTTTATTCATCAGAATCATGATTTATTAATGAATAGTAAGTATTTGATGGCAAGTAATGTAGGTGTAGCGGCTGGGTTAGCGTGGGAAACACAGAATTCCAATATTTATCTTTATAATAGCAGTGGTGAACTTAGCTACGGTTTAGAGTACCCAGATAGCCAGCATCGTATCGTTAAGCCAGATGCATTTGCACAGTGGTTAAGCAAAGCACGTAAAGAAGGGCAGGTTACGGTGGTGTTTTTATTAGGCCGTAATGAAGCTCTCCCTGATATACCTAAGCCAGATGAAGTCATCAAAAATTCACGTATGGCAATTGTGGTTTATCATCAACAATGATTGCGCAATTACTGTTGTTACTGCTTGTCAGTGTACTGACCTGTATTGGGCAAGTAGCTCAAAAGCAAGCTGTGGTGAATTGGCAAAGTGAAAAAGTAAATAAAACCGCATCAGCCATAAAGTGGCTGGTGTTGGCTGTTTTAATGCTAGGCCTAGGCATGTTGTTTTGGTTAAAACTCCTTGAAACCATGCCCCTGAGTATTGCCTACCCAATGCTTAGCATTAATTTTATTCTGATCACGTTGATTGGCCAATTTGTATACAAAGAGAAAACAGGGTTAAGCCATTGGCTTGGTGTAGTTGCTATTATGATAGGGATATTACTCATGAGTATCAGCGTATGAATAAAGGCTATTTATGGGTGATTGGTAGCGCCTTATTAGTGACCGTAGCTCAGCTTAGCTTAAAGATGGGGGTAGTTGAATTACCGTCTTTTTCTTTAGGTTGGCATTGGTTGCAAGTTGATTGGTTGTTGGCAAATATCACCAGTTTAAGCATTATCTTGTTAGGGTTAGTGTGTTATGTCTTATCGATGTTGTGCTGGCTGTTTGCACTAAAATATATAGCCTTAAATAAAGCATATCCACTAATTAGCTTGAGTTATGTATTTGTCTATATCTTAGCGGTTGTCTTGCCTTGGTTTAATGAGCCAGCTTCATGGTTGAAAGTCGCTGGAATTGCATTTATCTTGCTGGGTGTTTGGTTAATTAGTCGCTCAACTAAACCACAAGATAGGCATTAATAGCATAATGTGATGAATTGTTTGTTTTTTATTCATCGCACGTTATGATATAAGTTAAATATAGCAATAAGATGGATGATTAAGGTGCTTTATGGTGATTAAAATACAACACTTACCATTATTACTGTGCTTGGTTTTAATTGGTTGTTCATCAACATCCGTTAAGCGTACTGCACCGCCACCGTTAAAAACCCAGCTGTCAGACCCTATCATGACCATCGCTCAGTTAAAAGACCAGCTAGAACAATGGTATGGCACGCCTTATCATTATGGTGGGATGAGTCAAAATGGTGTTGATTGCTCAGGTTTTGTTTATCGAACTTTTAATGATCGCTTTGCTATTCAATTACCTAGAACTACCGTCGACCAAACACAGCTTGGTACGCGTATCGATAAAACGGATTTAATGCCTGGCGATCTCGTGTTTTTTAAAACTGGCTCTGGCGAAAATGGGTTACACGTTGGTATTTATGACACCGATAACACTTTTATTCATGCGTCAACCAGTAAAGGTGTGATCCGCTCGTCAATGGACAACGTGTATTGGCGAAAAGTGTTCTGGCAGGCAAGGCGCATTTAAATGCGCAATTTTTTTCAGTCATTATGCTATCTTAAGAGCAAGTTTTGTTTTTAGGATAGCTTCATGTCAACATTGCGTTTACTCATTTCAGAATCGTTTGACCCTTGGTTTAACCTTGCGGTCGAGGAAACTATTTTTAGGCAAATGTCTGCCGATCAGCGTGTGATGTTTTTATGGCGTAATGCTGATACGGTGGTCATTGGTCGTGCCCAAAACCCGTGGAAAGAATGTAATACTCGCCGAATGGAAGAAGACAATGTTCGCTTAGCACGTCGCAGTAGTGGCGGTGGAGCTGTCTTCCATGACTTAGGCAATACTTGCTTTACGTTTATGGCGGGTAAACCTGAATACGATAAAACGGTTTCTACACAAATTATTGTCGATGGATTGGCTAATGTGGGCATTGTGGCTGAAGTTTCAGGGCGTAATGATTTAGTGCTCAATACGGAAAATGGCCCACGCAAAATTTCGGGTTCTGCTTATCGCGAAACGAAAGATCGCGGGTTTCACCACGGTACACTATTGATTAATGCAGATTTAAGCCGACTAGCCAATTACCTTAATCCTGATCCCAAAAAATTACAGGCGAAAGGAATTACCTCGGTTCGCTCGCGTGTTGCGAATCTTTCTGAACTAGTGCCTAACATCAGCCATGAAACTGTCTGTGAAGGGGTGATTAAAAGCTTTTTTGATCATTTTGGTGAAACAGTTAAAGCGGAGTATATCTCTCCTGAAAAACTGCCTGACCTGCCTAATTTCACGGAAACATTTGCCAAGCAAAGTAGCTGGGAATGGAATTTTGGCCAAGCGCCTGCATTTTCCCATTATTCAGATACTCGTTTTCCTTGGGGTGGGATTGAATTTCATTTTGATATTGAAAAAGGGGTAATTAGTCGTTGTCAGTTTTTTACCGATAGTTTAGACCCAACGCCCCTTGAGTGGCTGAGTGAGCAAATGTTGGGGAAAGTTTATCAAACTGAAACGATCAAAAAATTATGTTGCCAGATGAAGCAACAGTGGCCTGAGTTACAAGATCAACTTAACGATTTAGAGAACTGGTTAGTGCATGAACTAAGTTAAAAAATGAGCCGACATAGTCGGCTCAGACATAGACTTCAAAATACTAACAACTAATAGGAAGGAATGATCTTGAAACTAACTAGTTATGACAACTGCATGTCATAAAACTTTTGCATTCAGGCAGTTCACCAGTTTGACGGAATTTTGCTGGCGTCGTATCAAAATGTTTTTTAAAGATACGAGTAAATGTAGCTTGTGAACTGAATCCATATTGCAGAGCAATATCAAGGATTGGTAAGTTGCCTTCACGTAATGATTTAGCAGCCTCTAACAAACGACGTTTACGGACGTATTCGCCAAGCGTGCATCCTTTCATTTCTTTGAAAACACGCTGTAAATGCCATTTAGAATAACCACTTTTATCGGCTATTGTGTCGATTTTGATGCCTTCATTGCGTTGCAACTGGCTTTCAAGCCATTTCACGATATCGTTGACTACACTTTCTGACATATTTACCTCCTACTCAAGTAGGCTATTGTTCATTAATAACTAATAATAACTCACGAAATTAGGGTCTATTCTTCCTTTTTTTCCGATATATCGATAGGCCAAACGTGCTTTTTTTATATGATAATAACTATTGATATGATAGTTGTTGAAAAAATCAATGATTTAAACATACACTTACGTATGTTTAAATTTATTTAAATACAAATAGTTATGCTTAAATTTTGTTTTTTATTTCCAATAAAAAATTATTTTATAATAATCAGTCAAATATTTTGACTAAGCAGTTCTAATTTATTAACCAAGTAAATAATTGAAAAATTATATTATAGATTTTATATAACAATAGACAGGAAATTCCGAGGTAATTGTTTTAGTGAAAACAACTAAAAATACAGCATAATTAAGATTAAATATCATCTTTATCACGAATGTTAAAAGAATTAACGTTATCTAGATAAATATGTGGAAACGCAATATTTTTAAGAGCGATATTGTTGTTTATGAGGGTTATTTACTATAAAAAACCGAAGAAAGGATTTTCGTAAAAACCATTTAAAATCAATAGGTAATGAAATTATAGGTCGAGTCATTTTCTATCTATGAAATATTAATCAGGTAGCTGTTCTAATTTTTGACGTATCTGTAACATCACTAAGGGAGTTCCTAGGCTAAAGTTTAGCATTCCTATATCATCGACGATGACTAATGCTTTATTTCGACCCGCGGGTGTCATTGAGATACCTGGAAGCCGCCAAATACTCTTTGCGCCCCCGAGAGTTTTTGCGCTCTCATGGCATACAACGATTAAATCAGGTTGTCCTTCGATAATGGCTTCGGGAGAAAGAGGCTGATATAGTTCAATGTTTGCCATCGCATTTTTAGCACCAATTGCGGTAATAAGTTTATCTGCAGTTGTATTTTTCCCAGCAATTAAGGGGATAACACCACCTTTATTGATAATAAAGAGAACATTTTTATTTATTGGTGATGTCTTAATTTTGCTAAGGTCACTCTGAAATTTTTGGATAAGTTGTTCCCCTAAATGGACTTGATTTATTTGTTTGGCAATTGTACGAATTTTTTTAGGAATGGCTTCTAATGTCATTCCGCGAGCAACTTTAATAACGTGTATTCCTTGGCTTTGTATATGTAACAGGGCAGAAGAAGGCCTGACTTGATCACTGGCTAAAACAAGGGTAGGTTGCATTGAAACAATGTGTTGAGGATTAATTTGTTTTATATCTTCAATAGTTGGAGGTTGCTGTTCTACAGAACCCGAAGTACCTTGAGCAATGATATTGCCACCGAAATTAAGGGCAAAAATAATTTCGGTGATATCATTCCCCAAAGACACTATGCGTTCTTTTGACCATGTACAATTTGAGATACAAAGTGTTATGAACATTAGAAGCCAATATTGCATAAAATAATTTAGTAATTAAATTCGATGTAAAGAAAGTATTTGTTGGCTCCACTGAGTTTGCTCAGGAACCCCCTCAGTGCGCTGCCCATACATTTGTATGATTTGGTTACCTTGATTATCGAAGACTTCTAGGCTTGTCACAAACCCGTCTTGTGTCGGTTTTCTCGTCACCCAGCATTCAGAAATACCATTCTCAATAATATGCAAATTGAAATCATTACTAGACACATTAAGCCAATCTGTTTGTGAGCTTTCAATTTTCAGTGGTGAGAGTTTGTTGATAACACCCGTGAAAATTTGGACGCATCCACGATTACCAATAAAAAGCATAATCTCATTTTTGGCTTGGTGGGCGAGAGAGAGTAACTGTGATAGTGAATTTGTTGGGACTTGCCAAGCGAGTTCGTTACTTACTATACGAAAAACTTGCTGGCGACTTAAATTATGCGTTTTTAATAAGGTGAAAAATTGATGAACATCGGACATATTGCGCCATTGTTGTTCAATTTGTTGCTTAGTTTCATCACTAATTTCGCTATTTGAAAATGATAAAACAGTATCGAGCTGTAGTGGGGGGTTATCGATGGACGTATAGTGAGTAATAATGTCTTGCCACACTTTCATGTCAGTGTGTTCACAGGAATAAACTTTATGTATGGCATCCCCATTCTTATCAAAAAATTGAATGCTGTGCCGAATGTCATTCCCTATTTGTTCCGAGAGCGTGAATATGGAATCCCATTGTGCAAAAAACATTCTCAAATCCAGTTTTCCTGGATTAAGGAATAGGCCCGCATGGTCACTAAAACGTGGGTTATCATATACGCCAGTTTGAATACTGACGGCGTAATTGTTGCGTGTAATGGCTTTAGCCTGGCCTATCGTTGATAGCGTATGAAGTAGTTCAGGTAAATGACCTGAAAGCCGTTTTACATTGTCATGACCAACTCTGCGATATAAAAGCTCAGCTTCAGTGATATTAAGCTGAGTAGCTAAATCCCGAGCATACTTATTTGGAAACTGTTGCTTTAACTGTAAGTAGTCTTTGTAATATACTGAGTTCACAATTATTTCCTTATTTATATTGTATCCAATAATAATTAGTTGGGCTTATTTACTGTGTTAATAGGCCCAACTAGCCTACTTAATTATTTCGTTACCATTTATAATTCAGGTTAAAATAGAAATTACGGCCTTCTTGTGGAACCCCCATGGAAGAAACGTAATTTTTATCGAACGCATTTTTGAGTGCTAAGGTAGAACTGAGACCTTTAATGAATTGGTCTGCTTGATAGCTAATGTAGAAGTCATGAAGGCTATAACCAGGATATTGAATGACTTCACGGCGATAGCGATCTAACTTCTCCACTGATTTTTGCCCAGGTAATACGTAAGTATCGTCCCCATCAAATTTGCTGCGTGCTGCAAATTCACCAACCCACCCAAGATTGACCCCTGTGTGTGCTATCGGTGCATTAAAACGGGCAACTAAGGAATTTGGGCGAAGAGAGGAAAGGGTATGGTGTGTTTCATCTTCTTTTCCAACAATGAGGTTATGGCTAACATCGAGGTCAAACCAATGTGTTTTATAGTGAACGAAGCTCTCAACACCTTTGATGGTCGCAGATGGCACATTGATATAATAAATCTTTTCAGGTAGCCAAAAAAACTTTAAGCTTCGATCAATTCTTTTTTTGTATTGAGCATCAAGGGCAATATGATTTTTGGCTTTAGTATGAAACACCGTGCTACCAAACTGAAGTGAGTCCCCTGTCAATGCTAGTTCGTCGAAGCTGAATTTCATACCTGCTTCAACTGTTTTATTTGTTTCAGGTTTTAGATCTGGTGAAGGGATAAAGTCCGATGTATATCCTATAAATGGAACACGAAAATGATGAGAGTTATTGTATAACTCTGCCATACGAGGTGTTCGGTAGCCTTCTGAATAGGAAGAAAATAGATTCAGCCAATGTGATGGTGTTGCACTCACAGCGAACCTTGATGACCAATTTGTATGACTATCTTCCGCGATATCTTTACGAGAGGTTTTATAATAAGTAAAACGTGTTCCTGCTGAAAATGTAATAGGTAAGTGGTGTAATGTGAGATCGTTGTTTAGCCACCCTGAACTATTTAATAGATGGGCATTAGGATAGCTGATTGAATACTCATTAGATTTTTGTTCTTGTTGATAATATTCGAAGCCACTTTGAATTGCGTTATTCGCCCAATTATTCATAGGTACTATGAAGCTATTGGTGAATTTGGTCCCGTATGTATATTGGTCTCGATCTTCTTCACGGTAATCGTTTGGTGTTTTTTTCACTTTAATGAGGTCTAACTGGTTAAGTGCGATACTTGAGTAGTAAAAGTCCCAGTTTGCCTGCCAACTAAGCGTATTATTGGGTGAGAAGTGTTGGCCAATGTGGATATCTCGTTGTAGTGAACTCCTTTCATGTGGGGTGTTTGGAAAGAGGGTTTGATTAAAAGATATACTTGGCTGTTTTTGGCCAATGCTGTTATTACGGTATTCTTTAAGTTGTATTGTGGTTTGATAGGCTGGGTGAGCAAACCACGTTGTTTTCAACATCCAATTATGAATTTCTTCATTGGTCTCTAGGCCTTGGGCTACGTATGGGTTATTGAGTTGTATTTTACGTTGCTGGTAGCTTAAGATGGTATCGAAAGTATCGACATGGCTAAACAGAGTTGCACCTGCATGATAGCTATGATCATTCCGGTTAATACCAGTGGTAACATGCCCACCAAAATGTTGCCCAGGTTTTAATAAATCAGATGCGTTGAGGGTTTTTATGGAGACGACACCTGCGAGTGCACCGTTACCATGGTGAAGCGAACCACCGCCTTTATGAACGGTAACTTTTTTAACTAGGGCAGGGTCAATAAAAGTGGCATCAAATAAGCCAGAGTTAAAATCTTGGGTGACATTATCGATAGTAATTTTTACGCCTCGTTGATCATAGCCTCGCATTTGAAGACTCTGCCCATATGTGCTACCTGCACCCGTGACGAGTACCCCTGCTTGGCCTTTGAGTAAATCCAATACTGAAGTCGCAGATTGCAATTCAGGAGCTTGGGCATTAATAACCTCAACTTGCTGAGCAACAGCAATTTTTTCATAACTCAATGGTGATTGAGATACATACATAACGTCTTTTGCTTCATTTTGGGCGAGTGCAGTATGACTCGTACTCGAAATTGCCAAAGCGGTAGCAAGCGTTGAAAAACGGAATTTATATTGGTGTTGAGGGTTAGAAATTGATGTAGGCATCAGTTTAAATGGCATAGGAAATCCTTTCCTTATGTGTGGTTTAAGCTGGCTGCCTTGATGATGTCTGGGTGGCGTGCTATAGATTGTCGGTATAACTTATTTATTTCGTTAGAATTAATTTACCTGAGCGGGTTTGCTTTAGTTGGTAAATTTCCCCACGGTGTAGAATTTCAACTTTTCCTTCCTTATTAAGTAGTTGCTGACTATCAACGATGTGTGTTGCTAACATCGCTTGGGTCGATTTTGCTTCAATAGGTACCAGAGTGGGGTCTTCTCTCTTAGCTAAAAAAAGATCCTTCGTTACCATTTGATTTGTCTTTTTTAATAAGGTCATAAAATTGTTCTCATGTGCTTTCTAACGAGTTGCGTGTTAGTAGTGAGAATTATTATCGTTAATGTATGGGGGGGCAAGAATTTTTTGGATTAAATTAAATGATTATTAAAAATTAATAGATATTAATATCGTGGGATTTATTGGTTTTGTTTTTTTATTTTTTTTGGTGATGTTTGAGGCTCGCTTTGGTGGGTGATTTACCAAAGCGAGAGAGATGCAGTGAAAAACTATTTAAAGCGGTGATCCACAGCTTGAGCAAGAATTTCAATCAGTTGTTCAGTATCATCCCAACCAAGGCAAGGGTCGGTAATAGATTGACCGTAAACTAATGGTTGTTCAGAGCTTACTTTTTGTGTGCCTTCAACTAAAAAACTCTCTGCCATTATGCCACTAATCGCGGTTGAACCATCTTTAATTTGCTCCGCTATATCCCGTGCAACCTCAAGTTGGCGACGATGAATTTTTTGGCAATTACCATGGCTAAAATCAACCACTAAATGCTCTGGTAATTCAAACTTACGGAGTTTATCGCATGCGGCTGCAAGGTCACCAGCGCTGTAATTTGGCTGTTTACCACCACGCATAATGACATGCCCGTGTGGGTTACCACTGGTTTGGTAGATGGTCATTTGGCCATTTTTATCTGGGGATAAAAACATATGTTGGGCTTTTGCCGCTCTGATAGCATCAATAGCAATATTAATGTTGCCATCGGTGCCATTTTTAAAACCGACAGGGCAAGACAATGCTGAAGCCATTTCACGATGGATTTGACTTTCGGTTGTACGCGCACCAATTGCACCCCAGCTTATCAAATCAGCAATATATTGACCTGTCACCATATCGAGGAACTCGGTGGCAGTGGCTAATCCTAACTGGTTAACTTCAATCAGTAATTTTCGTGCAAGGCGAATACCTGTATTGACTTGGCATGAATTGTCTAAATTTGGATCAGAAATTAAGCCTTTCCAGCCCACAACGGTGCGCGGCTTTTCAAAATAGGTGCGCATGACAATTTCTAAGCGGTCTTGATGGCGTTCTCTTAATGCATTTAATTTCGTTGCATATTCAATAGCGGCATCAATATCATGAATAGAACAAGGGCCGACAATCACCAGCAAACGAGGGTCTTGGCCTGATAAAATCTGTTCAATACGTTTTCGTGACGCTGTCACGTTTTCGGCAACTTTTGCGGAAATAGGAAATTCATCGGCAAGAGTTTGTGGTGTGATTAAACTGTCCACTCTTGCTGTACGTAACTCATCAGTTTTGTGCATTTTTGTTCTCAGAAACTTGAATAGGCTGTCGCCATATAAGTGATAAAGATCACAATAAACGAATATGGCTTAATTTCAACCTCCAGCGTAAATTGAATGAATAATTTTTTTTATTTTATATTCACTAGAATATACGTCTTTGTAACCCCATGGTATCAATCACTTTGGCAGAAATTTCCTCTACAGAATAGTTCGTCGTATTTAAGTAATTGATTTTATTTTGTCTAAATAAGGCTTCGACTTCAGCAATTTCAATTCGGCACTGCCTAATCGATGCATAACGGCTATTTTCACGGCGCTCTTCACGGATTGCCGCTAATCGCTCTGGACTAATGGTTAAACCAAATAATTTGTGGGTGTAAGGACGTAACGCGACAGGTAACTGCAAATTATCCATATCATCAGCGGTGAAAGGGTAATTTGCCGCTTGAATACCAAATTGCATTGCTAAATAAAGGCTAGTTGGGGTTTTACCACAACGGGAAACGCCAATCAGAATGACTTGAGCTTGGTCGAGATTTCTTAAGGAAATACCATCATCATGAGCCAGTGTATATTCAATGGCAGCAATACGTGCATCGTATTGGTTCATATTCTGCATAGATAAACCGTGGGTTCGGTTTAGCTTTGGTTCGGGTTCAAGGCCAACCTCCTTTTGAATCGGAGCGACTAAACTTTGGACGATATCTTGGCAAAACCCTAAGCTCTGAGTGATTATCTGTTTAACTTCTGGGGAGATGATGGAATAGAACACCAAAGGACGGATCTGTGTTTCTGTATAAAGTGTATCTATTTTTTGTTTGATTTCTTCTGCCCGAGTCAGCGTGGTGACAAACGGTAATGTGTAAGAGGTAAATGAAAGAGGAAACTGCGAAAGTACTGCATGCCCTATAGTTTCAGCGGTGATCGCTGTGCCATCAGAAATAAAGAAAACAGTGCGTTGAACTTGGCTTGCCATCGTATTCATTGCTCCTAATTCGGTCATTATTATTAGCCTCTTATTGTATTTATCACTGGATATTGAGGGATATTATCTTTGTTTAAAGTTTAAAAATTAGTTTATCAGGGGAAGTATAGCCATTTTTTGAACGATTTTTAGAACAAAAAAGTTTTCTTAATTGATGGAACGATTCACCAGTCCATCTTCTCATACCGTCTGTGCTAGTCTATTTCACGAGGCGATATTTCGCCAACGAGATTTTTTACGATTTGTACTCTGTCACTAAATTGCTATAAAAGGATCGCTTTCAATGTCCACAAATGGCCTCACTCCGTGTAATGTACTTTGGTATAACCAATTAGGGATGAATGATGTTGACCGTGTTGGTGGCAAAAATGCCTCTCTCGGTGAAATGATCACTAACTTATCTGATCTGGGTGTATCCGTACCTAACGGTTTCGCGACAACCGCACAGGCGTTTAATGATTTTCTGGAGCAGAGCGGTGTAAATCAGCGCATTTATAACCTGCTAGATGAAACGGATATTGATGATGTGAACCAACTGGCTGTAGCAGGTGCTCAGATCCGTCAATGGGTGATTGATACTCCACTGACGAAGGAGTTGGAACAAGATATTCGTGATGCATTTGCTCAGCTTTCTGAAGGTGAAGCTGAAGCTTCATTTGCTGTGCGTTCGTCTGCTACTGCAGAAGATATGCCAGATGCTTCGTTTGCAGGGCAACAAGAAACATTCTTGAACGTTCAAGGTATTGATGCTGTTTTAGTTGCGATTAAACACGTATTTGCATCTTTGTTTAATGACCGTGCAATCTCTTATCGTGTACACCAAGGTTATGACCACCGTGGTGTGGCATTATCTGCAGGTGTGCAAAGAATGGTTCGTTCTGACTTAGCGTCATCGGGTGTTATGTTCACCATTGATACTGAATCGGGCTTTGATCAGGTTGTTTTCATCACCTCAGCTTATGGGTTAGGTGAGATGGTGGTACAAGGTGCTGTGAACCCTGATGAGTTCTATGTACACAAGCCAACCCTGAAAAATAACCGTCCTGCAATTGTGCGCCGTACCCTTGGCTCTAAAAAATTACAAATGGTGTATGCCAACAGTAAAGAGCACGGTAAACAAGTGCAAATTGAAGATGTGCCAGAAGGGTTACGCAATCGTTTCTCTTTGACTGATCTTGAGGTTGAAGAGCTGGCTCGCCAAGCACTACAGATTGAAAAACACTATGGTCGTCCAATGGATATAGAATGGGCAAAAGATGGCCATAATGGGCGTCTGTATATTGTTCAAGCAAGGCCAGAAACTGTGCGCTCTAATCAACAAGTGATGGAGCGTTACCAGTTAAAACAGCAAGGTCAAGTATTGGTAGAAGGCCGCGCCATTGGTCATCGTATCGGTGCAGGTAAGGTGAAAGTTATCCATAACCTTAGCGAAATGGATAGAATTCAGCCAGGTGATGTGTTGGTCACTGACATGACAGACCCTGATTGGGAACCTATCATGAAAAAGGCTGCCGCTATCGTCACAAACCGTGGTGGACGTACATGCCACGCTGCAATTATTGCTCGTGAATTAGGCATCCCTGCGGTAGTGGGGTGTGGGGATGCAACAGAGCGCTTACAAGAAGGCCAAAATGTGACGGTTTCTTGTGCAGAAGGTGATACAGGTTTTGTGTATGGCGGTGAGTTAGCATTTGAAATTCACAGTTCAGAAGTCAGCGATATGCCTGATTTAAACGTCAAAATTATGATGAACGTGGGTAACCCTGATCGCGCATTTGATTTTGCTTGTTTACCAAACGAAGGTGTGGGTTTGGCACGTTTGGAATTTATCATTAACCGTATGATTGGAGTTCATCCAAGAGCATTACTGGAATTTGATAAACAATCCCCTGAATTACAAGTTGAAATTCGTGAAATGATGGCAGGTTATGAAGATCCGATTGAGTTTTATATCGGCAAATTAACTGAAGGGATCTCAACTTTAGCGGCAGCATTCTGGCCGAAACGTGTGATTGTTCGTTTATCTGACTTTAAATCGAATGAATACGCCAACTTAGTAGGTGGTGATATTTATGAGCCAGAAGAAGAAAACCCAATGTTAGGTTTCCGTGGTGCAGGGCGTTACGTCTCTGATAGCTTCCGCGCATGTTTTGCGTTGGAGTGTGAAGCGGTTAAACGTGTGCGTAACACCATGGGGTTAACTAACGTTGAAGTGATGATTCCGTTTGTGCGTACTGTTGCACAAGCTGAGTCTGTCATTGCTGAGCTGGCGAAGCATGATTTAAGGCGTGGTGAAAATGGCTTAAAAGTGATTATGATGTGTGAAATTCCTTCAAACGCACTATTAGCTGAACAATTCCTTGAGCATTTTGATGGTTTTTCAATCGGCTCTAACGATATGACTCAGCTAACATTAGGCTTGGATAGAGACTCTGGTGTTGTTTCAGAGCTATTTGATGAGCGTAATGATGCTGTTAAAGCGATGCTTTCTATGGCGATTAAAGCGGCAAAACGTCAGAATAAATATGTTGGAATTTGTGGACAAGGCCCATCTGACCATCAAGACTTTGCTCAGTGGTTAGTTGATGAAGGTATTGATAGCTTATCATTGAACCCAGATACTGTGGTTCAAACGTGGCTAACAATCGCAGAAAACCAATAATAAAACGATTTATTACCATTAGTTGAAAAGGCCGATTGGGTATCTCCCAATTGGCCTTTTTACTCATTTAAAATACCGATAATTGCAATTGGTAATAACGATTATTTAATACGATAGATATAAAAAAGTAGCGAATGATTATGCATTTAATATGTCATGAGCATTATAAATATATACATATTAATACTCTTATTATGTGTAATAATATGAGTATTGAGTTAATCATTCGCGTGATTAATTAAAACGAAAGTGGGGAAGATAATACTAAAGGAGTATATTCACTTATTTAACGTAAACTGAAAATTGATTTCAATCAATGTTTGTAAACTGATGATTTAATTTGGATGTGAATATTATTCATATTGAATATTTAGGCAAAAAAAAAGCCTATCATGGGCTGACAGGCAAAGACTACACACAGCAATTCGTTTATATCACTACGCCTATAAAAGGTTGGCATAGTGATTAAATTTATTTGATTCAATAATTAGATAATAAGCTAATTACATTATACAATCATTAAGAACACTCTCAATATTAATGTTACCTATTGTTACGTAAAGAGAAATATTCAGTTGTTTTATGTTAACATAAATTAAGCTGAATACTAACGTTAGAGTGTTAAATATTGTTTCTAAATATTAATGGCAAGGAAATCATTAATGAAACAGACATGTCTATTGATAAACATATCTGCTTCAATTAGCTAAAACTATTTCTTAATCAAAAATTCTTCCTCAAGAAACTTTTCGGTTTCGCTTAGGTCTTCATTAGGAGGGGCGACTTCGTTCATCCAAGCCTTTAATAGGCTGTATGAAACCGCCAAAACAACAGGGCCAATAAATAACCCTATCATACCAAATGATAAAATTCCGCCGATAACCCCAACAAGGATCAGTACCATCGGTAAATCAGCGCCCATTTTAATCAGCCATGGACGTAGTACACCATCCATGGTGGCCACTATTGCAGCCCAAACCGCCAAAATAATGCCCCATGTGGTGTCGCCAGTCCAAAATAACCATAATACTGAAGGGATCATGATTAATAAGGGCCCTAATTGCGCTACACAGCAAATAAACAGCAATACTGTCAGAATAGCCGCATAGCTGATGCCAGAGAGTGCAAGGCCAATACCACCGACAATCGCTTGAATCAATGCGGTCACCACCACACCAAGTGCAACTGCACGAATGGATTGTGCGGCTAAGACAACAGCTGCATCACCACGGATCCCCGCCAAGCGAACGGCAAAATGACGCATGCCTAACATGACTGTTTCGCCTTTTAGGTAGAGTAGCCCACTAAAGAGCAACATTAATACTAAGTGGAAAACAAAGCGTCCTGCACTAATCGCTTGTGTGGCAAACCAACCTGCTGCTTGCCCAAAGTATGGCTGAATTTTTGCCAGCAGGGCATTACCGCCACTTGCTACCAAGCTGTGCCATGCGTAATAAATTTTCTCACCCACCATTGGAATGGTATTTAACCACTCTAAGTCTGGTAATGTGAGACTAGATGGCGATTTTGCTAGCTCAATGAGTGGGGAGCTATTCTCAATGATACTGCCGATTAAGATACCAAGTGGAATAACAAACAGCAGTAAAATGAGGAGAACCATCATTAAGGCAGCAAGCCATCTTTTATTCCATAGGCGCGCCTCGAGGTGTAATAACAACGGCCAAGTCGCAATGACCATCATTCCAGCCCAAACAAAACCCAGAATAAAGGGGTTAAGCACCCAAAAACAGGCCGCTATCATTAAAACGATGGATAACAGCCCGAAAATAAGTTTGGGAAGGTCCAAACGTTTTTGCGATTTTTCCATTAATGATTGATCCTTAACAAATGAAAATTCTGCTTGTATGGCCTTTTTTAAGGTGAAAATAACGTAATTATTTTTCACGGTTAAAAAAAACAATATTGTGATATGGTTCATGACGACAATGTCATCAGCGGCTGTACTGTCTTTACAGGCTGTGAATACCATTTTTCATAAACCTAAGACACTATTGTGCAACTTAAAATAAAGATAGTACATAACGAGTAATGCGAACACTAAACAACAAGAGTCATCGTTAATAATGATCCCGCGTATATCAGAAGCACCTCATCTCAGCCAACTCGTCATCACGTTCTTGCATGAGCTACAAGAACAAGGTTTTACGGGTGATAATGGCACCAGTTATGCAGAAAGATTATCAATGGCGACAGACAACAGTATCTACCAGTTGCTGCCCCAAGCTGTCGTTTTCCCGCGTTCCAGTGCTGACGTGCAAATTATTACACGTGTTGCTGGACAAGAAAAATACCGTGAGCTCACTTTCACACCACGTGGCGGTGGTACGGGAACGAACGGACAATCCTTAACAGAAGGGATTGTTGTCGATATGTCTCGTTATATGAACCGCATTTTAGAAATTAACCCTGAGCAGGGCTGGGTTAAGGTCGAGGCAGGTGTTATTAAAGACCAGCTTAATCAGTTTCTTAAACCTTATGGCTATTTTTTCTCGCCCGAATTATCGACCAGTAACCGCGCCACATTAGGCGGGATGATTAACACAGATGCATCGGGGCAAGGTTCGCTGGTGTACGGTAAAACCTCGGACCACGTATTAGGCGTTAAAGCAATGGTATTGGGAGGTGAATGCCTTGATACACGCGCTATGCCTATTGCTCTTGCCCAAACGATTGCGTCTGAAGATTCAGTAATAGGACGTATCTATAAAACAGTTTTAGAACGCTGCCTTGAACAACGTCAATTAATTGAAACAAAATTCCCCAAACTTAATCGGTTCTTAACGGGCTACGATTTACGTCATGTATTTAATGATGAATTAACGGAGTTTGACCTTACGCGTATTTTGACGGGGTCAGAAGGGTCTCTTGCCTTTATCACGGAAGCGACTTTGGATATTACGCCGCTTCCTAAAGTGCGCCGTTTAGTGAATGTGAAATACGATTCATTTGAGTCTGCGCTGCGTAATGCACCATTTATGGTACAAGCCAAAGCGTTATCGGTTGAAACGGTGGATTCAAAAGTCCTTAACCTTGCAAAAGAAGACATCGTTTGGCACTCCGTCAAAGCGTTAATTACAGATGTGCCAAACAAAGAAATGTTAGGACTAAACATCGTTGAATTTAGTGGTGACGATGAAGATGAAATTAATCAATTGACGGAAAGCCTGTGCCAGCGCTTAGATGAATTAATGGCAAGCAACCAGGCAGGCGTGATTGGCTACCAAACTTGTCATGATCTTGAAGATATCACACGCATTTATAATATGCGTAAAAAGGCGGTTGGTTTACTAGGCAACAGTAAAGGGGCCGCTAAGCCTATCCCATTTGTTGAGGATACATGTGTTCCCCCTGAGCATCTTGCTGATTATATTGTTGAATTCAGGGCATTGTTGGATAACCATAAACTCAATTATGGCATGTTTGGCCACGTGGATGCAGGGGTTTTACATGTGCGTCCTGCGTTAGATATGTGTGACCCGCAGCAAGAAATATTGATGAAACAAATTTCTGATGAAATTGTTGCATTAACAGCGAAATACGGAGGGCTCCTTTGGGGGGAGCACGGTAAAGGTTTCCGTGCGGAGTACAGTCCTGAGTTTTTTGGTGAGGTGCTGTACGGTGAGTTGCGCAATATCAAAGCAGCTTTCGACCCTGATAACCGTTTGAACCCAGGTAAAATTTGCCCGCCAGCGGGTTTAGATGTGCCAATGAAACAAGTGGATGGCATTAAACGAGGAACTTATGACAGGCAAATTCCTATACAGATGCGTCAAGAGTTTCGTGGGGCAATGGACTGTAATGGTAATGGGCTTTGTTTTAACTTTGATGTGAAGAGCCCGATGTGCCCATCAATGAAAATCAGTGGGCAACGTATTCATTCACCAAAAGGGCGTGCTACCTTGGTGCGGGAATGGCTGAGATTACTTGCCGAGCAAGGTGTGACACCAGAGCATCTTGAAAAAGGCATCACGCAAAGCCAACCATCATTACGCGGGTTGATTGAGAAAACGCGCAACAGCTGGCGAGCTAAGCAAGGGGATTATGACTTTTCCCATGAAGTAAAAGCCTCGATGTCAGGGTGTTTGGCGTGTAAGGCGTGTTCAACACAATGCCCAATCAAAATTGATGTGCCATCGTTTAGAGCGAAATTTTTAGCGTTATATCACGGCCGTTATTTGCGCCCAGTTCGTGATCATATTGTTGCGAATGTGGAATCAAGTGCGCCATTACTGTCAAAAGCGCCAGGTGTTTTTAACTTTTTTTTACGCCAAAACATTGTGCAGAAACTCAGTGAGCGCACTATCGGTATGGTGGATTTACCGCTATTTTCGCAGCCAACTTTAAAACAAGAGCTTTCAGGCCATGCTGCAGTATCCATGACATTAGAGCAGCTTGAAGGGATGGGGGCAAGCCAACGGGAAAGCTATGTGCTAGTGGTGCAAGACCCATTTACCAGCTATTACGATGCGAAAGTTGTTGCTGATTTCGTGCGTTTAATCGAAAAATTGGGTTATAAACCTGTGTTGTTGCCGTTTTCACCGAATGGTAAAGCGCAACATATCAAAGGTTTTCTGGCTAAATTCGCGAAAACAGCCCGTAAGACCGCAGATTTCTTAAATCGCGTGGCAAAATTGCAATTGCCAATGGTGGGCGTCGACCCTGCGTTAGTCTTGTGTTATCGCGATGAATACCACGAAATCTTAGGCAAAGACCAGTGCCAATTTACGGTAATGTTGGCCCATGAATGGCTAATTACCTTGCCTGAACCACAAATTGTACAAACAAGCGCAGCACAGCCATGGTACTTTTTTGGTCATTGTACCGAATCGACAGCACTGCCAAATAGTGCGAACCAATGGGCGTCTTTATTTGCGCGCTTCGGGCATCAGCTTAATAATGTGAGTGTGGGTTGTTGCGGAATGGCGGGGACTTATGGGCACGAGGTTGCAAACCTAGAAAACTCAAAAGGAATTTATAACTTATCTTGGAAAGGGGCGATGTCGTCACTGCCAAAAGAGCGTTGTTTAAGTTCAGGTTATTCTTGCCGCAGCCAAGTAAAACGCATGGAAAATACATTAATAAAACACCCAATTCAAGCCTTGTTGGAGATTGTTTAATGATTTGGAAACGTCAATTTGATTTAACGCAATTAGCTGAAATGGCAAAAACTTGCATGTTAGGGCACATTGGTATCGAAATCACCAAAGTGGGTGATGATTATATGGAAGGAACGATGCCTGTGGATGAACGAACGAAGCAGCCTTTTGGTTTGTTGCATGGTGGTGCATCTGTTGTATTGGCTGAATCACTAGGCTCTATCGCAGGTTATATGTGTACTGAAGGTGAACAGCGCGTGGTGGGCGTTGAAATTAATGCTAACCATGTTCGCGCAGCGCGTTCAGGTATTGTGCGTGGCGTTTGCAAGCCCATTCATCTAGGTCGCCGTCAGCAAGTCTGGAACATTGAAATTTTCAATGAACAAGGCAAGCTATGTTGTACATCACGTCTGACAACGGCTGTGTTATTTGAGTAAATCCTTTCTTTGTCTACCTCGTTTTCGGGAAAATATCTCGAAAACGAGTTGTTGTTTTTATTAACTGACCCCATCTATATATTCAGATGAATGCATTTTCATTTTTCTCAAATAAATTAAGTTGTATAATAAATGCATCTTTATTAATTTGTGTCATTTTTGTGTATTTATTAGTACAAAATTGAATAAAAAATGCAACTCTATTTATCTGTTATTTTTCATTGTGTTAGGTGGCTTGTTGGTTGTTTTTGGTTAATAAATAAGCTCAATTTGAATAAAAAAAACGCTAAAATAGCTATAACCTCTTAAAACAAATGGTTGAAGTAGCATAGGTAATCATTACCATAGGGTAGACAGAGTTAATCTCCTGATAACAGGCTGAAAAGCCATAAGAAATGTGGGGTCAATATGACTGACGGTGTAGAGACATTTTCATTTGATGAAAACAATTGGCAGGGAGTTAGCCTGACACAAAGCGCTGCAAAACAAATCAAAAAATTGATGGTGCAAAACCCAAATACCAAAGGGCTTTCACTCGGCGTTAAACAGTCTGGCTGCGCGGGTTTCGGTTATGTTTTTGAAATGATCGAAAATCCAACCGACAACCATCTGTTATTTGAACTCGATGGCGCGCACCTTTATGTGCCAAAAGAAGCAATGCCATTTATTGATGGCACAGTCGTTGATTACGTCCAAGAAGGGCTGAATCAAATTTTCAAATTTAATAACCCGAAAGCCCAACATGCCTGTGGGTGTGGTGAAAGCTTCGGCGTTTAACATGTGAAGTCAGATTATGTCACAGAGCAATGTAGAAGTTGGCGATGATGTTCAAAGCTGGCTTGATGACCAGCGTTATAAAGAGGGCTTCTTTACGGAAGTCGCAACAGATGAAATGGCAAAAGGGATCAACGAAGATGTTGTCCGCG
Source organism: Providencia sp. PROV129 (assembly GCF_028482245.1). Taxonomy (NCBI): domain Bacteria; kingdom Pseudomonadati; phylum Pseudomonadota; class Gammaproteobacteria; order Enterobacterales; family Morganellaceae; genus Providencia; species Providencia sp. PROV129. The sequence continues at coordinate 57,460 of NZ_JAMPQD010000006.1, forward strand.
CTATTTCAGCGAAACGTAATGAGCCTGAGTGGATGTTACAATTCCGCCTTGATGCCTTTAATCACTGGAAAGGCATGGAAGAGCCCCATTGGCTCAAAGCTCATTACCCAAATCTTGATTATCAGGATTACAGCTATTATTCTGCGCCATCTTGTGGCTCGTGTGATGATACCTGTGGTTCCCAATCTGGGGCAACCCAAGCAACGGGCGTTGCTGAGACCAATAATTACTTAACGGCAGAAGTCGAAGAAGCTTTCAACCAATTAGGTGTGCCTGTTCGTGAAGGTAAAGCGGTTGCAGTGGATGCGATTTTTGACTCCGTATCAGTATCTACGACTTATCGTGAGGATCTTGCTAAACATGGCGTGATCTTCTGTTCATTTAGCGAGGCTATCCAAGAATACCCAGAATTAGTTCAGAAATACTTGGGTAGCGTCGTTTCAAGCCACGATAACTTTTTTGCAGCGTTAAATGCGGCGGTGGCTTCTGATGGCACCTTTGTGTACATCCCGAAAGGGGTACATTGCCCAATGGAACTCTCCACCTATTTTCGCATTAATGCAGCCAAAACGGGGCAATTTGAACGCACCATTTTAATTGCAGATGAAGGCAGTTACGTCAGCTATATCGAAGGGTGTTCTGCTCCTGTTCGTGATAGCTACCAGTTGCACGCCGCGGTGGTCGAAGTAATTATTCATAAAGATGCCGAAGTTAAATATTCCACTGTTCAAAACTGGTTCTCTGGTGGGGATAGCGAAGAAGGCGGTATTTTAAACTTTGTGACTAAGCGTGCACTGTGTGAGGGCGAAAACTCTAAAATGTCGTGGACGCAGTCTGAAACAGGCTCGGCGATAACTTGGAAATACCCAAGCGTGATCCTTAAAGGGGATAACTCAGTCGGTGAGTTCTTCTCTGTGGCACTGACAAACGGTAATCAGCAAGCAGATACGGGAACCAAGATGATCCACATCGGGAAAAATACCCGTTCAACGATTATCTCAAAAGGGATCTCTGCGGGTAAGAGCCAAAACAGCTACCGTGGTTTAGTCAAAATCCTGCCAAGCGCGCAAAATGCACGTAACTTCACGCAGTGTGATTCCATGTTAATCGGCACGCAATGTGGGGCACATACGTTCCCCTATGTAGAAGTTAAAAATAATACGGCACAGCTTGAGCACGAAGCCACAACTTCACGTATTGGCGAAGACCAGCTATTTTACTGCTTACAACGGGGAATTAGCGAAGATGATGCTATTTCTATGATTGTAAATGGTTTCTGTAAAGATGTGTTCTCGGAACTTCCATTAGAGTTTGCCGTAGAAGCACAAAAATTGCTGGCGATCAGCTTAGAGCACAGCGTTGGCTGATCCTTATCGAGTTTATTTGCGCGTGAGCGCTAAAGGCATGTAAATATGTTAAGTGTTAAAGATTTACACGTGAGTGTAGAAGGTAATGAAATTTTAAAAGGGTTATCTCTGGAAGTGAAACCAGGGGAAGTTCACGCTATCATGGGCCCAAATGGTTCAGGCAAAAGTACATTATCGGCAACGCTTGCGGGTCGCGAAGAATATGAAATTGATAGCGGTTCAGTGACCTTCAAAGGTAAAGATCTCTTTGAATTAGACCCTGAAGAACGAGCGGGCGAAGGTGTTTTCTTAGCCTTCCAATACCCAGTTGAAATTCCTGGCGTGAGTAACCAATTTTTCTTACAAACAGCTGTTAACGCAGTGCGTGAATATCGCCAGCAAGATGCATTAGACCGTTTTGATTTCCAAGATTTTATCGAAGATAAAATTAAATTATTGGAAATGCCAGAGGATTTATTAGCGCGTTCAGTTAACGTCGGTTTCTCTGGCGGTGAAAAAAAACGTAATGATATCCTGCAAATGGCCGCATTAGAACCACAACTGTGTATTCTTGATGAAACGGATTCGGGGCTGGATATTGATGCCTTAAAAATTGTCGCTAACGGTGTGAATTCACTGCGTTCTCCTGAACGTTCATTTATTATTGTGACACACTATCAGCGCATTTTAGATTATGTAAAACCTGACTTCGTCCACGTTTTATATCAAGGGAAAATCATCAAATCAGGTGATTTCAGTTTGGCGAAAAAACTGGAGGAGCAGGGTTATGGCTGGCTTATTGACCAACAGTGAAAGAGCACAAAAGCGTGCTGAAGTTGCTGCACTGAATGAGCAAGCTATGTCACGCTTTGCGAAGCTATTCGAACAACGCTTAGGCGAAAATTCACAGCACGCAAAAAACCATTGGGAACAGGCTAAACAAGTCGGCTTACCTGCGTTTCGCCATGAAGATTGGCACTACACACCACTAAATAGCGTACTGAATACTCAATATCAGTTTAGTGATGCAGATGCCGTCGCGAGTGAATGTGAAAAGTTAGCCTTACCAATTGATGCTTACCGTATTGTATTAATTGATGGGCGCTATAGTTCAGCTCTGAGTTCTATTGATGTCGGGCCTTTCCAAGTGTCTCTGCTCGATAATCAAGATTTACTCCCTGCGCCAGTCAATAGCGAAATTTTTTTGCATTTAACGGAAAGCTTGGCAGTACAGCCGTTAGTGATTCACTTGGCCGCGAATAAAATAGCAGAAAAACCGTTGTATTTACTGAATATTTCGAGTGGCAAAAATGATGAACAGGCGATGAATATCAGCCAGTATCGTTATCATTTAACACTCGATACCAACAGTAAAGCGCAGGTCATTGAGCACTTTGTTAGTTTAAATGGTCAAGCGCACATGACGGGGAGTCGTTTAACCGCCGAAGTGGGTGACAATGCAGACTTTAGCCACTTCAAACTCAATGTGGAAAGTTCACAGGCACAACATTTCGCCCATAATGATATTGTAGTTGGGCGTGATAGCCGCGTTAAAAGTACCAGTTTCTTGTTGGGTGCGGGTTTAACACGTAACCACACGAGTGCTCGTCTTGATGGTGAAAATACAGAGCTTGAGCTTAATAGCTTATTGTTGCCAAAAGATAGCGAAATTGCAGATACGCGGACGTATTTAGAACACAACAACAGTTTCTGTAACAGCCGTCAATTGCATAAAGTGATTGCGATGGACAGCAGTAAAGCTGTGTTTAATGGGATGATCAAAGTTGCCCCAAATGCGCTGAAAACTGATGGCCAAATGACGAACAATACCTTGTTGCTCGGTGATAAGGCTGAAATTGATACCAAGCCACAGCTTGAAATTTATGCAGACGACGTGAAATGTGGCCATGGTGCGACAGTCGGTCGAATCGATGACGAGCAATTATTTTATCTGCGCTCAAGAGGAATTGATGGTAAAGCTGCTAAGTATATGATTATCATCGCATTTGCTGCGGAATTGACTGAGTCTATTGAGTCAGAAGAGTTAAAACACGCTGTGATGGCAAACATCCGCCAGCGCTTAGCGGAGGTTTAATCCCATGTCATTTGATGTTGCGTTAGTCAGGCAGGATTTTCCTGCCTTATCACAATCAGTGAATAACCATCCACTCGTCTATTTAGACAGTGCAGCGAGTGCACAAAAACCGTTGCAAGTTATTGAGCGCGAGAGTGAATTTACGTTACATCAGTATGCCGCGGTTCACCGCGGCATTCACACGCTCAGTGCCAATGCGACAACCATGATGGAAGAGGTGCGCCAAAAGGCCGCAGATTTCATCAATGCAGGCTCAAACGAAGAAATTGTTTTTGTTAAAGGTACCACAGAAGGGATTAACCTCGTTGCCAATAGCTACGGGCGCAAACATCTCTTTGAAGGCGACAATATCGTCATCACCGAAATGGAGCACCATGCCAATATCGTTCCTTGGTTTCTATTAGCCGAAGAAATTGGTTTTGAAGTGCGAGTGATCCCTATTTCAGATGATGGAACCTTGCAGCTAGATAAACTCAATGAATTTATCGATGCACGAACACGGTTACTGAGCTTCACACATATTTCGAATGTGCTAGGCACTGTAAACCCAGTTAAAGAAATTATCCAGCAAGCACGTGATATTGCCTCGCAAAAAAGCAGTGAACTGGCAATTTTAGTGGATGGTGCCCAAGGTGCGATGCATCAACAGGTTGATGTACAGGATCTGGACTGTGATTTTTATGTGTTCTCGGGGCACAAATTATACGGGCCAACGGGTATTGGTATTTTGTTCGGGAAAAAGGCTATCTTAGATGTGATGCCACCATGGGAAGGCGGCGGGGCGATGATCCGCCAAGTTAGCCTAACTAAGGGGATTACCTTTGCGGATGCGCCTTGGCGTTTTGAGGCGGGCACGCCAAATGTGAGTGCAATTATTGGGTTAGGTGCCGCGTTTGACTATTTAACTGCATTAAATTTACGCGATGTTTTTGCTTATGAAGCGCAAATTATGGCGTATGCATCGCAAAAGCTCAAAGACATCCCGTCCATCAGGTTATACGGTAACGACCAGCGTGAAGGCGTTTTGGCTTTTAACCTTGGTGAACACCATGCCTACGATGTGGGGTCTTTTTTGGATAGGTATGGTATTGCTATTCGAACAGGGCACCACTGCGCTTTACCATTGATGGAACATTACCACGTTCCTGCTATGTGCCGTGCTTCGGTGGGAATTTATACCACTAAAGAAGATATTGATGCGTTATTCAATGCGTTACAGCGTATTAAAAAATTGTTAGGCTAAGCACAAAGAAATAAGTGAATGGTAAAGGAAGTGAGTATGCCTGCATTACCCGATGAAAATAAATTATTACGTAATTTTGCGCGTTGCCAGGATTGGGAAGAACGTTATTTGTATATGATTGAGCTGGGTGGTCGCTTGCCTGAACTTAATGAAACACAAAAAAGCGAGAGCAATCTTATCGCGGGTTGCCAAAGCCAAGTGTGGATTGATATGCAGTTACAATCTGATGGCACAATTGCCTTTGCAGGGGATAGCGACGCTGCAATCGTTAAAGGGCTGGTGGCGATTGTCATTATTCTTTTTCAAGGTAAAACACCACAGCAAATTTTAGCGTTAGATGTAAAATCTTTTTTTGAGCAATTAGCGTTAGAACAACATTTAACCCCTTCGCGAACACAAGGGTTGAATGCGATGATCCGCACCATCTTAGCCCGTGCAAATGAATTAGTTTAATTTTACCGAGGGAGTAACCCAGCTCCCTCGTCTATTTCCCCCTAACTTAGTGCTTTGTCAACGCTCTATCATCCAATAAAGATTTGTTCAATAATATTAGTTAACTAAAATATTCATTAAGTATTAAAGATATTAAGAATAGTTGCTATTATGAGCAATAATCATTGCATTATTGTAAGCACACTATTTTCCTTGGAGTAGGTATGAAAAGAGTTTTAACGGTGGCAAGTTTATTTGTCATGAGCGCGTTGTTAGCGCCAGCTCAGGCAAAAGAGTACCCATTACCTGACAGTAACACCCGACTCATCGGGGAAAATTACACGTATGTGGTGCCGAATGATGGCCGTCCCCTTGAGGCGATTGCCAGTGAGCATGAAATTGGCTTGTTGGGAATGCTTGAGGCAAACCCAGGTACTGACCCTTATCTGCCTGAAGCAGGTAAAGAGCTGATTATCCCTGCGCAAATGTTATTACCGTCAACGCCAAGAACAGGTATCGTGATTAACTTGGCAGAGCTGCGTTTATATTACTACCCTGCAAACAGCGACAATGTCGTTGTTTATCCAATTGGTATTGGTCAATTAGGTCGTGATACCCCAGAAATGGTCACGTCAGTCAGTCAATCGATTAAAGACCCAACATGGACACCGACAGCAAATATTCGTAAGAATTATGCAAAAGAAGGGATTACATTACCCGCTGTAGTGCCAGCAGGCCCTGAAAACCCAATGGGATTGTATGCCTTACGTTTAGCCTATGGTCGTGGCGAATATCTAATCCATGGTACTAACGCTGACTTCGGTATTGGAATGCGAGTAAGTTCTGGTTGTATCCGGTTACGCCCCAATGATATTGAAGCACTGTTTAAAACAGTTCCGAGAGGAACTCGTGTCCAAGTTATTGACCAAGCGGTGAAATATTCTAAAGAAGCAGATGGAAGCTATTACATTGAGGTGCATCAACCGTTATCCCGTTCGAGTCACGATGATCCACAAACGATGCCAATCAAGCTCTCTGATGATTTCAAGCGTTTTCTTGAAAATGAAGGGATTGATAAGGCTTTAGTACAAAAAGAGCTTGCTAGGCGTTCTGGAATGCCTGTACGTATAAATAATGATCAAGGCACTAATGAACCAGTGCATGAAAACCAATATGAAGGGCTAACCCCTATTGAGCCATTCACCATTTCACAGCCTGGCCCGATTTACGATGGTAAAATTGGCGCATTATTACCCACAAAATACCGCTCCTCTTTAGCTGCTCAATAATCAGCACAAAAAATAAGGGCCTATTTTCATAGGCCCTCATAAATACTATCAGCTTCTAAAAAGCGTCGTTTAAACTAGATAACGACCAATTCGAACTTATTTTTTGTAAGTACGAACTTGGTTGTCCAGACGCTGGTTAGCACGTGCTGCTTCTTCTTGAGCTGTCTGAACATCAGAGCGCAGTGACTGAACGTCGTTGCTCAGCTGATCAACTTTACCATTCAGAGTTTGTACGTCTGAAGAGAGTTTTTGCACTTCAGTGCTGTTAGAACAACCCGCTAGTAATGCTGAAGCTAATACGATAGAGCCCAGTAGAATTTTAGTACGAATCATTATTTTACCCTCTAGATTGATTATCTTGAAAATATAAAGAGCAAGTCACCAAATAATAGAGCCAAGACGATTATCTTTAAGCTTGCTATATCCCTTTAAAACAACCTAATGAAAATTAGGGTATGGCACTTACTAAGTCTTATGCTAGTACTTAATTTAAAGATTTGCTAGAAATACTTTACATTTAGTCGTAGGAAAAAGAAGAAAAATTTAAATTAAGATTAATGAAGGTTGTTATTTGAACAATCAAAGAGCATTTTGTGATATTACGCTTAAATAGAGATAGGATATTTGCTAAAGAAACCTAAACGGGTAAATAGTTAAGTCAAGGTAGCACTAAATGTTAACTTAAAATAAAAAAGGCCGATAACTGAATTAACAACTATCGGCCTTTTCGTATTCTATAAAATATTAATTATAGAACGTGAACAGAAGAGGTATTGGTTGTTCCGCTTTGAACAAGTGCACCTGACACCATCACAACGGCATCCCCTTCAACCGCTAAACCGCTTTCTAATGCAGCACGTTTACCTTCACGGTAGAAATCATCCGTAGAAGTGAAACCGCCGACAATCATTGGGATCACACCTTTAACTAACAGTAACTGGCGTGCAGTTTCTTCATTAGTGGTTAAGGCAAGAATTGGCGCAGTCGGGAAGTATTTACGAACAGACTTCGCTGATTTACCACCGTAGGTCGCGACAACAATCAGTGGAACGTCTAGCTTTTCAGACATTTCAACCGCACCACGGCATACCGCTTCAGTAACACGTAAGCGCTGGCTTGGTTTTTGGTTATCAATACGGGTTGGCATCACGCGGTCAGTACGTTCACAGATAGTTGCCATAATGGTCACAGCTTCTACTGGGTATTTACCTTTCGCACTTTCACCTGACAACATAACCGCATCAGTACCGTCTAAAATGGCGTTCGCTACGTCACCAGCCTCAGCACGAGTAGGGCGTGGGTTTTTGATCATTGAATCTAACATTTGTGTTGCTGTGATAACGACCTTGCGAGCCTTAACACATTTTTCAATCATCATTTTTTGCGCGAAGATAACTTCTTCAACTGGGATCTCAACGCCTAAGTCTCCACGAGCAACCATGATGCCGTCAGAGGCTTCTAAAATCTCATCAAAATTGTTTAAACCTTCTTGGTTCTCAATTTTAGAAATAATTTGGATATTTTCGCCGCCGTGTTTTTTCAGGTGCGCACGAATTTCTTCAACATCAGAGCGTTTACGGATAAATGATGCAGCAACGAAATCAACACCTTGTTCACAACCGAACACAAGGTCTTCTTTATCTTTTTCTGCTAATGCAGGTAGACCAATTGAAACGCCTGGTAAGTTGACACCTTTTTTCTCACCAAGATCACCATTGTTTAATACTTCACAAACCACTTCAGTTGCGGTGACATTGGTGACTTTCATGCCAATAAGGCCATCATCGACTAAAACAGTGTTACCTACTTTTAGATCAGCTGTTAAGCCAGCATAGGTGACGGCTACTTTATCTTTATTACCGACTACAGATGTGTCTGTGGTAAAGGTAAAGGTTTGACCTGCAACGAGGGAAACATCGTTGCCGCCTTCTAGTTTCATGGTGCGGATTTCAGGGCCTTTAGTGTCTAGCAGGATAGCTGCTTGCTTACCAGTTTTTGCACAAACAGAGCGAAGATTTTTGATACGTTGACCGTGTTCTTCATAGTCACCGTGGGAGAAGTTCAGACGCATGACATTCATGCCTGCATCTAAGAGTTGGGTCAGTTTTTCTTCAGATTCGGTTTTTGGGCCGATAGTACAAACAATTTTGGTTTTTTTCATGGCAGTCTATCTAAGGTTATAAAGGAAATCGGTATTGCCGCCGACGCTTAGTGCGCATGATAAAACTTGTTGCGCAACTCATTTATAAGAATAGGCGACAGTCTGGTATTAAATTCAATACTATAATGAAACTTGTCACAATTTGATTCTAATAATAGTGTAGTCGACAAGTTTCATTAAAGCTAACATACTGATTTATTGCTGGTGAAACCTTTCAGCCAGCGAGAGTATTATAGACAACAAAAAACTGTGAGACAAATCAAATTTTACTAAATTGAATGAAGAGATAGCTAAGATCAATTATTCGGTTGATTTTGTGTGGGTTATTTTGTTGCGCAACAAAATAAGGCAATTTTAAGTGACAATCAAGGAAAATATTGGAATATAAATGAAGTAGTTAGGAAATGGTGCGTCCGAGTAGACTCGAACTACCGACCCCCACCATGTCAAGGTGGTGCTCTAACCAACTGAGCTACGGACGCACTGAAAAATTAACCTATTGTGTTAACTTGAAATGGTGCGTCCGAGTAGACTCGAACTACCGACCCCCACCATGTCAAGGTGGTGCTCTAACCAACTGAGCTACGGACGCACTGAAATTAACGTGTTGTGCTAACTAGAATGGTGCGTCCGAGTAGACTCGAACTACCGACCCCCACCATGTCAAGGTGGTGCTCTAACCAACTGAGCTACGGACGCGCTTAAAACTTCTAGGTGACAACGGGGACGAATATTAACGTTATGCTGTGAATCTGGCAAGGGGAAAATGTAATTTTGCGACAGTTTGCTCGTATTTAAAACTATCTGGTGCGAAATACATCTTCCCACACAATTAATTGCTTAAAAAACTGGCGATTAGCGTGTTGAACGTAACAGAACAGCTTGCTCAGGTTGCTTATGGATCCACATAATTCGTGTTGCCATACCCACCGCTGCGGCGCTGAGTCCAATAATAAAGCCTATCCAGAAACCTTTGGGGCCCATTGCAGGTCCAACATAGTCGGTCAGTGCTAAAATATAGCCCGCTGGTAAACCTAATAACCAATATGCAGTGAACGTAATAAAGAAGATTGAACGCGTATCTTTATAGCCACGTAAAATCCCTGCGCCAATAACTTGCACAGAATCGGATAACTGATAGATAGCGGCATAAAGCATCAAACTAGTTGCTAAAACAACCACTTCTGGATTTTTGTTATACATCATTGCAATCGGTTCGCGGAAAACAGCGGTAAAAATTGCGGTAATTGTTGCAATCATTAAACCAACGGCAAGGCCAGTATAAGAAGAGACTTTCGCCGCCTCAGTAGATTGTTGGCCTAAGTTATAACCGACGCGAATTGTCGCGGCGATCCCCAGGGATAATGGGAACATGAACATGACTGAACTAAAGTTCAGTGCAACTTGGTGGCCTGCAACGGCAACAACCCCTAATGGTGCAACTAGCAGTGCAACAACGGCAAATAATGTAACTTCAAAGAACAACGCTAAGCCAATTGGCGTACCTAACACAATAATTCGTTTTAAAATTAATGGATTTGGCGATGTAAAAGGTACAGTCGGACGAATATCGCGCTGAGCTGAAGCGCGTTTCACGTACCATCTCATCATCATGCACATTGCCCAATACACTGATGCAGTCGCGACACCACAACCAACCCCACCGAGAGCAGGTGCACCAAAGTGGCCATAGATAAAGATATAGTTAATTGGGATATTGACCATTAAGCCTAGAAAACCAATCACCATCCCCGGCTTAGTTTTCGACAGGCCTTCGCATTGACTACGGTAGACTTGGTAGAATAAATACCCAGGCGCACCCCACATGATGGCATGTAAGAAACGAACGGATTTGTCGGCAAGTTCTGGATCAATGTGTGGCATGTTGCTAATAATTAGTTGGCTATTATAAAGCAAACACATAATACCCAAGGCTAAAAATAGCGCTAACCACAGACCTTGTTGAATTTGATCGCCAATTAAGTTACGGCGGCCAGACCCGTTCATTTGAGCAACGATCGGGGTCAATGCCATTAGTAAACCTTGACCAAAAAGAATAGCTGGCAGCCAGATGGAAAACCCAACTGCAACTGCGGACATCTCGATTTCACTGACACTACCTGCCATAACCGTATCGACAAACCCCATGGCGGTTTGTGAAAACTGAGCTAAAACGATAGGGATCCCGAGAGCCAACAAGCTACGCGCTTCTGTAAAATATTTCTGCACGCATACACCTTTATAATAAAAATAATGAAGAAGAAAAACGAGAAAAATAAATGATTTAGCAATAAATCAAAATGTTATTAAAAACCCTTTATTCTATCCCTTTTACCAATGTATTCCAATAAAGATATACTGCTTATTGATGAAAGAGCACTTTTGTCTCTTAGTGTATTTGATTACAGGTAGTTATTCAGTCTGTATCTCATCACTCAAATAAGATAGATCTCAAAAAATTCTTAGGTAAACTGGACAAATTAATTCACGACACAGAGAGTCATTATGTTTACAGGTATTGTTCAAGCGACCGCTCCAATTATTGAAATTACGGAAAGAGCGAATTTTCGCACTCATGTCATGAAATTCACCCCTGAATTACTGGTTGGTTTAGAAACGGGAGCCTCAGTAGCCCACAATGGTTGCTGTTTGACGGTCACTAAAATTGATGGTGAAAGGGTTAGCTTTGATTTAATTAAAGAAACGCTCCGTCTGACAAATTTGGGTGCGCTACAAGAGGGGGATGTTGTCAATATTGAACGTGCAGCGAAATACGGTGATGAAATTGGTGGTCATGTGGTATCTGGACACATTATGACAACCGCAGAAATCAGTAAAATTTTCACTTCAGAAGATAACCATCAAATATGGCTATCTATTCATGATAAAGCATTGATGAAATATATTTTACACAAAGGTTTTGTTGCCATTGATGGAATTAGCCTCACGGTTGGCGATGTTATCAATAACCGTTTTTGTGTACATTTAATCCCTGAAACGTTAGAAAGAACAACATTAGGGCAAAAGCGTTTAGGGGATAAGATTAATATTGAGATAGACCCACAAACTCAAGCAATAGTGGATACTGTTGAGCGAGTGCTCAACCAAAAAGAACAAGAAAAGTTATTGCAACAAGGAAATGACGCTGTCGAAAAGGCTAAATCAGAATAATTCATCAACAGCGGAAGAATATGAGGCTATAGTAGATATAGTCATACTATAGCCTTAATAACATGAAAATTTTAGAGTTGTTAGGATAAAGGTGTTTAATCAAGTGTAAAGTTGTTAAAAACATCGAGTCAATAACACCACAGACTACCAAAATAGCTAATTTGATTAAAACCTTGTTTTTTAATCGGTTACTTTTCACTAAAATTAACAGAAAAACTGGCATTATCACGTTCAATCGCTTCAACTAAGCGCCTAAAGTGCGGACTGTTTTTGTGCATTTCGAGTGCCTGAGTGCTTTCCCACTCTTCGAAAACAATATAGCCGTTTTCTTTAGCCATAAGATCATATTGAATGCATCCTTTCTCGCGGCGGCTCAGCTTTGCTAAGTCACGAATGATTTCTCTCGTTAAATACCCATCCGTTCTTTCAGTTGTAATTTGGGCATACACAACAATACTCATTCCGTTCTCCTTATGTATTAAGAACTATCTTAATGGGTACTTGGTTTTTGTATTGTAAAAAAGCGAATAATCTGATTTTAAAAAGGCGGACGGGGTCATAGTAAAGTATCTTTTGAAATCTCGATAAAAATGAGATTGATCATAATAGCCTGTTTCAAACCAGCGATAAGTATCATGATCTATTACCATGTTTTTTAAAACGTGTTCTAAGCGGCAATTGATCTGGTAGCGTTTGGGTGTAATACCGTACTCTTTTAAAAACTCTTTTTGAATGACACGCAGATGAAAACCTGTCTCATCGGCAATATCGGTGATTTTTTTTGTTGGATTACGGTAGAGCAATTCGATGATTTCATCCGTGAAATGCGGTTTTTTGGTCGCTTTAGTTTGAGTAAAGCAATCTAATAGCTCTTTAAAAGATGAACAGGCAAGCGCTTCAAACCAGTTATCTTGCCAAATATCAGCAAGGGCAATGGGCCTATCCGTATAATTGAATGTCCGTTGGGGTAACAAAAAGCGTAATGCGTCGTGGCGAATACGCAATACCATGGTTTTTGCATGATTAGGGTTTGCTGTAAACGTATTGATTCTCGGTATGATGAGTTGAAATGAGTTAGTCGTAGAGTGGCCGTCAGCAGACATACAAATTGGATCCGATGAAACCCAAATTTCAGCCCCTGTCCCTGGAAAAATTTTAATCGCACTGGTGAACTCTTTGATAATCAAAATAGAACTAACAAAGCCTTTCAATTCATCTGGTGGATAATACTGTTTCAACATCATACTTGAGCACTCATTATTTGTTATGGTAATGATAGCGTTTTTTGACAAGAAAAATAACCATTGAAAGCATGAGTTTTAGAAGATAAAAAAATAAAATAGCTTTTTTTTAGTGAAATACGCTTTAATTAGGTAAAGGTCGCTAATGGATAATGCGTTAAACCGCATTTTTAAGCAAATATCACCTGCTACGGAATATGACAAAAGCGTAGTCAATGCCTACAGTTAGCTTAAGAATAATATATTTGATTAATGGGGAAGTAATAATGAGAAACTGTACCGCATAGTAGCGGCACAGCGTATAACGAATCTAAAGGAATTAATTTGCTTGGCAATCAACTGGTTTTAACGTTTTTTCATCTTTGACAGCGCAGCGCTGCATAAAATAACCAATCGCCATTGGAATAATGGTAAAGGCCATCACACCCGTTGTTGCAAGAAGTGGGTCAAAAGTTAAAGCGGAAACTAACAAGCTAGCTAAGAAGCATAAGCCAAGTTGTAAAGCGTTTTGTAATGCCGCTGCTTTACCACTTGCTGTAGGGAAGGTATTTAATGCTTTTGAAACAGCTATTGGATACGATGCTCCGTTCATGGCAGCCATAAAGCAAAATGGAATTAAAATCATGGTTAATGATGGTTCAGTATAGATAGCCATGATGAATAAGATGGACATGCTAACTGCATAACCAATTAAGAGTAGTGGGAATAAGATTTCAGCACGCACCTTGGCCAAAACAAGGCGACAACCATAGCCACCAACAATGAAAGCAAGTGTTTGGGGGATATAGCTCAATCCAATATCCGCTGGGTTAAAGCCCATATTACGTAGGATAAAGGGGGAGCCAGTTAACCAAGCAAAAAAGCCTGCACTACAAGAGGCATAGACTAAGACGTTGCCACTAAAAATGGGAGAGCTCAGTAACTTACCAAATGAGATTTTGGTTTGAGGCTGGTTTTCATCTTCGTGTTTTTTTACAGAAATATTTTTGAGGAAAAATGTCGGTAAGAGTAATAAAACACCGACAGCCATTAAGATTAAAAAGATAGCTTCCCAAGTTTGGTGTTCAAGCACCCATGCACCTAATAACGGCGCAAGCGCAGGGGAGAGCGCGACTAATGGCATGATAGATGCGAAAACTTTTTGTGTGCTTGCTTCATCATAACGGTCGATAACAAGGGCTTGCCATAAAACGGCGGCGGAGCACACACCAACGGCTTGTAAAAAACGCAAGGTTAATAATTGTGTTGCTGTCGTGGCCCAAAAAATCGCTAAACTGCTCACAATAAAGATAGTAAGACCAACGATGAGCACAGGCTTGCGGCCAAGTTTATCTGAAAGTGGGCCCCAAAGTAGCTGAGCAAACGCGAAGCCTGCTAAAAAGATACTGAGAGAAGCACTGATAGCCCCTTCTGTTGTGCGCAAAGAGGTCTGCATTGCACCAAAAGCAGGCAGGTACATATCAATGGCTAAAAACCCCAACATGCTTAATCCTGCAAGGTACAGCATAAATCCAGGGGAATTTTTTTTCACAGTCGTCGTCATAATGATTTACTTATCTGATATTTAAAAAAATGTTAACGGTGATGACATTGTATAGGCTATTTTTTTGTCTTGTGAAACGGTAATATTTGGATCTTGCTATCAAAATATTTGAAAGGAGAGACTATGTGGTCAGCTCATGCACTTGAAGTAATTGATGCCGTTGCAAGAACGGGGAGTTTCAGTGGTGCCGCAGATGAGTTACACCGCGTACCTTCAGCAATCAGCTATACCGTCAAACAAGTTGAAGAATGGTTAGCCGTTCCCTTGTTTGAACGTCGACACCGGGACGTCATTTTAACCGAAGCAGGGCTGATTTTTATTAAAGAAAGCCGTTCTGTTATCAAAAAAATGACAGAGACACGTCATCAATGCCAACAAGCGGCTAATGGTTGGCGTGGGCAGTTCAGCATTGCAGTTGACTGCATCGTTAAACCACAGCGGACTGAGCAACTTATTCTCGATTTTTATCGCCATTTCCCTGACATTGAATTGTATATACACCCAGAAGTATTTAATGGTGTTTGGGATGCCTTAGCGGATGGCCGCGTGGATGTGGCGATTGGTGCCACCCGAGCTTCACCGATTGGCGAACGTTACAGCTTTCGTGATATGGGGTTTATGTCGTGGATGTGTGTCGCAAGCCCTGAACATCCATTAGCAAAAATAGAACATAGCCTAACAGACGATGAAATGCGTGCATATCCAAGTTTGTGCTTAGAAGATACTTCTCGAAGTTTACCTAAACGAGATACTTGGGCGCTGGATAACCAACGGCGTTTAGTGGTTCCCTATTGGGAAAATGGCTTAGCTTGTTTGGCAAATGGCCTTTGTGTGGGGATGGTGCCCGAACATCGAGCAGCTCCTTTATGCGCAGAAGGTAAACTGGTGGAATTGACATTAGCACAGCCATTTCCACCCAGCCCATGTTGTTTAACATGGGTAGAAAAAAACACCTCTCCCGCACTGAGCTGGTTATTAGATTATCTTGGCGATAATGAAACGCTCAACGCAGAATGGTTATCAACATCATATTGATTATCGACGATAGTCAATAAATGGCCCATCAGCAACCGAACGACGCTCAACAAGACGAGGATGAACTTCGATAGTTTGAGCGTCTTCGCGCTTATTCACTATACGGTCTAATAACATAGCGAACGCCATTTGCCCTAAACGCTCTTTAGGTTGGTGGATAGTAGTCAATGCAGGCGTAAAATAGCGCGCATTGCGCACATTGTCGTAACCGATGATTGAGATATCTTGTGGAACGCGCAAGCCCATTTCATCTGCCGCACAAATCGCCCCCATTGCCATGATATCACCACCACAGAAAACGGCGGTAGGGCGCTGTTTATGGCTCAAAATCTGCATCATCGCTTTATAGCCAGACTCAGGTTCAAAATCCCCTTGGACAATCCATTCGTCTTTTAAGGTCACTTTGGCTTCTTCCATTGCTTTTTGGAAGCCAGTCAGACGCCCAATCCCAGTATTCCGCTCAAGGGAGCCTGGGATCACACCAATATCACGATGTCCTCTATCAATGAGATAACGTCCTGCGAGATAGCCCCCATGGAATGAATTATCGATGATGCTATCGGTAAAATCCCCTCTCGATGTGCCCCAATCCATTACCACCATCGGAATATTGCGATAATCTTCGAGCATGCCAATGAGTGTATCAGGATATTCAGAACACATTACCAGCAGACCATCGACACGTTTTTGTGCAAGCATTTGCAAGTAGGCTTTTTGTTTACCCAAATTATTATGAGAGTTACAGAGGATCAGTGTGTAGCCTTTTTCATAACAGCTGTTTTCAACGGATTCGATAACTTCAGCAAAATAAGGCGCCTCACTCGACGTCGCTAACAAACCAATTGATTTCGTGTGATTCACTTTTAAACTACGGGCAACCGCACTAGGTGAATAATTGAGCGCTTTGATGGCAGCCCAAACCGCAGCCTTGGTGTCATCAGCCACAAAGCGCGTTTTATTAATAACATGGGATACGGTGGTGGTAGAGACGCCAGCGCGTTTCGCCACATCTTTAATCGTTGCCATGGGGGAATAAAACTCCTGACCAACTATAGGTCTCTCTAAGAATTCTAGTTAAAAAATTACCTGCATATTGATGCATAGATCCTTCGCTGGCAATAATTTAGCGATTTGTTGTCGATTTTGTCTGATCTAGCGCAAAAACGAAAGAAATAATTGATGTTATAACATGTGATATAGACACTGGTTTCGCTTTTTTGGATGTGTATACTTAATAACCTTATGGTTTGAGTGGTTATTGTTAATTCAATTTTGTTAGGATGAGAGGAACTCATGGATACAGATGTTAAATATGGATTACTAGCTGCGCTGGGTTCATTAGCAATGATTATTTTTATTGCTGCACATATCTTCTAATTTGTGTTTCATCTTCATTGGGTGAATGCATAAGGGCGAGTTTTAACTCGCCCTTAATCGATCTAGAATAACTGTTTAATAATTAAGCTAAATTTTCTTCTACAAATTTCCAGTTAACTAGTGCCCAGAAATTTTCTAAATATTTAGGGCGTGCATTACGGTAATCAATATAATAAGCGTGTTCCCAAATATCTACTGTTAACACAGGTTTATCATCACCAGAGATTGGTGTTGCTGCGTTAGATGTGTTAACAATAGCTAAATTACCATCGGCTTTTTTCACTAACCAAGTCCAGCCAGCCCCAAAGTTTTTGGTTGCTGCATCCGTAAATTGTGCTTTAAACTCGGCGAAAGAACCAAAGGTTTTATTGATAGCGTCTGCAACTTTCCCCGTTGGTTCGCCACCTGCATTTGGTGCTAAGCAGTGCCAATAGAAGGTATGGTTCCAAACCTGAGCCGCATTGTTAAATACCCCAGCTTCAGAAGTCTTAATGATTTCTTCTAACGATTTACCTTCAAAATTAGTGCCTTTGATTAGGTTGTTTAAGTTAACAACGTAGGTATTGTGGTGCTTACCGTAGTGGTATTCTAAGGTCTCAGCAGAGATATGAGGTTCTAAAGCATCTTTTGCATACGGTAGAGCGGGAAGTTCAAATGACATAACGTACTCCTTGATTGCTTTTGTATCAAAACATATGGGTGTTTGCTCGTAAAGTGAGCTAAGTGTCGTACTTCATTGTTTATCTACAGTTTTGCCAAATGGCCTGTATGATTCTTAATATATTAATAGTAACACGATTAACCCTACAAAGGGTAAATGTAATCGCGTTAATCGCATGTTAACAATAAAATGTTTGAATAATATTTTATTGTTATTGGATTAAGTGATGTGTTCGGTTCTTGCATACAGAGAACATGTAGAAATAATAACGAGCGAGGGTGGTTCTAAAGGACTGTCATCAATGGGGGCAATATTGCAGAGGATTGGCATAATGCTTTGAATTTTAGTATTTATTTGCCAGTGGTTGACATTAGTTCCAGCCAATGAAAGTTCTAATCAAAAAAATGACATTGATGAAAATGATAGTTGTAAGCAAGTAGATAAAAGCCTTGAAGAAAAGAGGGGCTATGTCTGGTTGCCCCCGATCTTTAATAATAAAAAATATCATAAATACAAAAAATGGGACGACTATTAGTAAGGTTGTAATGGGATTGCTATGCATAAGATTCATATTTTAGAAAAATATAATTCTATCCTTATTGCAGAGTTGTGCAAGTATGATGAGAGAGCTATGTGGGGCATATCCAGTAGATTTACGTTGCTAAGTATAGTTATACCGTATTTTATTGCTACCCTCACGTTGATTTATTGTTATTTGTTTAGATTAATGCAAAACAATTAGCAAAATATGAAGTTAAACATATTGTTAAAGACATCAAATTGGCAGATAGATCACCGTTAAATATAGACAATATACTCTTAGTGAAAATGATGTTTCGCTATAAAACAAGGTATAGTTTTGTTTGACTTGAATCATAAATAAGTCACAATAGTAGCAAATCGAAGGAGGGGGATTCCCCCTCTTTTTTCATACAATAGCCGTTGACATATTCAAAGCAAAATATCGTATTACGTAGTATATTTTAGGGCTAAAAATCAATTATCTAATTGATAAATAAGAATATACTAATCATGTTTAATGTTAAGGAAGTAAAAATGACAACAATTGAAAGAATTGAGCGCCAAATTAAAGAAAACCCAATTTTATTATACATGAAAGGTTCTCCAAAACTTCCGAGCTGTGGTTTTTCAGCTCAAGCAGTTCAAGCCCTATCTTCATGCGGTGAGCGCTTCGCTTATGTTGATATTTTACAAAACCCAGACATTCGTGCCGAATTGCCAAAATATGCAAATTGGCCGACTTTTCCTCAGTTATGGGTAGATGGCGAGTTAGTTGGAGGTTGTGACATTATTATGGAAATGTTCCAACGTGGTGAGCTGCAATCGCTAATCAAAGAAACTGCGGATAAATACCGCCCAGAAGATGACGCTAACGCGTAATCACTGAATAGTAATAAAAAACCGCAGTAGATAAAACAAAAGCTGTTTATCTACTGCGGTTTTTTTATTGTCTGTTTATTTTTCGTCTTCAATAATTGGCCAACCACCAAGTTTCTTGAATTTATTCACAATTTCGCAAAATAAAAGTGCAGTGCGATTCGTATCATACAGTGCACCATGGGCCTGTTTACCATCGAATGGTATTCCTGCACTAACACAAGCTTTCGCTAAGATTGTTTGACCAAATACTAAGCCACTTAATGCTGCGGTATCAAAAGTCGCAAAAGGATGGAATGGGTTGCGTTTTAGCCCCGCACGTTCGGCAGCATTCATGACAAAACTGTGATCGAAATTTGCGTTATGTGCAACAATTATCGCGCGGTTACAATCAGTATTTTTCATTCCTTTACGGATGACTTTAAAAATGGCATGTAGTGCATCATACTCACTAACCGCACCACGCAATGGGTTTGTTGGGTCAATACCAGTAAACGCAAGAGCGGATGGTTCTAAATTGGCACCTTCAAATGGATCAACATGGAAATGCAGTGTTTCATCCATTGAAAGCCAGCCATCTTTGTCCATTTTTAGTGTGATAGCGGCGATTTCAAGTAGACCATCTGTTTTCGCGTTAAACCCACCCGTTTCAACATCAATAACAACAGGGTAGTATCCCCTAAAACGGCTTACTAGGGCATTTGGATTATTTTTTTCAGACATTAGGACTTTCGATTATAAAGTTGCTGATTAGCATATATTATGCCTAAATCAGGAAAAAATGGCAGAGAAACTCAGAAGAAAGTTTAAACGGCTATTTGACCGCTTAAACTTAGAAATAGTAAATGCAATTAATGGCCTAAACCTTTACTTGCGCTTTTGTTTTCGATCAATTCAATTTTATAGCCATCTGGGTCTTCAACGAAAGCAATGATTGTTGAGCCACCTTTAACTGGGCCTGCTTCTCGAGTCACATTCCCCCCCGCATGGCGGATATCATCACAAGTTTTTGCAACATCATCTACGCCTAGAGCGATATGACCATATGCATTCCCCATATCATAGCTATCAACGCCCCAATTGTAGGTTAGTTCAATAACAGCGCCTTCACTTTCATCACTATAGCCAACAAAAGCTAAAGAATATTTATACTCAGTATTTTCACTTGTTCTAAGTAAACGCATTCCTAACACTTTGGTATAAAAATCAATTGAACGTTGCATATCAGTAACACGTAACATGGTATGAAGTAAGCGCATATAACCCTCTTAAAATTTACTCAACATTTCTGAATCGATTTACCTATTAACTATTAATATAACGTGGTTAAATTGCTAAATACAGCGATAGCAGTTTATTTTTTGGTCAAATAGTGGTAATACTCAGTTTTTAAGAGTATATCATACCTTTACGATAGTTTTTACAGTTGAAGGGGAAGCGATGGCTGAACAACTTGAGTTTTTTGACATTCCTAGCCCTTGTCGTAGTATTTGCCAAACGAATGAGCAAGGTTATTGCCTAGGCTGCTATCGAACTCGTGACGAACGATTCAATTGGTTAAAATTTTCGAATGCAGAAAAACGCAATATCATTCGGTTATGCCGCCAACGCTATCTAAGAACGATAAATAAAAAAGTCGTTCAAGGTGACGTTATCGATAGTCAGCAACAACTTTTTAATGAATAACATTGGGAGATTGTTGATTGATTTTAATCATATAGTTTTCATCTAAATTAATTCATCTAAATTAATTCATTTATAATTATTTTAATTTTATTAGTTTCCGTGTTTACATTTCAATTAAATTTTATTTATTAAAATTTAATATGCTTGAATTAAAATGAATTTCATATCGAATATTTTTAAGATTAACTATATTGTTTTGTTTTTTAATGAGTTATATTAAGTTGTATTTTCTATTGTTTCTGGTAATTACCATAAAGACTAAAATAGATAGATCCAAAAGAAGACTCCAGCTATTCTTATTAGTAAGAAAGTTTATAGATTATGGTATTTTCCTGAGTAGACTTTCCAATTTAAAATAGATAAGTATTAACCTGATACATATCACTTTAAGCTGATGGAGATATCACTACAAATAGGTATTTGTTAGCTTTTACGTCAATAAAAAGTTGTAAACATAAAAGGAAATTAATATATAATTTAAAAAATAATATGAGTCTGGTATATTTTTTAGACATTATAATTATATAAAAGGAGGGTAAATTGGAATCACAAATAGGGACAGAGCTATCACGTGTAGTTCGCATGTGGAGAGCATTAATTGACCATCGATTAAAACCACTAAAACTAACGCAAACTCATTGGGTTACACTACATAATATTAGCCAGCTACCACCTGAACAATCACAGATCCAACTGGCGAAAGCCATAGGAATTGAGCAGCCGTCGCTCGTCAGAACATTAGACCAGTTAGAGGAAAAAAAACTCATTTCAAGGCATACTTGTGCAAATGATAGACGTGCAAAAAGAATCAAACTAACTGAGGAATCAGAGCCATTTATTAAAACAGTTGATCAAGTGATTAACAATACGCGAATTGAAATATTAAGTAACATTAACCAAGAGGAGCTTGACCTACTGTCTCAACTTTTATTAAAGCTTGAAAGGAATATTATTCGCTTACAGAATGATTCATGATATTTATATTATATCATGAATAACAAATGGATTTGTAATTATTTGGTTTGTTATGTTTATTAGCCAAGCGTAGCTTTAAATAGTTTGAACAGCATATATATATAACCTATATACTTTTGCTTTAATCATTAAAGTCATGAGTGATATTATTTCAATAGATCAATTTTAATGTGCCATAACTATTGTGAATAGGAAAGGGGTTTAATCATATTGGTTAAAAAATATGTCATTAACTAGTTTAATATGGAATTCAGTACTTAGAATAGAAAAATACGTTTATGGTAATATCAACATGCATCAATGTTGCGCAGGAAAAATAAGTCAGTCTTTTTAGTTTATACACAAATAATCTAAAGATTAACGTGCGCATCATTAGTTAATCAATGAAGATAATACTATATGTGATAGATAGTTGAATGTTATTGAATGGCAGATGATAAGTGATGTTCACCGACATTGTCGTCGGTGAACATGCTTTAATCATTAATATGACAAAATTAGCGAGGGGATACTGTAACTGTATTTCCGCTATTTGCAATCATGACACGTTGGCCATTACGAAATGTACTAGGATCTTGTTTTTGTACAACAACAATATTTTTACCGCTGTCTAAACGGATCTCTAGTTGAACACCTTGGCTTCTATTTAAGGCGCCTTGCGCTTGTTGCCCAGCTAGACCACCAGCAATAGCACCCGCTGCAGTTGCAAGAGTATTTCCTGTACCACCACCAATGGTATTACCTAATAAGCCACCTAGAACTGCACCACCAATTGCACCGATGACATTACCATCTTCACCAGCTTGAATAGTCACAGGGCGAGCGTTCAAAACAGTACCATAGGTCACAGTTTGAACCTGTTTTGCGTCATTGGCCGAAATAGTATCACCAGAAAGTGTACTGGTATTGACACAGCCTGATAACGCTGCAACTGCAACAACACCTACAAAAACTTTCTTAAGCATAATAACTCCTATGAGATTTGCTGTTTGTGGCACTAACATAGCATCGTATATTTGTTTTCACCATCAACACAACAACTATCAAAATAATGGTATTTAAAGCGATGGTTAGAATACTGATTCTGATTTAAATAGAGTGTAAACACTAGGTAAAATATCTCAAATTCAACAATATTTCATTGAGTAAGGCACGCTTTGTTAAACATACCTCACGAACAGTCATTTTATGAATGTCTTTCGCATTGATAGCTAAAACGCATCCGAATAGTGCCTGTTTAAAATTGAAACACTTTCATGTTTAGCAGATTATTTTATTGCAAAACATTATGTTTAGAATTTTAAATCCATATTTTAAAAAACGCCATTTTTATTTAGGTTGTAAAGCAATTTCTGCTCTAAAAATAAATATTTATTATTCCTGCGAAGCAGCACGAGAAATCACATCGAATTGTTGACAAAATTCTCCTTCAAAGCACAATCTTTAATAACTGAAATTGAAAGCGAATGTACACTCTGAAGGAACAAGAATGATGATTAAGTCAGGTCGTTACATAGGGGTTATGTCAGGAACTAGTCTCGATGGAGTTGATGTTGTTCTCGCCGCAATTAGCGATAAATTTGTTGCAGAACAGTCCAGTTTGAGTGTCACATTTCCAATTGACTTGAAAAAAAGAATTTTAAACATCTGCCAAGGCCAAGAAACAACACTATCTGAAATTGGTAAGATAGACCGCGAATTAGGTTCACTTTATGCAGACGCGATTAATCAATTATTGGTAAAAACAGGGTTAACTTCGGCAGATATCATTGCAATTGGGTGCCATGGGCAGACAGTTTGGCATGAACCTGACGGAGAACAGCCATTTACTATGCAACTTGGTGATAATAATCGTGTTGCAGCGTTAACAGGGATCACGACTGTTGGTGATTTTAGGCGTCGGGATATGGCTTATGGCGGTCAAGGTGCTCCCTTAGTGCCTGCTTTCCACTTAGCCGTTTTAGGCCATCCAACTGAAAAACGTATTGTTTTAAATATTGGTGGGATAGCGAATATCACAGCGTTATTACCAGGCGCTTATGTAAAAGGCTATGACACAGGGCCAGGTAATATGCTAATGGATACTTGGACTTGGCGTATTAAGCAAAAGTCGTTTGATAATGATGGTGAATGGGCTAGTCAGGGTCATATTGATAATTTGTTACTTAAAAACATGATGAATGATCCTTACTTCAAACGGTCATCGCCAAAAAGTACAGGGCGTGAATATTTTAATATGCAATGGCTAGAACAACATTTAGTCGCGTTCCCTTCAATATCTGCCCAGGACGTACAAACCACACTGTGTGAGCTCACCGCAGCTTCTATTGCTGAACAAGTTTTATTATGTGGTGGAAGTGAGCGGCTAATTGTGTGTGGTGGAGGCGCTAAAAACGCCTTTTTGATGCAGCGTTTATCAGCTCTGTTACCTGGTATTGAAGTAGCGGCAAGTGATAAATTTGGTCTTAGTGGTGATGATATGGAAGCTTTGGCGTTTGCTTGGTTAGCAGCACGTACTGTCGCTGGGTTATCAGGTAATCTTGCTTCAGTGACAGGCGCGACAAGGGAAACCGTTTTAGGTGCAGTGTACCCTAAAAATAGTGACTAGAAATAATCGAATTAAAGGATATCAAATGAATGAGATAAGTGAAGTCGATCTCGCCTCTATTCGTCGTGAGTACACAAAAGGCGGTCTACGACGCAGTGACTTAACTGCTAACCCATTAACCCTTTTTGAATTATGGATGAAACAGGCGTGTGAGGCGCGACTAAGTGACCCGACTGCGATGTCAGTGGCGACAGTGGATGAAACTGGGCAACCCTATCAACGGATAGTACTGTTAAAGCATTTTGATGATAAGGGCTTAGTATTTTATACCAATATGGGAAGTCGTAAGGCACAACACCTTGAAAAAAATAATAAAATAAGTTTGCACTTCCCATGGTATCCACTTGAACGTCAAGTGAACTTTACGGGCGTTGCTGAACGTTTAAATCCGATTGAGGTAGTTAAATATTTCCACAGCCGGCCTAAAGATAGCCAAATTGCAGCTTGGGCATCTGAACAATCTTCTAAAATTTCAGCAAGAGGAATTTTAGAAGGTAAATTTTTAGAATTAAAACAAAAGTTTAAAAATGGAGAAGTGCCTTTGCCGAGTTTTTGGGGGGGCTTTCGTGTGGTATTTGATAGTGTCGAATTTTGGCAAGGTGGTGCTCACCGCCTACATGACCGTTTTTTATACCAAAGGGAAGGGGATGGCTGGAAAATTGATAGATTAGCCCCTTAGGATCATGTTTTTTAGCTGGCACTTAATTGATATGCGCTTTATGCTATAGACTCGTTTAAGAAAATTGACAAATTATACTGGCGCGTTTGTGAGATCCATCAAAAACGCGTTGGCCATTCAAACTAAAGTAGATAGACAAAATACAACAGATGGAGTCATTGATGTCTAGCAATAACCTGATTAAACAATTGCAAGAGCGGGGCCTCGTTGCCCAGGTAACGGATGAGGATGCGTTAGCAGAGAGACTGGCGCAGGGCCCTATCTCTCTCTATTGTGGTTTCGATCCTACCGCTGACAGCTTGCATTTGGGACATCTGGTTCCTTTGCTGTGTTTAAAACGATTCCAACTAGCCGGGCACAAGCCTGTGGCGTTGGTAGGTGGCGCAACGGGCCTTATTGGTGATCCGAGCTTTAAAGCTACTGAACGTAAATTAAATACCGCAGAAACCGTTCAAGAGTGGGTAGAAAAAATCCGTAACCAAGTTTCACCATTTTTAAGCTTTGATTGTGGTGATAACAGTGCGCGTCTTGCTAACAACTATGATTGGTTTGGCAAAATGGATGTACTGACTTTCTTACGTGATATTGGTAAGCATTTTTCGGTTAATCAAATGATTAACCGTGAATCCGTTAAGCAACGTCTTAACCGTGATGATGTTGGTATCTCCTTCACTGAATTTGCGTATAACCTATTACAAGGTTATGACTTTGCAAATATGAACCATGAAATGGGTGTAGAACTGCAAATTGGTGGTTCCGACCAATGGGGTAACATTACCTCTGGTATCGATTTAACTCGCCGTCTTCATCAAAACCAAGTGTTTGGCATGACCGTTCCGCTGATCACTAAAGCTGATGGGACTAAATTCGGTAAAACTGAGGGTGGTGCAGTTTGGTTAGATCCGAAAAAAACCAGCCAATACAAATTCTACCAGTTCTGGATTAATACTGCGGATGCAGACGTTTATCGCTTCCTCAAGTTCTTCACCTTCATGGAACTCGATGAAATTAACGCGCTGGAAGAAGAAGATAAAAACAGTGGTAAAGCACCACGTGCGCAATACGTTTTAGCGGAGCAGGTGACTAAATTAGTTCACGGCGAAGCGGGTTTAGCGGCTGCTAAACGCATTACTGAAAGCTTGTTCTCTGGTGCGGTTTCTGATTTAACAGAAGCAGATCTTGAACAACTAGCACAAGATGGTATGCCATGCATCACTTTAGAAGAGGGTGCTGACCTGCAACAAGCATTAGTTGACTCAGAATTAACGCCATCACGTGGGCAAGCAAGAACAGCAATTAGCTCTAATGCGGTTTCTATCAATGGTCAAAAACAGACTGAGCCAATGTATGTCTTTACAGACGCAGACCGTTTGTTTGGCCGTTATACCTTGATCCGTCGTGGTAAGAAAAACGACTGCTTAATTAATTGGAAATAGCTCTGACTAACCTTTGTAATATCAGCCTGGGGAGTTTTCCAGGCTATACTCGTCATATTTCAAGTTGCATGGGTGTTAACTGAACTTAGCTAGCTTGATGACATGCTTATATATGTTCATCAGGTTATCTTCTCTTTTCGACGACATGCAATTTGAATTATTTGGGGTATATTCATATTAGCAATGGCTAATCACTGATTTCTCTTCATTCGATATAACAATTCTCTGGGTTCTTAATGAAAAGCGTATTATCAATTCAATCCCATGTTGTTTTCGGCCATGCAGGAAACAGTGCTGCTGCATTCCCTATGTGCCGTATGGGCGTAGATGTGTGGCCACTCAATACCGTACAATTTTCTAATCACACGCAATACCCTCAATGGACGGGAACCGTATTTCCTGCTCAGCATTTAACAGACATTGTTGAAGGGCTTGCTAAAATTCATAAACTTGAAATCTGTGATGCCGTATTAAGTGGTTATATCGGTTCCGCGGAACAAGGTGACGATATACTTGCGATCGTGAAAAAAGTGAAAGCTTCCAATCCACAAGCCCTGTATTTTTGTGATCCAGTAATGGGGCATCCTGAGAAAGGCTGTATTGTTGCTCCTGGCGTTGCTGAATTCTTATGTGAAAGAGCATTGGCGGCAAGTGATGTTATTGCACCAAACTTACTTGAATTAGAAACACTCGCAGGTAGAACAATCAAGACGGTAGAAGAGGCCATTGGCGCAGCAAGAGAACTTTGTCATAAAGGTCCCAAAATTATTCTTGTGAAACATTTGAGCCGTGCAGCCTATAGGGCTGATCGTTTTGAAATGATTTTGGTTACTGCGGAGCATAGCTGGCATGTTAGTCGTCCATTAGTTGATTTCGGCGAGAAGCAACCTGTAGGGGTGGGCGATTTGACGAGTGGCTTGATGCTAGTGAATTTATTAAAAGGTGAACCCCTTAATAAAGGACTAGAACATGTTGCAGCTGCAGTTTATGAAGTAATGATTAAAACAAAAGAAATGGGTGAGTACGAACTGCAACTGGTGGCAGCTCAAGATAAAATGGTTAATCCAGAACACAAGTTTTGTGCCACTCAGGTAGACTGATTTATCTGTTTTTGACTAGAAATAAAATAGCGCCCTAGTTTTAGGGCGCTATGATTGAAATCTTAGATTAAACCTTCTGCTTTTAGTGCCTCTTGGACATTCGGGCGTTTTGCAACTTTAGTAATGTAATCTTGTAAATGCGTTAAGCTTGATAAATCTAAGCCAACGTGTTTTGCCCATCCACTAACTGTAAATAAATAGGCATCTGCTACGCTAAAATTGTCGCCAGCAAAGAACGCCTGCTTTGCTAATACGGAGTCAGCATATTTGAATTTATTCAATAATACTTTGCGAGCTGTTTCTTTATAATCCTCAGGTGTTCCAGGGGTAAATAAAGGCGAGAAGTTTTTATGAAGTTCTGTTGAGATGAAATTTAACGCTTCCATTTGATGGTAGCGTTTCATTGAGCCAGCAAGAGCAATCAGATTTCTATCTGGTTTTTGGTCTGCAAGATACTGAACAATAACAGCACCTTCAGTAAGTTGATCCCCATTATCTAACACTAGAGTAGGAACTTGGCCTTTCGGGTTTATTGCTAAGAAATCTTCACCTTTCTCTGTTTTTTTCTCTTTGATGTTTACACGTTCAATCGAGAAATCTAATCCAGTTTCACGCAAAATAATATGTGGAGAAAGAGAACAAGCACCGGGAGCGTAATACAATTTCATCATAGGACTCCTAAGTTTTGAAATGGGTAATAATTAGCAAATAAAAATCTCTCTTGTTAAGTATATCACTACTTTCTGTTAGCAAATTGCCATCGGGTGCGAGTTATGCCATAAAAGGTGAATTTAAATAAAAAGGAGTGTGAATAATGCCTTGTCGCGTAGATTTGGATATTCATACTGAAAATGAAAAAAATCAAAGAGATTTAAGATAGTTACCTTATCGAATTAAAAACTAATTTGATAAAATTCTTCACTTATTGGCACATAAAAATTAATAATAAATTTAAATAATAAGTGAGTGAATAAATGGGGAGTATGAGTCATAAGCTCAAATTTTTAGGTAAATTAGACCAAAAACTCATGGCACATACGCCAAGTAATAGTCGTGGCATTAAACGTTTTATTTTAGAATTTTGGTTTTTTGGCCTTATCAATGCACGTTCTTGTTTATTCGCTGGTTTTTTCTTTTTAGCACTATTTTTAGTGCCCGCAAAAGGTATTTTAGGATTACCCCGTTATGATGCCTTGCTGATTTTTGCTGTCGTATTTCAGGCCATATTAGTGTGGTCAAAATTAGAAACATGGGATGAACTAAAGGCGATTTGTGTGTTTCATTTGGTCGGATTTATGATGGAGTTATTTAAAACGTCCGCAACTATAGCGTCATGGCAATATCCCGATGCAGCATTGACTAAACTTTGGGGGGTTCCTTTATTTACGGGGTTTATGTATGCTGCTGTGGGGAGTTACATTATTCAATCATGGCGTTTTTTTAAAGTTAGAATTGAACATTACCCACCCTATTGGATGGCAACGTGTGTCGCACTGGCGATTTATATTAATTTTTTTAGCCATCATTATATTGACGATTATCGTTGGTATTTAACCGCCTTTATTTTTGGTTTGTATGCACGGAGTGTGGTTTTTTATACTCCACTTGATAAAGAGCGCAAAATGCCTTTATTACTTGCCTTTATGTTAATCGGTTTTTTTATTTGGCTAGCCGAAAATTTTGGGACTTTTTTCGGTGTTTGGCAGTATCCCAACCAAATTGGTGCATGGTCAATGGTGCATGCGGGCAAATGGGGAGCGTGGTCTTTATTAGTGATTGTCACCTTTACGATTGTCGTTCACCTTAAACATATTAAGGCGAACGTCACAGTGGCTAGTTAAGGTTACTTTGTCATAAGTATGTTGGTTAAGGAGATAATGATATTCCTTAACCAAGTAGCTAAGGTTCAATTTCAATGAGAAAGCGGGATTTTTGTTGATGTTTTTGATCTCCCCAAGGCATCATTCGCTGTTTAGGGTAACTGGCGAAAAATAAAACGATTTCTTGCAATTATAACCATTTTATCTAGGGTGATTTCTCCTTCAATATTCTTATCGAAACGACTTGCAGTCAAATTTGTAATTGTATTGATAACAGATAATGCTTCTATGTTTTCATCATCTAATGCGTGTATTTCGGCTATGCCTTGTAATGCATATGCAGCTGCTTTTTGAGTATTTTAAAGGTTTGAAATGCCACGAAAATTACTGATACGTACCATATCTATTTGAATGCTCATTCCTTTTCCCTTTCCTCTTTAATCCATAGACTATCATTTAGTGTTGTACAATTTTATAGAAAGTAGCTAGAGGTTACAGGTCTTGCCGCCACGCATCAATTGACAGAGGTTCGCCAAAGTGGCTCTCAATTAAACGGCGGGTCACATCGTGAAGTGGAGCGGCAAGTACTTCTGCTGTATTGCCACGCTCCACAACCTCGCCTTTATCCATCACAAGCATTTTATCACTGATATGTTTCATCATCCCAAGGTGTTGAGTTACATAGATATAAGCGATGTCATGTTTGGCTTGTAAGTCTAACATTAAGTTAATAATTTGCGAGCGCATGGACATATCAAGTGAGGCCAGTGCTTCATCCGCCACGATAATTTCGGGTTGTAAAATAAGCGCGCGAGCAAGGGCGATACGTTGTTTTTGCCCTGACGCTAGCATATGTGGGTAATATTCTGCGTGATCTGCTAACAATCCGACTTGGCGCAACGTTTGGATAATTCGCCTTTCACGCTCTATACCTGTTAAATCTGTATTTAGTTTTAACGGTAACTCCAATGTTTGGCCGATACGTTGTCGAGGGTTCAGCGAGGTACTAGGGTCTTGGAAGATCATACGGATACGTTGACTACGGTAACTATAATCACCAAAATTTAGACGCTGTCCGCGGATCATGATATCTCCGCTGGTGGGTTCTACAACCCCAGAGAGCATTCGGGCTAATGTTGATTTTCCTGAACCATTAGCTCCAATAATTGCCAGGGTCTGGCCTGCTTGTAAATTAAAGCTAATCGGCTTAACGGCTTGCAGTTCGTGGCGGTGGAACAAACCTTCACGAAACCGAAAGGTTTTTGTTAGATTACGGACTTCCAATAACGTTTCCATTAGGGTTGCTCCTCAGTATTGAGTGGGTAATGGCAAGCCACTAAATGGTTTTTGATATTACGTAGCTGTGGGGCTTCAATACAGGTGCGCTGTGCATAAGGACAACGTGGCCCAAGCCGGCAGCCAATAGGTAAATGTTCTAATGATGGAATTGCGCCAGGCAAGGTATTTAAACGGCCTTTATGGGGGATTGGGCTTTCAAAATCAGGAATAGATCGAATCAAAGCTTGGGTATAAGGGTGGCGTGGTCGCTGTAAGATATCTTCAGGTGTCGCACTTTCCACGGTTTGTCCACAATATAAAACATTAATGCGGTCTACTAATTTTGACATCATTTCCATATCATGACTGATTAGCAAAATCCCCATGTTATTATTTTGATTCAGCTTATCTAGCAGGCGGAAAATCTGTGCCTGTGTAGTGGATTCCATGGCATTTGTGGGTTCATCTGCAATTAACAAGCGAGGTTGGTTAGCGATAGCAATCGCTATCATGACTTTTTGGCACTCACCATCTGTTAGCTCATAAGGATAGCTGTGCATGATATCTTTATGATCTTTAATACCAACCCGATGCAAAAGCTCAATTGCACGACGTTTTCTCCAGTTAAAACGTTGCCACCAGCGGCCTTTATAAGTCCAACCAGGAATGGATTGAATGAGCTGTTTACCTATGTCAGCTGCAGGGTCTAAGCACGATTGTGGTTCTTGGAATATCATCGAAATATTGTGGCCAATTAACTTACGGCGCTTGCGGGGGCTAAGCTTTAATAAGTCAATATCTTGGAAGCGAAAGCGGTCGGCAGTAACACGGATGTTATCTTTTGTTACGCCACAAATGGCTTTGGCAATCAAGCTTTTCCCTGAGCCAGACTCACCGACTAAACCGCGAATTTCACCTTCAGAAAGTGTCATAGAGACACGGTCAACGGCTTTGACAGGGCCGTTGGCAGTCATAAACTCAATCGTTAAATTGCGGATGTCTAAGAGCGGCATTATTCAACCCCCGCATTGATGGCTCGGTGTAATCCGTCACCTAGTAAGTTTACAAATAAAACACTTATCATGATAGCGACCCCAGGTAAAATTACTGTCCAAGGGGCAACATAAATCAATTCTAAGGTATCACCTAGCATGGCTCCCCATTCCGAAGAGGGTAACTGTGCGCCTAAATCTAAAAAACCTAAAGCGGCAATATCAAGAATAGCGATAGATAGCGCACGGGTTAATTCCGTGACTAAGATAGGGGTAATGTTCGGTAATACGGTATACCACAAAATAAAAATGTTAGATGCGCCATCAAGGCGGGCAGCAACGATATATTCTTTGTCTAACTCATCATGCACCGCAACGTAAATTGTTCTTACCATTCGCGGTATCAATGCAAGGCAGATGGCCAACATGGCATTTTCAAGACTTGCTCCCATAAATGCGACAACAATAATCGCTAACAGTAAGGATGGGATAGATAAGAGAGTGTCGAGGATATGATTAAATACGGCAGATTTTAACCCTTTCGTCATTCCTGCAAGGCAGCCTAGAACTAAACCGATAACAGTGGCAATAAAAGTGACAAGGATTGCAGAGCCAAAAGTCGATTTAGTCCCGATTAATAAGCGGCTTAAAATATCACGGCCAAGATCATCTGTGCCGAAGAAGAAAGCAACTTCACCGTAATGTGACCACGATGGTGGCGTTAATTGATACCCTAAAAATTGTTGATCTAAGGCGTAAGGTGCGAGATAAGGACCGATAAAACACAAAATAAGCAAAAATAGCACACCAAAAAAGCCAACCATCGAAACGATGTCTGATGAAAATAAATTCCATACCACCCGCGCAGGGGATGGCATTTTCTGTTCACGATAAAAATTATCTGAGGACATACCAATCCTTATGTTTTAACGGGTCCATCATTGCGCCTAAAATATCGGATAACACGTTGACAGTAATGACGAGTGCGCCAATTAACATAACACCTGCAGAGATTGCGGAGTAGTCTTCTTGTCGGATAGCAGTGACAAGCCAACGTCCAAGCCCTGGCCAGTTAAACACTAATTCAGTAACCATGGTGAGTGTAAGCATAGTGGAAAATTGCAGACCCAGCTTTGGTATTATGGGGGGAATAGCATTATGAAAAATATGACGGCGAATTATTTTAAGGCGAGAAAGCCCGCGGATAGCCGCAGCTTTGATATAGTTTTCACTTGCAATTTCTTCAGTGCTGTTTCTCACTAAGCGAATGACTTCAGTCGTTGGCGCTAAGGCGAGGGTGAGTACAGGTAAAATCATATGTTCTAACACATTGATTATCATGTCTTTACGATAAGGTGATTCAGAGAGCCATGCATCAATTAGTGCAAAACCAGTGACTGGTTTTAGGTTATATAATAGGTCAATACGGCCTGAAACTGGAAGCCAGCCAAGATGTAATGAGAAAAATAAAGTCAGTACCAGAGCTAAAACAAATACAGGAACGGAAAAACCCAGTAAGGCAAACACACTAATGGCAATATCTGCGGGTTTGTTACGCCAAAATGCAGCAATAATGCCAAGGGGGATACCTGTTGTTAAAGCAAAAATAAATGCCAAAATGCACAACTCCATTGTGGCAGGAAATGTGTCTTTAAGTTGTTCGGTAATAGGTTCACCATTAATACTGGACACACCAAAATCAAAATGCAATAAACCGTCAAAGTAGAAAATATAGGCATCTAAGAGTGAGGCACCGCTGAGCGGGGCATTAGGGGTGAAGTAGCTCAGGCTAAAACTGACCAATGACAAAAAGAAGACGGTAACCAGTAATAACAAAAAGCGGCGCAATGAGTAAATAATCATGGTTGCCCCCCTTGTTTTTTCGGTGCCACTTTCGGTTTTTGTTCCATTTCACGATATACCCCTGCAAATGAAGTATTACCAAAGGCACTGATCACGAGTCCTTTCATATCATAACGATAAGCTTGTAATCGTAATGAATAGGCTAATGGTAAAATAGGTAAGTCCTCACCTAAAATTTGCTGAGCTTGATGGTAGTAATCAATCCGTGAGGCTAATTGTTGGGTCAGTAGTGCTTTATGCAGAACTTCATCAAATATGGGGTTACACCAATGGCTTAAGTTAGTTTGTGAACCAATTGCTGCACAACTGAGTAACGGGCGGAAAAAACTATCAGGGTCGTTACTGTCTGTTGTCCAACCTGCTAATGTCATATCGTGAGTTCTATCCATTAGCTGATTCTCTTGGAAGCGGCCTTCTACTGAGCGGATATTCATGGTGATGCCAACTTGGGCTAAGTCTGCTTGAATAAGCTCTGCCATTTTTAATGGGCTTGGATTATACGATTGTGAGGCAATAGGCACCCACAAATCTAATTTCAGATTTTCTAACCCCATATCTTGTAGCATTTGCTTGGAAAGTTCAGGGTTGTAATCTGTAATTTTAGCTTGGTTATCATAAGCCCAAGATGCACGTGGTAAGATTGATGCGGCTGTTTCTGCGGTGCCATAATAAATCGATTGCATCAGTCGCTCATTATTAATGGCGTAAGCAATCGCTTGACGAACTTTGAGTTGATCCAGCGGCGGCTTGCTTGTATTAAATGCCAAATAGGCAATATTCATCCCTGAACGCATGGAGATGCGCAGGCGAGGGTCATCTCGTAGGACTTTTAGTTGACTCGCAGCAGGGTAAGCTAACACATCACACTCCCCTGTGAGCAGCTTTGAAATACGTCCTGTGCCTCCAGCGCCCATATCGATCACGACTTCTTCCATACGTGGCTGGCCTTTCCAGTAATGATCATTTCTTAGCAAGCGAACAAATTGGCCGGCTTGGTAGTCATCTAGCTTAAATGGCCCTGTACCAATGGGGCGCCAATCAATCAATTCTTGGCGATTAACACTTGATAGCGAGTCAGCATATTGAGCCGAGAGAATGGGGGCGTAGTGAGTCGCTAAATGCCATAAGAATGATGCATCAGGGGAATTTAGGCGAAATTCCACGGTGTAATTATTAATTTTGCGAATGCTTTGTACACTGCTGGCAAATTGCAGGCTATCAAAGTAAGGATAACGACCACCATTAATATAATGATAAGGATGGTTAACTTCAAACATCCGAGCAAAGCTAAAAACCACATCATCTGCGTTCATATTGCGTGAAGGGGTAAACCAAGGTGTTTCTTGGAACTTAACATCTTTTCTTAGGTAAAGACGATAGGTCGCGCCATTATCAAACACTTCCCAGCGTTCAGCGAGTTCTGGAATGAGACGATATGTAAATGGGTCGACATCCAGTAAGCGGTCATAAATTTGTGCGCCTAGCGGATCAACGATTAACCCACTACTGACGAGTTGAGGGTTAAAAGTTGTCACAATCCCATTCACACAGTAAATGAAACCTTTCTGGCGAATATCTGCAGGGACTTCATTAGCGACAATATCTGTAAACCGCTCTTGGTTACTGAGCGCATTGGCAGATGTAAGAATGAGAAATAAAAAGCAAAGAGTTAGTCGGCGCATAACACTGATATCGTTAACCTGAATTGACCTATTGTAGCGTAAAAAAGAGCAAACAGGGTATAAGCAAAAATTTGACGTTAACGCTGAACGAAAAGCCATCTAGATAAAACTGATAATAATAAAATTATGATGTTTATCATTGAAGTATGTCTGAATGAGAAAAAATCGCATTAAAAAGCTTTACAAATGACACTGATAACTATTATCATTCGCTTTGTCACTTAGGTGTATACCTATAGTGACAAGGCATGACATTGCTCACATTGCTTCCAGTGTTTTATTTGATAGCCAGCTTGGGTGCTGGCTTTTTTTTGTACTTTTTATAAGAAAAGTCTACGGCTTGTCATTTTATGACTATTATGGCTGAGCAGGCTTGTCTAAACCAACAAATTTTAAATCATCTTCTGTAACATTACCTTGTAGTGTACATAAAAAGCGGACGACACCGCGTTTTTCATCTTTCTCGATAATCATCATTTTTTCCGCGGAATAAGGTTTTAACCCATAGTTTTGAGCTGCATATTCATTAAATACCCATTTTTCGTCTAAGCTGTGTCTAATCATTGGTGCATAAATATAGCTATTGCCTATTTTTAGAATGCTAATTTTTGAGGATGTATAGCGGATGACTTCATCAAGACTTTGTGTTGTTTCAAACCCCCAAAAATAATACTGCCCACGCATCCCCATATAAGTAAAATTATCATACTTATCGAAGTCACTGTGGCTAACAAAAAAACGGTTAAAGGTGACAAAACCTGTTGGCGAAAAATGAAGGTCAACTGAAAGTGAAGGGCTATCATTAATGTTTGTATGTTTTAGTGTTTTTGAAATATCTTCAAGTACAGGGTATTCATTTATTTTTTTAAAAAAAGAAGCATCGCAATAGCTAAATGTACGCATCAATGATTCGGCATGGGTCATAGCAGACATCCCTAGGAGCAACCAAGGGATAGCAAATATGTTTAGTTTTTTCATAATAAGCTCCTTGTGCTATGCAATAGTATTAACATAAATACCATATAAATATATTTTTCGTTGTGGGGAATTATGTCAATATGTAAAAATAAATAAAAAAAATTGAAAAAAGGTTTTATATCCACATGATTTCCGTCTTTGAATAAAGAATTAAAAATAAAATCATAAACTATTTGGATAAAACGAATGTATATAAATAAAACGCTAATGTTTTCTTTATGCTGATTTTCATTGTTAATTTTTGTTTGGTCAATGAGCTTTAGTTATAGAACTATATGAATATTATATTTTTATTAAGGTGTAAAATGAAAAGTGAATAATCGTATTTCAATAAGCATCGGATAATGATTTGTTATTATGAGTAAATACGTAATTACATTAATAGAAACACTGAAAGTACTGAAATATTTAGTAAGAAAAAATACTCTCTGAATATTAATTAAAAAATTAGGAGAGTAAATACCTAAAACAATATCGCTGAATATTGTTTTAGGTATATCTATTCATTTTCAATTTGATATTTTTTTACCAATCCTCGCAATTGATCATAGCTTAGGGATAGGGATTGGGCCGCTTTGCGTTGATTGTAGTGACTCGCGATGAGAGCACGTTCAAGTAGCTGTTTTTCAGTCTGTTGCTGCCATTGTCGCAAATCACAAGGGAGTGTTGGCAGAGTGCAATGTGCGGGCACGACGTCAACCTTGCTAGTGGGTGTCTCATGTAACTCAGCTAGCTTTTCGCCAAATGGGTTGAAAATAATGGTGTTGACGGGAGTCGCTTGATCTCCATGGCGGTATACTGAACGCTCAATGACATTTTTCAATTCTCGCACATTTCCTGGCCAAGGGTATTGCAATAATGCTTGCTCTGCGTCAGGTGTAAATCCTGTAAAATGCGAACGTTTTAACTCCCCACACATTAAAATGGCAAAGTGTTCTGCTAATAATAAGATATCTGGCTGACGTTCGCGTAGGGGAGGAATACGGATGACATCAAATGCAAGCCTATCGAGCAAATCGGCACGAAATCTGCCTTGCTTGGCGAGCTCAGGTAAATTGGCATTGGTCGCACAAATCAAACGCACATCAACTCGCAGAGATTGGCTACCCCCAACACGTTCTAATTCACCGTATTCGATGACTCTTAATAGCTTTTCTTGCACTGACATTGGCGCAGTAGCGAGTTCATCAAGGAATAATGAGCCTTTGTCTGCGCGTTCAAAACGCCCTTGATGGCGCTTTTGTGCACCCGTAAATGAACCTGCTTCGTGGCCGAATAGTTCAGAATCCAGTAAATTCTCATTGAGTCCACTGCAGTTGAGAGAGATAAAGGCTTCTTGCCAACGGGGAGAAAGGTAATGTAAGCGGTCTGCTATCAATTCTTTACCTGTACCACGTTCACCAATGACGAGTACAGGTTTGTTTAATTGAGCAAGTTCGGATGTTTGCTCGAGAACATCTAAAAAATTACTAGAAACTCCGAGGATCGTATCATTAGTCTGTTTCATGGTTATATTTACCAATAATTGGTTTATTTGACCGATAGTTTAACTATAAACGAAACCTGCTTGATGTAAAGATTTTTTATTAAACATAATAAAATCAATTGATTATTTAAAATTTAAAAAGTTGGCACGTAGGTTGCTAAGTTATAGGTAAGAAGTAGTAAGAAAGATGTACCAAAGATTGAGTATCATAAAATAAATTGTTTCACTTACGGAGCGTCAGATTGGCTGGAAGCCACATCAGGTCAGGCGCTGCAGAAATGATAAATCCATCAAGAGGAAATAAATAATGGGTATTTTTTCACGTTTTGCCGACATCATTAATGCAAATATCGCTTCACTGCTAGATAAAGCTGAAGATCCGCAAAAAATGATCCGCCTGATGATTCAGGAAATGGAAGACATGTTAGTTGAAATTCGCTCAACGTCTGCGCGTACGTTAGCAGAGAAAAAAGGCTTAGAACGCCGTATCGAAATGGGCGAAAAACAAGTTGCAGATTGGCAAGAAAAAGCTGAATTAGCTCTGGTCAAGGACAAAGAAGATTTAGCGCGTGCGGCGTTAATTGAAAAGCAAAAAGTCAGTGCAATGGTTGATACATTAAAACATGAACTGATTATTGTTGATGAAACATTGACTCGCTTAAAAGGTGAAATTTCAGAATTAGAAAATAAATTGCAAGAGACGCGTGCGAAGCAGCAATCTATGGTAGTTCGAATGGAAGCTGCGCAATCTAGCCGTAATGTCCGCCGTCAATTAGACAGTGGTAAAATGGATGAGGCAATGGCTCGTTTTGAGCAGTTTGAGCGCCGTATTGACCATATGGAAGGTGAAGCGCAAAGTTATGGTATTGGAAAACAAAAATCACTGGATCAGCAATTTGCTGAGCTTAAAGCGGATGATGAAATTAGCGCACAGTTAGCGGCACTTAAAGCTAAAATTAATAAAGACCAGTAATTGTATTTTGCCACTTTGGTGTTTTGTGCCAGAGTGGCAAATAGACTAACCATATTGATAAGGAAATGTGATGGGCTACGTTTTACTGTCTCTCGTATTAATCATTTTTGTTATTTTTGTTCTGCCTGTTTGGTTGTGGTTGCACTACAGCAAAAAAAATAACGGACAGGGGAGCCAGCTAACCGAAAATGAAGTGCAGCGTTTAATGCAACTTGCTGAGCAAGCTTCGCGCATGCAACAACGTATTAAGACACTTGAAGATATTTTGGATGCAGAACACCCGAATTGGAGGCAAAAATAATGACTCAACTTCGCAACCGTAAACTTTACCGTTTGTCAGACAGACGCGTGTTCGGTGGTGTCTGTTCTGGTATTGCGGAATATTTAGAATTACCTGTTGCGTTGGTCAGGGCACTGGCCGTATTGGCTTTATTTGTGAGCTTTGGTAT
Organism: Providencia sp. PROV129; assembly: GCF_028482245.1. Taxonomy (NCBI): domain Bacteria; kingdom Pseudomonadati; phylum Pseudomonadota; class Gammaproteobacteria; order Enterobacterales; family Morganellaceae; genus Providencia; species Providencia sp. PROV129. The sequence continues at coordinate 96,457 of NZ_JAMPQD010000006.1, forward strand.
CACATTAATTCTTTATATTGTTATGTGTTTTGTGGTGGAAACCGCACCAAGTGGGTATCGATCTGAGCAAGATATTGGTCCTGAAGTTAGCAGCTTGATTAATCAGATCGATATGCAACTGAAATCAGGTGAAATGAAGCTACGCCAAATTGAGCGTTATGTCACTTCAGACACCTATACTGTAAACAGTAAATTCCGCGATTTATAATCATTATATAGCCATCACAAAAAGGGGTGAGGTTTTGACCAAATCCCTTTTATTTTTGTGTATAGGAAATTGGGGTACACAATATGCCGAACATACCGCATCAGCAAATTAAAAAATATGCAAAACAACGTATTTTAGCGAAAGCGTTTAAGCTTCTTTTTGTGTTCTTACTCACATATGGCCCCGCAGGCCTAGTAGGGAGAGTCATCAAATTGTTGAGCAGCAAATGGATAATTAACCTGCTCATCAAACGTTTAAGCTAATACAGTTTGTTTTATGCCAAATTATTGCGCAAAATAATAAGTAAGTTTAAGCGTAATTTCTAACGGTAAGTCTCGGGAGGAGCATGAAACGCCTGCAAAATGAATTGACGGACTTGATGAACCGAAGCGTTGATCGTCATGTCAGACTGGCAGTAACGGGGCTAAGTCGTAGTGGTAAAACTGCGTTTATTACTTCGCTGGTTAATCAGTTATTAAATGTGAATACAGGGGCTCGCTTGCCACTTTTTTCAGCGGCAAGAGACAAGCGGTTATTAGGTGTAAAACGCATTCCTCACCGTGATTTATCTGTACCGCGTTTTGCTTATGATGAAGGAATTGCATCCTTATATGGTCAACCCCCTGAGTGGCCAACACCAACCCGTGGTGTCAGCGAAATTCGTTTGAAATTACATTATCGCTCTGATGACTCTTTTTTGCGCCATTTTGTTGATAATTCATCCCTATATTTAGAAATTGTTGATTACCCAGGTGAATGGTTGCTAGATCTACCGATGTTAGATCTCAGTTTTATCGATTGGTCAGAGCAAATGAATATACTGATCAAGGGGAAAAGGGCGCATTTAGCCCAAGATTGGTTAGCCCTATGTGAACGATGTGACCCATTAGCGCCAGTTGATGAAAATTTATTGGCTGAAATTTCTAAAGCCTATACGCAGTATTTAGTTGAATGCAAAGCACAAGGGCAACATTTTATTCAGCCAGGCCGCTTTGTTTTACCTGCGGAATTGGATGGTGCTCCAGCCTTACAATTTTTCCCTTGGCCAAATGTGGCAAAATATGGGTTAAAAACCTTGGCTCAAGCAGGAAAGAATACTAACTTTGGTGCATTACAACAGCGTTATCAATATTACTGTGAACATGTGGTAAAAGGGTTTTACCGCGACTATTTTCAACGGTTTGATCGTCAAATTGTCCTTGTTGATTGCTTGCAGCCATTAAATAGTGGGCCAGAAGCGTTTAATGATATGCGGATGGCTCTGACGCAATTAATGCGTAGTTTTCATTATGGGAAACGTACGTTACTGCGTCGTTTATTTTCCCCATGTATTGATAAGCTGTTATTCGCTGCGAGTAAATCTGACCACGTCACCCCTGATCAACATGCGAATTTAGTGTCTTTACTGCAACAATTGGTACAAGAAGCGTGGCAACATGCTGCATTTGAAGGTATTAGTATGGATTGTATGGGACTAGCTTCCATTCAAGCAACAAAAAGTGGCATTGTGGATTATAAAGGAGAAAAGTTGCCTGCATTAAAAGGTGACCGTTTAAGCGATGGGCAACCATTAACGTTTTACCCTGGAGAAGTGCCTAAACGTTTACCGACGGAACAATTTTGGCAACAGCAAGGTTTTCAATTTGAAAACTTTAGGCCACAACCAACACCGATTGACCAACCCTTACCCCATATACGCATGGATAGCGCGTTAGAATTTTTGTTGGGAGATAAACTAAAATGAATGAACCAATAAAACAACGCCTTGATTTTGCTGATGGCATGACTAAAGAAACTGCAGAAAAACTGAAACAAGCACATGTCTTTGATGACCAGGAATTTGACAATTTTACGCCTATCGAATTAGACATGGAGCAAGAAGCCCAAGATGGGGAAGTTGAAAGCCTGATTAATGAAGCGTTAAAACCTAAGCGTTCTTTTTGGCGTAAGCTTATCGGGACAGCAGCGGGGATCTTCGCTGTTAGCGTAGTTGCTCAGTTGGGCATTTGGATCCATCAATCATGGGTGATGCAAGATTGGACAGCATTAGGCACAGCATCAGCAGGTGGCTTGATTGTTATTGCAGGAGCAGGTTCTATTGTCGGGGAATGGCGTCGTTTATATAAATTGCGTGAACGTGCGGAGGAACGGGATTTTGCTCGTGAATTACTGCATAGCCATGGCATGGGAAAGGGGAAAGACTTCTGTGTAAAATTAGCTAAACAGTCAGCATTGTCTGCGCAACATCCCGCAGTTCAACGTTGGCAAAGTATGCTACATGACTCGCATAATGACCGCGAAGTGGTTGAATTATATAGTCGGATGGTTCAGCCAATCCTTGACGAACAAGCACGAAAAGAAATTAGCCGCTGTAGTGCTGAATCCGCCATTATGATTGCGGTGAGCCCATTAGCGATTGTCGATATGGCGTTTATTGCTTGGCGGAATATTCGATTAATTAACCGTATTGCGGCAATTTATGGTATTGAGTTAGGTTATTATAGCCGTATTCGATTATTTCGTATGGTATTGATAAATATTGCATTTGCGGGAGCTTCAGAACTTATTCGTGAAGTTGGAATGGATTGGTTATCGCAAGATATTACTGCTAGGTTATCTACCCGTGCGGCACAAGGAATTGGAGCTGGGTTATTAACGGCGCGCTTAGGGATTAAGGCTATGGAACTGTGCCGACCGTTACCTTGGATTGAAAATAAGCCACGACTGGCTGATTTTCGCCATCAGTTAATTGGTCAGTTAAAGAGCGTTATTCCAAATAAAAAGGCAAAAAGCTAAGGTTTTTTCGATGGCAGGGTGAGTTGACAGTTTTTGCTCACTCTGCAGCATTATTTATTAATATTGTAGATAACCCCCTCCTAAAATGAATGAAAAGTGGGCTTGCGTGCCATTTTATTCGGTTAATTTTAATTGAGTTACAGTGTGTCAACAATTTGTGACACAAACACTGTCTTCTCATTGCGATTAACGTTAAAATAATCCCATCAAATCGACTTTTTAATAAGGTTTCCTCCCAATGCGCCTCGAAGTGACTTGCCAAGACCGAATTGGTTTAACGCGTGAATTGCTTGATCTTTTAGTTCTACAAAATATTGATCTTAAAGGCATTGAAATATCCCCACAGCGTCGCATCTACCTTAATTTTACGCCTGTCGATTTTCAGGTATTTAGCTCGTTGATGGCTGAAATACGTCGAATTAATGGCGTGTTGGATGTACGTCGCATCTTTTTTATGCCATCAGAACGTGAACACAAAGCAGTATGGGCATTATTGAATTCATTCCCTGAAGCGGTTTTATCTATCGATAATAAGTTAAATATAGAATTGGTTAATCCAATGACATTGCAGTTATTTGGTTATGATGAAACCAAAATACGGGAAAAAACGTTTTCTCAGCTGATTGGAAATAATGGCTTAGTGCGTTGGTTTGAACGTGAATCTCCAGAACCATACAGTGAAAAAGTGACGATCAAAGGCCAAGACTATTTGATGCAGGTCACTCCAATTATTTTAGCGGATGAAACGGGTAAATCCCATTGTACAGGGGCTGTTTTGCTGCTTAAGTCGGTCGCTATTTTGGATAAGCAACGTCAGCAAGTGGTAGACGTGGATAATAGCGGATTTGAGCAAATCATTGCTGTGAGCCCTGTGATGTCAAATGTCGTCGAACGTGCAAAACGCATTGCGATGTTGGATGAACCATTGTTGCTGGTGGGAGAAACAGGAACAGGGAAAGATATTTTAGCTAAAGCTTGTCACTTATACAGTGCCAGAGGCAAAGAGCCATTTTTAGGCTTAAATTGCGCCTCAATGCCTGATGATGTGGTTGAAAGCGAGTTATTTGGCTACGCCGCAGGGGCATACCCAAATGCTGTCGAAGGGAAAAAAGGTTTTTTTGAACAAGCTAATGGCGGTACGGTGTTGCTGGACGAAATTGCCGAAATGTCACCACAAATGCAGATTAAGTTACTGCGTTTTTTAAATGATGGAACCTTTAGGCGTGTCGGTGAAGAGCGTGAAGTGAAAGTGAATGTGCGTGTGATTTGTGCGACACAGAAAAACCTTCCTGCACTTGTCGCAGAAAAGAAATTCCGAGAAGATCTTTATTATCGTTTAAATGTATTAACACTGACGATCCCGCCTCTTCGTGAACGAAAAGAAGACCTACTTCCATTAACAAAAACGTTTGTTGCTAATTTTTCAAAAGAATTACATGTCGCAGAACCCAAATTAGCACCTTCATTAATTGAATATTTAAGTAGTTATTATTGGCCTGGTAATGTCCGCCAATTAAGAAATGCGCTGTATCAAGGCCTAACAGAGCTTGAAGGTAGCACTTTAGAGGCAGGTAATATTCAATTGCCTGATGTGGTAAATACTCCTACTCTTGCTTTAGATTCATTGAATGGTTCTCTGGACGAAATAACTAAACGGTATGAAGCGTCGGTGTTATCACGTTTATATCGTGACTACCCGAGTACGCGTAAATTAGCAAAACGTTTGGATATTTCTCATACAGCAATTGCCAATAAACTCCGAGAATATGGCCTTAATGCAAAAAAAGAGCAAGATTAAATAAAATGAATAAATATTTAATGTTTATATTTGCCACAATTTTTTTGGGTGCGAGTGCTTCTAGTCAGGCTAATACAACTATCCCAAATGATGGATTGAATAAATATTGCCAAGATGAAGAGCAAACCATGGATGAAATCTATGAAAATGGAGCCTTGACTAAGTGTTATTTTGCGGGAAGCTCTTTATCTGAGGCGTATAAACACTATCGTAGTGGGTTAATTGAAGATGGTCAGTTATTCTTAGCTGAAAAGTTAGTCATCAAAAAAAATATGGCAATGCCTTGCCCAGTAGAAGGAGGCATTGCCATTAATTACCGTTGGGATGGCGATAAAAAATTAAATATTGTTCAGGAGTTCGAGGGTGGTGAAACACACTTACAATTTACGCAAGATAATCAAGGTACAACGATAGCGATAACTCAACATATGGATTAATTTTCTCTTCAATAACACAATGGTAAGTAAGTGGAGAAGGACAAGGTGCCTGTTTTAAACTCTTTTCGGCTTATTTTTGCAGTTTATCTCTTCTATACTTTCTTGCTTGAGTAAACTTTGAGCAATCTCCTTGCTTGTTGACTATTTTTCCTGCTATATAACATAGACAGCTGCTGTATTGGGTTCTTATCTTATTTAATGGGGTTAAGCCTACAAGGAGTTGCCATGGATCAATTCACGATTAATTTTGTTGTCAACCTTAAGCTACGCGAGTATATGGGCCAATGTCATTACAAAAATGATATGTTTGAGTCTGCGGCGTCAGCAGCAGAGCTTTATTTAATGAATAAAGCTGCAGTTAAATACTTAGCGAAGAAAAACCGTTTTACATGGGAAGTTTTGGTTAAGAATGGCCATAAGCCCCGAGATTTGATTATTGATATTCTGACATCTTGTTGCCCTGTTACACAGGATCAGGCGCTAAAAATCTTAAGTACGTTATCCCACACATTGATTAGTTACATGAAAGGTAACCCGCTATTTGTTAATGTTGTTAATGCTAAAAATCACCACCCTCTATATTGGGCGTATGTTGATTAATGTGATAACTATTGAAAGATAAAATTGAGATACAAGAAAGCGGGAAATTATCCCGCTTTTTTATGTTAGAAGCTCGATAATCAAATAAGCTTATTTCAGGCTATTTAATGCGTTATCGTAGTCAGGTTCTTCAGTAATTTCAGATACTAATTGGCTATAAATGACTTTGTCGTTTTCATCTAACACAACGACAGAGCGTGCGGTTAAACCTTTTAATGGGCCACTTGCAATTGCAACACCATAATCATCAGCAAAAGAAGGGCTACGGAAAGTGGATAATGTGACGACATTATCGAGGCCTTCAGCACCACAAAAACGTGCTTGAGCAAAAGGCAAGTCAGCAGAAATGCACAGGACAACTGTGTTATCAAGGTCGTTAGCAAGTTGGTTGAATTTACGAACAGAGGCCGCACAAACCCCTGTATCAACGCTTGGGAAAATATTTAATACTTTGCGTTTACCAGCATATGTTTCTAATGTGGCTTCGCTAAGATCTTTTGCGACTAAAGTAAAAGGTTTTGCTTTTGTGCCAGATTGCAAGAAAACACCATTAACTGCGATATCATTACCTTTTAATTTAACTGTTTGCGACATGAATTTTTCTCCCGTTTATAAGTTGTATCAGTGCCAACTTAACCAGTTTCTTAAGGAAAATCTTTGCGATAAAAGGTTTCCATTCAGGCTAAATTAGACCTTTGAGTTTTACATTCTATTAATGACCAAAATAAACTGTATACCGAAAAAACTAACTGTATACCTTAACGTATATGCGGCGCAAGGACGTTACTTGTATGGCTGGTAAGTTTCTCACAGTCAGCGATTATACAACTGACAATCGCTAGCCGAGTTTACGTTTTTTATTATATTGTCTTTTAAAATACATTATTGAGTGTAACAAAAGTAAGGTTATAAGTATCGGTTTCTTTAGTGATCATCAGTTTATCAGCACAATTATAAGGGGATGGACGAATGTATCAGAGGGCTATAACAATTAAAGTAAGCCATCTATTGAAAAATCGTACCAAAGATTAATTTGTTATTCAGTAACCGCATTCATAAATTAAACTGGATGTATGGATTTTTAAAACATGAAAGCATATGATGCAAAAAGGAAAACATTCCACTTTGTATGGGTGTACCCACGATAAATTCGGTAGTGCTGTTAATGCGTTAGTCTCTTTTCAATACTGTGTCGCTAAACATTTAGCTGATTTCGTTTATATTAACAAAGATAGAAAATAACATGCATAAACCTTCATTCTCTCCTTTAGCTGTATTGTTCGCTTCACTTTTTCTTGCTACACCGGCTATTAGCGCAATTATTCCAGCTGGGACAATTTTAGCTGATAACCAAACCGTAACTCGCCATTTGAAAGATGAGCCCGCGTCATTAGATCCCATTAAATCAGTCGGGTTGACCGAAGCACAAGTCATGCGTGATTTGTTCGAAGGCTTGGTGAACCAAGATAGCCATGGCAAACCTATTCCTGGGGTTGCGCTCAAATGGGAGACCGCAGATAACCGTATTTGGACATTTACACTCAGACAAGATGCTCGTTGGTCAAATGGTGAACCTGTAACAGCCGATGATTTTGTCTACAGTTGGCAGCGTTTGGTGGCACCTGCAAATACATCTCCTTTTGCGTGGTTTGCCGCATTGGCTGGGATTAATAATGCGCAAGATATTATTGATGGCAAACTATCTGTGGATCAGTTAGGTGTGGAAGCGGTTGATAAACAGACACTAAAAATTGTTCTTAATAAGCCAGTCCCTTACTTTCCCTCTTTAGCTGCAAATTTTAGTTTATACCCAGTTCACCGTGGGACTATTGAAAAATTAGGGGCGGATTGGATTAAAGTAGGTAATTTAGTCGGTAATGGCGCTTTTACGCTAGCTGACCGCGTCGTAAATGAAAAAATTGTTTTAACCCAAAACCCTTATTATTGGGATCACAAAAATACAGTTATCACCCAAGTCACATTTGTTCCTATTAACCAAGAGTCCCATGCGACAAACCGTTATTTAGCGGGGGATTTAGACATTACAGAGTCATTCCCGAAACAACGTTATCAAAAATTATTACAAGATATTCCTAATGAAGTGTTTACACCTGACCAATTAGGGACTTATTACTATGCTTTTAATACACAACGTGCGCCAACAAATGATGTGAGGGTAAGAAAGGCGTTATCAATGGCAATTGATAGACAATTAATTGCTAATAAAGTATTAGGAACAGGTGAAAAACCTGCTTACTATTTTACACCTGATGTGACGGATGGTTTTAAACCTGAAAAAGGACTTTATAATAGCCATTCGCAAAAAGAATTAGATCAACAGGCGAAAATATTATTACAAGAAGCGGGTTTCGGACTTAACCATCCCTTAGAACTGACTTTATTGTATAACAGTTCAGAAAATCACCAAAAAATTGCCATCGCTATTGCTTCAATGTGGAAGAAAAAATTAGGGGTGAATGTCAAATTAGTGAATCAAGAATGGAAAACGTACATCGACAGCCGTAATACAGGGGATTTTGATGTTATCCGAGCATCTTGGATTGGGGATTTTAATGAGCCGTCAACATTTTTATCGCTTTTGACATCACAGCATAGCGGTAATATTCCAAAGTTTAATAGCCAGCAATATGACCAAGTGATGAACTCTGCAAGTATAGAAACCAATGCACAATTGAGAAACCGTTATTACAATAGTGCAGAAGCTATTTTAGCGAAAGAAGCACCTATTGCGCCGATTTATCAATATACTAACGCACGGTTAATTAAACCGTGGCTTAAAGGGTATCCTATTGAAAATCCAGAAGATGTAGCATATAGCCACAGTTTTTATATTATTAAGCATTAATTTTAAATGCGACTAGCGGCCTGTATTGTATATGGGCCGTTTTTATTTTTTGAAAAAAACTCCTCCCACTGGAGAATGGGAAGGAGGACCAAAAAGGAATAAACACTACGCTTTTATCATAAAAAATTTATGGGCGAGTTTATTGCTCGTTTGTGTCAAATTAGTGATGCTTATTTAACAAAAATGGCGCTTTTTTTTTATCAAAGCTCATTTGATTATATTTTGTATCTTGTTGATTTCGTTAATTACCTACGAATAGCTACGTGAATAGCATTATCAAACATTTCATTGAAATTATTGCAATATTTCCTCTATTCTATTAAAAATAACTTATTATTTATAAAAGGGAGATATTGCATGGCGTTGGTTTATGGTTCGTTATTTGAAAACTCAAATCCTGTACATGCATTTCAATTAAATGGAAATGGGGGCCTGCTCCCGATTGATGTTAATGCGAGTGCAACGCAGCAATGTCCATTTTGGCTTCATTTTGATTATAAAGACCCAAAAAGTTTTAATTGGATCCAACAATCTGAGTTATTTAATGACCAAGTTAAATCGGCGTTGTCAGGGCAATCAGGGCGCTGGCGGTTAATTCGAGTTGGTGATGGTATATTATTGACATTACAAACCTTAAATACCAATACAGGGCAACGTCCAGAGCAACTTGTCGCATTCCGTGTATTTATCAATAACCGTATTATTATTTCAAGCCGACACCGTAAAGTGAATTCGTTGGACTCTGTTATTGATGATCTGAAAGAAGGGGTCGGAGCACAAAGTACAGGTGATTGGCTTGTTGAAGTGGCAGATTCTATCACAGATGAAATTAGTGATTTCACGGATTCTTTGCATGAACGCTTGATTGAGCTTGAAGATGTCATATTAAATGGCGAAATTCCTGAACGTGGTGAATTAGCATTATTACGTAAGCAAATTATTGTTGTTCGTCGTTACATGGCACCACAAAGAGATATGTTATCTCGCCTAACGGCAGAAAAGTTACTTTGGTTGGATGATACTGATCGTCGAAGACTTCAAGAAATTTCAGATAGATTAGGCCGATGTATCGAAGATTTAGATGGCTTTATTGCACGTACCGCGATCATCTCTGATGAAATTACTAATATGATGACGGAGATGATGAATCGCCGTATTTATACGATGTCACTGATGGCGATGATTTTTTTACCGACGACATTTTTGACGGGGCTATTTGGTGTTAACTTAGGCGGGATACCTGGAAATGAATTTCGTTTTGCTTTTAGTGTATTTTGCGTATTACTTGCCGTTTTAATTGGAACGGTGCTGTGGTGGCTACGAAAAAGCCGCTGGCTCTAAATTTGATGACTTATTTTGTATAACCAGACCTAGTTTGAGATAAATCAATAAAACTAATGGAGTTTTAGGGCACTATTACTTCCGCAGGTGAATGCAACGTTGAGCGATGAACGTTGTGCTCCATAATTGTAGTTTTTCTCATATTGAGTTCTTATACAGAATAATTGACCACTGTAATGCCGATGTAATTTACATCGGCTTTTTTTTGCTTAAAATCTGATAGCAAAAAAATAACCTCCAGTTAGGAGGCTATTTAACGGTTTATTTCACTTCGACAATATCCAAGCGCTGCGTAGTAAAATCGGGTGTATCATCTTCATCAATGAAAGGTTGTGTTGGTATATCTTCTCGATCAAAGGCTAAATCACCGCCAGCGATAACGTCATCACCATGCGAAATGTTTTTAAAATCAAATAGTTCAGTGTCACATAAGTGAGAGGGAACAATATTTTGTGTTGCACGGAACATGGTTTCAATCCGGCCTGGATAACGTTTATCCCAATCACGCAGCATTTCTTTAATCACTTGGCGCTGTAAATTTGGTTGTGAACCACACAAGTTGCAAGGAATAATCGGGAATTCTTTCGCTTGAGCAAAGCGTTCAATATCTTTTTCACGGCAATAAGCGAGTGGGCGAATAACAATATGTTTTCCATCATCACTCATCAGTTTTGGTGGCATGCCTTTTAGTTTGCCACCATAAAACATGTTTAAGAACATAGTTTGTAAAATGTCATCACGGTGATGCCCTAATGCAATTTTGGTTGCACCTAATTCCGTTGCTGTACGGTACAGAATGCCACGACGTAAACGTGAGCATAAAGAACAGGTTGTTTTTCCTTCAGGTATTTTTTCTTTCACAATTCCGTATGTATTTTCTTCAACAATTTTATATTCAACACCTAAATCATCGAGATAAGCTGGCAGAATATGCTCAGGAAAACCTGGTTGCTTTTGGTCAAGATTAACTGCGACTAACGAAAACTGAATAGGCGCGCTTTTTTGTAAACTTTGCAAAATGGAAAGTAACGTATAGCTATCTTTCCCACCAGATAAACAGACCATGATACGATCGCCATCTTCAATCATATTGAAGTCAGCAATAGCTTGCCCAACATCACGGCGAATCCGTTTTTGCAATTTGTTTAAGTTGTACTGTTCTTTATTGGTTGTCATTCTATAAGATTCTGTTGCGGATTGTTATTTATGTTGCTGATAGATAGTAGTTTTATAAAATTTAATTAGTATTTTTATTGTTTTTTATAAATCGCTATTAGCAAAAATCTGTGAAAAGAAGCACATAATAACAGAATCGAGGGGGGGAGTGATACTTGTTAGTAAAAAGACATTTTTAACATGTGAAACTTATTCTATAAAAGGTGTCATTATCGTGTTTATCTGATTGAATAATGGAAAGTTGCCAATTAGGCTAAGGTAAAATGGAGGAAATATGCCAGCAACGAACCCTGTAGATCTTATTGCGTTAACACTCGCAAATACCATAAAAATGGTTGTTACCCCAATCGATTATGTATTCCAAAGTGGGGCTGTCGGAGATGTGCTCTATATTAGCTGGCTTCTTATTGGCGAGTTGTAGAGATAATAATTGTCTGAAAGTACCATCTAAAAAAGGAAGCATACTGCTTCCCTTGAGGTTGTTGACAAAGCAGGATAAAAGCGTGGTTTTTCCTGCTTTGTGTTATCAGCCAAAAATCAATGAATTGATTTTCCTCGTCTATTTTCAAAAACAATCCAACCTACAGTCAAACCTAATCGGTTTGTCAGTAGTCTGAAGGGCAGCATACTGCTGCCCTTGCTTATCTGTATGATTGAATAATAACACTAAGATCGTTCAATTAATCCGCTAATTGATTGCATAACGTTTGTAATTCATTCACGAATCGGCCTACATGAAACCCATCGCAGACAGCATGATGTACTTGAATTGAAAGGGGTAATAGTATTTTATTACCTTCACGATAGAATTTCCCCATTGTAAAAATAGGTGTGAAATTGCTGGCGATATTGGCAATATTCAAATTAAAACTGTCAAACGAAACCCAAGGCAATGAAGAAATATAAAAAATATTTTCTGCTTGCACTGGTTGAGGGGCTAGTTTGTTATCATCTTTATATAATGCTAGCTGAAGATGATAATTATCCATAAAAATATGAATATTATCAGAATGTTCGCACCACAAAGAGGAGAATGTTTCTGTTTGATTATGAAAAATAGTGAAACTGGGGTGTACTTTGTCCCATAAAATAAGCTCATTGTTTTTTTTAGATAGTTTAAACTCATCGTGTTTATTCACTATGGATGAGAGTAAGTAAATCATCGTAGGATAAAAGCGATAGTCACGTAATGATATAAAACTATATAGCGATGTTATGTCAATTTTTGCTGTTAGGCTGAACCCACAGTTTACTTGTTCATTATAAACATGGTAGTGTTCTTTTCGTTGCCATGCTTCAACGTTGAATCGAGTATAACTCATTGTTTTTCCCTTCTAATAATTAATAAATAACGTTATTAGAAGGGCGATCTTTCCGCTTTTGAAAACAACATATATTGCCTCGCAATAATCATGAATAGTTAATACTATATTAATAGAGCTACACATATTGTCGAGAATAATATTCGTTATATCAAAAAAAGAGCATGTTTGATGCGACCATCAATCTTTAATTCGCATAATTTAGTGATGCATTTCAGGATTAAGATAAATATTGAATAATAAGTTTAAATCAAGGTTAAAGATTTTTGACAATATGACAAGGTCGTCAATGAATATTGATAATGAGCCATCTTCATACCTAAGATAGGTAGCTTCAGGAATGGAAATATTTTTCGCCATTTCTTGAGGTGTTATTTGGCATTCTAAGCGTTTTTTCTTAATGAAATGTCCTAAAGCTATATTTCCTGATTTTTTGTTTGTCATAATGATTTCCCTAAAGTTAAATTCACGTCGATTATCATGGATAAAAACGAATATTCAATGGGAAAAAATCTGTAAATTAAATAGACAAATAAAATTGTATAATCAATGTTAAAAATCTTTGAAACTAATAAAAATATGAATTAGTCATTAAAAGATTTTAATCTAAATAATTTAATGAAGCTAAAATATATAAATATAGATTTTTATTCTGAATTTGAATCTGGATATTTTTTTGGCCTATGAAAAAAGTGATGAATAGTAAGATACTATCTTGATTTTTTTTATTTAAAGATAGTACCTTCACATGTTTTTATATTAAATTGATAATGCAATTTCGACAGTTTTTTCTGCATGAATAGCCGTGGTATCAAAAACTTTTACTGTTGTATCATTGAGGCCAACCAGTAATGTAATTTCAGTACATCCTAAAATGATACCTTCTGCGCCTTGTTGGACAAGATATGACATAATTCGTTGATATTCTTTTTTAGATGACGGGAGAACTTTTCCTAGACACAATTCATTATAAATAATGTCATGGATAATCTTTCTATCGTCACTATTAGGTGTTAGTACATCCAATCCATATTGCTTGGCTAACCTATCTTTATAAAAAGATTGCTCCATAGTAAACGCGGTACCCAATAGACCAACTTTCTTTAATCCTGCCTGAACAATACGTTCACCAGTGGCATCGGCGATATGTAATAATGGAAGGTGTACATGTGATTCAATCTCATTAGCAACCTTATGCATTGTATTGGTACATAATACAAGGAAGTCTGCACCAGCAAGTTTTAAGCGTTTTCCTGCATCTACTAAGCACTGAGCAGCAAGATCCCATTGACCATGGGTTTGATAGTGCTCAATTTCAGCAAAATCAACGCTATATAGTACAATTTTAGCAGAATGTAAACCACCCAAACTTTGCTTGATGGATTCATTGATTTGTTGGTAATAAAGTAATGTGGACTCCCAACTCATTCCACCGATTAAGCCGATTGTTTTCATTTGAAGACTCCGAATAAATGATTTAGCTGAGGTGCTCACTATACTGATAATTTTTATATATGCACAATACAAGAACATCTATGAGTGAAGAAATACTGGTGTTATAGAGATGTAACTTATTAGTTGGATTTACTTCAAAGTTTAGCTTAAGTTGTATTTATTTGTGGTGTTAGCATTAATAAATGTGTGGTTATTAATGTATGTAAAAGTAAGCATATTTATTTAAGGAAAGTTGTAAATATTATTTACGTTTTAATGATGGATTTTAGCTGATATAAGGTTATCATCATGAATGAATATACGTTATGTCTACACTTAATGGCGACAATAAAATGAATTTTTTTAAAGCGGTCATTGCAATACTTATTTTTGGCGCTGCATTTTTACTCGGTACATTGTACATGAAGCCCACACAGCTAAGTTTAGTTGAGCAAGTAAAAAAAAATGTAAATGATGTTCTTGCTTATCCACAAGCTGCACAATTCAAAAATATTGAATACCATTTTTCGCGCTACACTGAGGATAACGGTAAGGTGGGCTATGTTTGTGGGGAAGTGTTTCGCTATAAAAATGATAAACCAGACGGATATAAACGGTTCATTGTAAAAGCATACACTCGCGATGACGATTCACGAATGGATATATCTATTCCCTTTGTTGAAGGTGGTCATGAAATTTTATTACCAGAACAAGTTAATCGGATTTGGAACGAAAAGTGTTCTAGTCCTGCATCTCCTTTAGTGTAATTAAATGCGTGCTAAAATGTTGATTAGCACGCTTGCTTAATTCTATTTTTTATACAGTATTGGGAGTGATGCATTTAAAACAATAGGGTGCTCAATTAGTGTTAATAACAGACGTTGCATAGATAAACAGAAAATAATATCTACCGAGGTGAATTTTTTACCACAGATATATTTATACTGTTCTTATTTGATTTTTGTTTCAAAGTGAAATTAATAAGTTTAATTACATTAAATAACATTAAATTGCTGCTATACTAGTTAGGTTACATTTTGTTTTACATTTGATGTAAAACAAAAAATACCCTTGTGGTCAACGATGACTATATTTTTTATATTCATTAAATTAATGAATTTAAATTGACTAGTATAAGGAGTCGATAATGGTTAGTAATAACAGTGCACGTCGCTTATTAGGAATGCCTTATAAGCAAAGTCGTTCTAAAAAAAATATTCGCGTATCAATAGGTTCAAAAGAGAATAAAACTGTTGCTATTCAAAACAATAAAGCGACGGAAAAGAAAACATACCATTCAGTAACGGTATTTTACCCTGAATATGTGGTGAGTTAACTGAGAGTATGTCGCCCTCTAGTATTGACTAGAGGGTTATAGATGGCTAAATGCTATAAATTGTCCTCCAATATTTATTTTGCCTCCCATCATTACATTCTATTCAAATTTTGTGATCACGATTTTCAATTTAAGTCTCTTTTATAATAAGTGATAGTCATAAATAATTTTTGACGATAACATGAGTATTCCATTAAAAAATGTAGAATAGAATGTTGGGTGTTTTAGAATGAAGTTTCAATTTTTGCTTTTGTTTGTATTTTATTTTTTTCTCTCAGGGTGCTCAACTCAATTTAAATCCGATGAAGAAACTAATCGTTTCAAATTCAGTATTCAACATGCGAATACTGTACCTATCAAAGATACAGTAGAGCCTTTGTCTGTCTCAGATATGTTACCTGGTGATATCCTATTGTCATCCGCTACAGGGTTGAATTCTTGGGGGATTCGGTTGTTTAGTATCAGTGGTGTAAGCCATGCCTCTATTTATTTAGGGCTTGGGGAAGTTGCTGAGTCGGTTGGTAGTGGTGTTAGAATCATTACGTTGCAACAAGCCGTTAAAGATTCAAACAATATGGTGGTATTAAGGCAGGCTGGGTTAACCTCGTTTCATGCGGATAAGCTACGTGAATTTTCAGTACACAACAACGGAAATAAGTATAACTATAAAGGTATTGTGATGATAGCCCCGTGGATGATCACTAAGCGGGTATGTGAATTACCTTTAATTGGTGAAACTGTGCGTAATTTTTGCTTGCGCACCTTAGCAAAGGTCCAACTAGGGGATGATATTGACCAATCGAACGGCTTCTTTTGTTCGCAGTTTGTCCTAGATGCTTATAAATATGCAGGCATTCCGTTGTTTGAAGGAAATTCATCATGGATCACCCCTGCTGATATATTGCATATGCGTACAGACGATGTACCAACATTTATGCCAACTCAGCGCTTACTATATGTTGGTCACTTAAAGTCATGGAGCTTTAGCAGCGCGATACGAAAGCAATAACAACATACTGAAGAATAAAAAAAGGCCAACAACTAAGTTGGCCTGCTAAACTGGAAGCAATGTGAGCAATGTCGTTTGTGACAAACCTGAGTGATTTACTCAAGTATTCACGAGGTAAAAGATAACCATTCTCATTTAATAAATCAACCCCTTTTTTTGTATTGCTACTCATGGTTTTTTCATGACGGAATTGCCTTTTATTTCAAATAAAACAAATAATTATGTTTTTGTCTGTTATGTTATTGAGTTTTTCGACAAAAAAATTTTTAAAAAAAATTATAATAATGAGATGATTTCCGACTAGATAAATCACTTAAGAGCGAAATTAAGATGGGTAGATTAAAGATTGGAGTCGTAGGCCTAGGGGGAATTGCGCAAAAAGCCTATTTGCCTATTTTAACTAAAGAAGATAATTGGCATTTAGTTGGCGCATTCTCGCCAAATCAGGCAAAAGCTAAATTAGTCTGTGACAGCTATCGGCTCCCTTTATTTAGCTCCATTGATGCTTTGGCTGCTCAATGTGATGCTGTTTTTGTTCACAGCGCGACTGCGAGCCATTTTGATGTGATACAACGCTTGTTGCAAGCGAATGTGCATGTATATGTAGATAAACCACTGACTGAACAGATTGTACAATCTGAACAATTGATTGAATTAGCGCATCAACAACAAAGAACCTTAATGGTGGGGTTTAATCGCCGATTTTCTCCTTTCTATGTCGCGTTAAAACAAAACACGCAACACTTTTCTTCTATTCGTATGGATAAGCACCGCATCAATAGCATTGGGCCTAAAGATATGGCTTATACGCTGTACGATGATTATTTACATGTGGTTGATACAGTGCTTTGGTTAGGCGGTTTTGAGGCTGTTTTGAAAAGTGGCAACATTCAACAAACTCGTAATGGTGAATTATTCTATGCAGAACATCACTTACAGGCGGGTGATTGCTGGCTAACGACTTCGATGCACCGTAAAGCAGGTAGCCAGCAAGAACAGGTCACGGCTATCGCTGAAGATGTGCTTCACCAAATTACCAATATGAACCATTGGCGCTGCGAAACGGCGTCAGAGATCCGTGATAAACAACCTGGCAACTGGGATTCTATTTTGGTGCAACGTGGTTTTGATGGTGCTGTTCGGCATTTTATCGATTCAGTCGCAAACCAGACACAACCCATAATCAGCGCAGAGCAGGGAATTATTGCTCAGAGAATGGTTGAATCTATGCTGTTACAGTTGCAAAATGACTGAATAAAATAAAATGGCGAGCGCTAAAGGCGGGTGTTTTGTTCGCTATGTTTAATAAGGTCGGATGATACATTATTGAGGTCACACCATGTTAGATTTACACGATAGCTCGGATGTATTGTTTATTGCTGGATTTGGCCCAGTTGTAGCGGATTTCGAAAAAAGTCAGCATTTTTATTTAGATGTTTTAGGGCTGCCATTGAAACCGATAGAAAATGGTAGCGAATATTTGATCTGTGAGCCTGAACATCTTGATGGTGTTAAACATTTTGCACTTTGGCCTTTAAATCAAGCTGCGCAATCGTGTTTTAACAAAGACCAATGGCCTGCAGATATTCCTATTCCACAAAGTTGGATGGAATTTGAAGTTTCAGATATTGAAAAAGTGACTCAGACTTGCCAAGAACACGGTTATCAATTGTTGGTTAATAACCAAATGGAGCCATGGGGACAAACTGTCACCCGTTTATTAAGCCCAGAAGGCATGTTAGTAGGTTTAACAATCACTCCATGGTTACGGGAATAGTGTTTGAATTTGTCGCTAGAGATCTCATTTATCTTTATGAATAAGAGACATTTATAAGTAATTGTTTATAATTTTGTTGTAGAGCTTAATTTTAACATTTATTTAGGAGGGGTTATGTATAAAACGATTCTGGTCCCTATTGATTTAACTGAAGACGAATTAACCAGTAAAGCGGTTCGCCATGCGGTTAATCTAGCAAAACAGTCTGGCGCGAAAATTCACCTAATTCATGTCTTGCCTATTTCCTCTGCAATTATCAACGCATACGCGTTAGGTTATATGGAAATAAAAGATCGTGCGACGGTAAAAGCGGAAGAAGACATGAAAATGTTGATGGATTCGATTGATTTACCTCATGAAGATG
Source organism: Providencia sp. PROV129 (assembly GCF_028482245.1). Lineage (NCBI taxonomy): Bacteria > Pseudomonadati > Pseudomonadota > Gammaproteobacteria > Enterobacterales > Morganellaceae > Providencia > Providencia sp. PROV129. The sequence continues at coordinate 114,921 of NZ_JAMPQD010000006.1, forward strand.
TGAGTTACACTATTACCTTTGGTTCCCCACGTGATGAGGTTATTAATACAGCCAAAGATATTGAAGCCGATATCATTGTGGTTGGTTCTCGCCGTCCTAATATTACGACTCACCTGTTAGGTTCAACAGCAGCGGGTATTGTCCGCTACGCAGAAACATCCGTACTTGTTGTTCGTTAATGAATAAGAAAAGAGCCTACACTATGTTGTAGGCTCTTTTTTATTTATATTGATTAAGTTATGGGCTTAATTGTGCTTAGTTTTATATTTAATCAGTTTAGCTAATAATAAGGTTTCACTAAGTTTATATGGAAAAATTTTCGAAAGAATTACTGCGTATTGAGCATTTTGTTCTCAGGGTAATACGCTTTTATTTATTGGCTCTTTTGGTTTTTTTTCTTGGATTATTGCCTGGTATTATTGGTTTTTATTTTATTGAAGGGCACTCCATTGTTGAATCGATGCTAAATGCGCTATCAATGCTGAGTGGCCAAGCTATTGAGCCAGCCCCTATAACCCAAGGCGGTCGTTTTTTTATTGCGATTTATGGCTTATTTTTACAAAGCGTTTTTATTATTAGTATTGGGCTGATTGTAACCCCGTTTATTCATCGTCTTTTGCATAAATGGCATTTAGAGGAATAAACTTTTTGCAGTAAAAAGTAGGGAGCTTCACAGCTTTTTAAGTATAGCGATACTATACTTTTAAAGGCTTAATGATAATTATTCACCCGCAATACCGAATAATCAAATCGTGAAAATGAACAACAATACGGTTTGAAAATGGATAAACACAATTAATAAGGGGCATCGTATGTATAAAACAATTTTGGTTCCTGTGGACATATCTGAAGATGTTTTAACAGATAATGCATTGAAACATGCGGTCTATTTGGCGAAAATTTCGAATGCAACAATTCACTTATTTCACTCTGTTCCTGATGTTTCAAGATTTTCGATGAGCTATAGTTATCACTATGATTTATTGTCTTCATTTGCAAAAAAAGCTGTGGAACGTTCGGAAGAACAGCTCAAAGAAATTATTGAAAAAATCGATTATCCTTCAGATAAAATTACTTATAAGGTGGAGTTTGGTTCTCCAAGGGACAAAGTTTTAGCGGAAGCTGAAACTATTGATGCTGATTTAATTGTTATTGGCTCTAGAAACCCAAGCATTTCAACACATTTATTAGGTTCGAATGCATCTGGTATTGTTTCTTATGCGAAAATATCGGTGCTTGTCGTTCGCTAAAATAAAAAACAGCCTGGTTTCAGGCTGTTTTTTTAGAATATATGGAAGATGGATTATTTTGTTTTAACCGCTTCTTTGGCTTGCTCAATTGCTTTTAGTGCCTGGCTACAAGCTTGCTCTTGAGCATCATCAGGGTAACTAGCGAGGGCTTTTTTCGCCTCTTCTAACTGAGATTTCATCAGTGCAATTTGCTCTCCCGCATTGGCTTCATCTTTATATTGTTCTTCAGCTTGTTTAACAAGTTCGTTCATTTCTTTAAAGTAGGTATCACATGTTGCACCTGCATTCGCATTAAAGGCAACAACAGCCATAAATAACCCACATGCAATCGGAAGAGTTTTTTTCATCGTATTTTCACTTTCAAAAGTCACAATAATATCAGGATAACATTCCATTTTAAAAAACGCATCACTCAACTTTTATTAATATTTTAAGTGATAATAATTTTAGACATATTGAGATTATTCCTGCACAACAAGTTATAGAATAGCATATTTTGCAAAATACAAATGATAATCATTATTGACTGGTCTCAAATAAAAAGTGTACACTCTAGTACACTTTGATGACATACAGTGAGATTATTATGCAGAATAAAATTATGGTGGACACAAACAGTTGGCCTGTTTGTATTATGAACGCCTTCCCATCCACAATGGATGAAACACGTTTATGGCTAGAGGAAATGGACTTATTATTAGCACGAAGGGCACAGTTTACCTTAGTATATCCGCCAACAGCACCAAAAGATAAACCATCAGCAGAGGATATCGAAGGCATGAAATATGTACGTCGTTGGCTAAAGCATGCTAAAGAACCTATGGAACAACATTGTCGTGCGATGGTAGTGACATTGCAGCCCGATGGGAGTGATAAAGAAGAAAAAGAACGCCTAGCGCCGATGCTATCTGCATTGTATGGCCCAGAGGTGTTATTGGCGAAGGATATTTATACAGCGAAAATACAAGCTCAAGCTCTTTTAGCTTGATGGAAAGGTTAAGCGCTTATTTTTCGAATATAGCTAGCGATGATATCAACAGAAAGTACAATTTGTTGGTTGATAAATTCATCGCTGGGTTTGAAGTTTTCAACACAAAATGTCGTGATGAATACATCCGCTTTGATCATTTCCAAAAATCGTGATGAAATAGGTAATAATGTTTTTTCATCGACAGTTACTTCAGGTAATTCAAGGAGTTTTTGGGTCAGTAAACGGTAGCTTTTTACAGGGCCTTGTTCGAAAAATGCTTGGCTGATTTCAGGAAAACGGTTGTACTCTCCAAGGATCAATCGGTATAAGCTTATGGATTGTGGTTTAAGTACACTGATCAAGAACTGTGAGCCATAAAAAGCCAGTACAGATTCAATGGTAGTAAAATGTGGTACTTTTTCGTTTGGTTCTGAGAAAATTTCATCAATCATATCAGCAATAACTGCAGCAAATAATCCTTCTTTATCCCCAAAGTTTTTATAGAGTGTAGAGCGAGATCCGCCAGCACGTTCAATCACCATGTCCAAAGTTGCTCCCTCAAAACCATATTGTAGGAATACCTCAGCTGCCGCTGTAATAATCGCTTGATGGCGGCGTCTGCCTTTTGGTGTTTTGGCTGCAAGGGCGTTATTCATGAATGATTGATCCTATCATTTTGTTTGAATAATGAAATAAAGTAGCAATTTTGCCAAAAAAGTTTAAACCATAGGCTCTGAATCACAGATTTACCTGAAAGAGATCATGATTTAAGCTGATAGTTGGCTTTATGATATTTGTAAAGACTAACATGTTTAAGTGAATTTCTGAATGCTTGTCATAATCTTGGGGGCGCAATGGCGGGATGTATGTTAAATGGGCACAGTTTAACAGAGGGAGATTCTGTTGAAATGCAACGGGAAATCACTCGGCTATGCATCGAATGCGGCTTATTATTGTTGCAACATGGTGCTGAGAGCATGTTAGTGGAACAATTGACAACGCGATTAGGCATTGCACTTGGTGCTAGTCAAGTGGACAGTGCTATTTCGTCTAACTCTTTAGTTTTAACGACAATTATTGATGGCCACTGTTTAACCTCAACACGACGAATTATTGACCGTGGTATTAATATGCATGTGGTGACAGAAGTACAACATGCCGTAATATTAGTTGAACATCATTTATTAGACAGAAAACAGTTACAAAAGAAACTGTCTTCTATAAAACCATTACGTTACCCACGTTGGTTGATGGTGCTAATGGTTGCGTTGTCCTGTGCATGCTTTAGTAAACTCAATGGCGGTGGTTGGGAAAGTGCCTTAATTACATTCTTAGCCAGTGGTTGTGCAATGTATATTAGGCAGGTTTTAACCTCTCACCAAATGAACCCGTTGATCAATTTTTGCATTACTGCCTTTGTTGCTACCTCAGTTTCAGGGCTATTACTCAAAATTCCTTATCTGGCGGTGACAGAAACCATTTCGATGGCAGCGAGTGTCTTGTTGCTTGTACCAGGCTTCCCGTTGATTAATGCGGTTGCAGACATGTTTAAAGGGCATGTGAATACAGGTTTAGCACGCTGGACAATGGCAAGTTTACTCACACTCGCAACCTGTATTGGTGTGGTACTAGCCATGACTATCTGGAATTTAAAAGAATGGGCATAGAATTTCTATTAGTGTTAATCGAAAAAATGGTGTTGGCCGCTATTCCTGCCGTTGGCTTTGCCATGGTGTTTAATGTCCCTGTGCGGGCACTTAAATACTGTGCTTTGCTCGGTGCGATTGGCTATGGGTTTAGAATGATATTGATGGCGCTAGGGCTACAAATTGAATGGGCCAGTTTTCTCGCCGCGATTTTAATTGGCATCATTGGTATCCGATGGTCCCGCTGGTGGTTAGCTCATCCAAAAGTATTTACGGTTGCTGCGGTGATCCCTATGTTTCCTGGTATTAGTGCCTATGTGGCGATGATCTCTGTGGTGAAGCTTTCCCAATTTGGTTATAGCCCTGAGTTAATTGAGGTTTTAGTGACAAACTTCTTAAAAGCTTCTTTTATTGTGGGGGCATTATCCATCGGCATTTCATTGCCTGGGCTGTGGCTATACCGTAAACGCCCAAGTGTGTGATATTCAATAAAGCTAAGGGATGTTTTTGCTCTGAAGCAGGCTATCGCTTGGCGTTATTAATGATAAAAAACACCGAGAATAACTAACATGAACTATTAAATTTGCAGAAAATCCGAAGGTGTAATTATTCAATAAAAATAGGCAATCGCTGATACCATAAATGTTTTTATTTGATTAGAATGTACGATATTTTCTATATGCATTAGAGTGTTAGAAATAACACTAACGTATTTATATTAATTTTTCGCTTATATTCTGATTAGTGGTGTTATTTTGAAACAATCCAGTTTTTTGTCTTTCTTCCGTTTTATTCTGTCTTTCTTTCTATTTTTACCATTTTCCTTTTCTTTTGCAGCACCTAGCTCATTCACCCAAGCGAAAGTGCTCAGCAAAACTCAAGTCTATTCCGATCAAAGTCAACAAGGGGAAGGAACGATTTACTGTGGCTGTCAGTGGGAGTGGGTAGGCAAAAGTGGTGGGCAAGTGGATTTAATCTCTTGTGGCTATCAGGTACGCAAACAGCAAAGCCGTGCCGAGCGTATAGAGTGGGAACATATTGTGCCTGCATGGGTATTCGGTCATCAGCGCCAATGTTGGCAGAATGGTGGGCGGAAAAATTGTGTTTCGACAGACCCTGTTTTTGCTCGTATGGAAGCTGATTTGCATAACCTGGCGCCTTCCATTGGTGAGGTAAATGGAGATAGAAGCAATTTTAGTTTCGGTCAATTATCCCCAAATACCCCGTATCCATATGGAATGTGTCGTAGCCGTGTCGATTTTAAACAAAAAGTCTTTGAGCCCCGCGATGAGGTGAAAGGGCAGGTTGCTCGTGTCTATTTTTATATGCATGACCGTTATAATTTATCCATGTCACGTCAGCAACAGCAACTCTTGATGGCATGGGATAAAAAATTCCCACCAAACCTGTGGGAACGTACCCGTGATGAACGTATTGCTAAAGTAATGGGGCACCATAATCCATTTGTGACAGGGCAAAAACAGTGGAGCTTAAACCATAAAAATGGGGGGGAAGGTGTGAAGATTTTTCCATCTTCAACTGTAATATTGCCTAAACAGTCTGAAAAACAAACTAACTTAGCAATTTCAGCTGAAATTAAAGGTAATAAAAATTCCAAAAAGTATCATTTCTCCCATTGTTCTGGTTTTAAGACATTATCAGATAAAAATGCAATCATGTTTTCTAACGAAAATGCGGCCCAAGAAGCGGGTTATCACCTGGCTGGTAACTGCAAGCCACGTTAATGGTCATTTAAACACCAATAACGAATTGATTATTGGCGTTTTTTTTAGTAAAAGTTTGATGTGACAAATAAAATACAAAAATGTGTTAAAAAAATGTTGCCTTCTGAAAAAAATTAGCGCTATATTTAGGGAAAGTAAAAACTGCAATAAAAACAGCGCCTCATTGAGTCACAAAAAATATTGCAGTTTGTCATATTAGTGTCATACAGATTCATTAGTTTAACGGTATCGCTGTCACAGGAGAAACTAATGGGAAGTCAGTATTTATTAATACGAACACAAGACCGGTTAGCCTCCATCATGAAATTGTCATGGTGAGATGACTAACCGGTTTTTTTATGGCCCGTTAAAAGAAAGAGGATTGAACCACATTACACCGTTTTATCGTTAACTAAGAGCTTGAAGGGAGCTCCTCTCTGTTCTGAATAGTTAGTCATCTGAAATTGACATCACTGATACCTGGAAGGGTTAATACTATGAGTAGACAGAAAGCTGCAACAAAAGCACGTCGTGAAATGAAACGCTCATCACGTAAAGAACGTTCTGGTCGGTTTGACATGAATAACGTTGCGTCCTTCGCTGAACTGACAGGCATTGAGCCTATTGGTATGGCAAAGGAACGTCGTGATGGCTCACCAATCCTGCCACGAAATGAAGCTCAGAAGCTCTATATTAATTCGATTAAACACAAACAGTTAATTTTTGCCAATGGCGAAGCAGGCTGTGGTAAAACCTTTATCAGTACCGCGCTGGCCGCAGATGCCTTATTTAATAAAGATATCAGCAAGATCATTGTGACAAGGCCTGTTCTTCAGGCGGAAGAAGACCTTGGTTTTTTACCTGGGGATATGTCTGAGAAATTTGCCCCCTATTTTCGCCCTGTATACGATGTTCTAGCCAAAAGGTTAGGGAGTTCATTTCTACAATATTGCTTGCGTCCTGAAATTGCGAAAGTTGAAATCGCGCCATTTGCGTATATGCGTGGTCGAACTTTTGAAAATGCCATTGTGATTTTAGATGAGGCGCAAAATGTCACTGTCACCCAAATGAAGATGTTTTTAACGCGTTTGGGGGAAAATGTCACGGTTATTGTTAACGGGGATGTGACTCAGTGTGACTTACCTGATGGGGTGCAGTCTGGTCTTGCGGATGCGTTACAACGTTTCAGCAGTGATGAAATGGTCTCGATGGTGAACTTTACCATTGATGATTGTGTGAGATCTCAATTGTGCCATAAAGCGCTATTAGCCTATAACGACTAATTCATTTGCCTTAAGAGTGATGAAAATATGCCCCATAAGTGATTACTGGGGCATATTTTTTATTAGTCACTGATGATTAATGGTACAGCATTTCGTGGACGATTTGCTCATCGGTTAATGAATAAGGGTAATAGGTTGGCCAATTGTCTAATTGTCCCAGGAGTTTTTCTTGTGATTCATTCCCCATATATAAGTGGAAATGGCCTGACGTTTGCGGCTCGATAATATGGTCGCTAAATTGAATGTATTTTGGCGCTTTGGATTTAGCATCTTGGCACTCAAACAGGTAGCGAACGCCTTTTTTGCCCGAAGTATAATGTAAAATTTTATAGCCTGAATACGCATATTGACAGCTATTGACGACACCGTTTTGAGTAAATTCAATCACATTATTTTCGATGCCAATACTGTCAACATCTGTGGCGTAGCCTTTTTTATAGTAAGCGCGGTATTCTTCAACGGTTTTATCTTTATTTTTCTGTGCTTTGCTTTCTAAAACAGCATCTAACTTACCATTTAATAATAATGGATTTACTGACTCCCATACGCCTTGCCAATCGCTTAACGAGCGGTCTTTGACATCGGAATCTTCAAAGATGCCTTTTGAGGCTTGAAGGGCTTTTTCCGATTGCGGATGTGCATGGCTATGTGAACCGTGTGCGATAGCAGAAAAACTGCTAATGACAAAAACTGCGCTAAGCGCTGTATTTAATAATGTGTGTTTATGCACTGTCATTTCCTATTTTGATAATGTTCAGTTTTATTATGTTATAACATAACATTTATCGCAATGAAAAAATGCGCAAGATAGCGTGATACGATGCAAGTAAACTCAAAAAGTGGGCAGGAAACAGGTAGGGAAACGCTTATCAGCGATAATGCAACTGATAAGCGTTGAGGGTAATTTAAAACTTAATTAATCGTCAGGGTTATCCATTACAGCATGGCGTTCATGGTGATAACCTTCTTCATCATAGCCATGGCGCCAGTATGGAATTGCATAGATATCATCACGGCCAAACCCTTTTTCACGACGAATAAAACGGCGTAAATCACGAATTATTTGGTCTTCACCCGCGATCCAAAATGCACAATCTGTGGCAGGAATATCCCACGATTTAAATGTGCTAATTAATTCAGCAGTTTTGCTGATATCTCCACAAATCCAAATGATTTCAACTTGAGCAGGTTTTTTAAGTGGGCGTACATCCGCTGGGTTATCCATGCGTAGTACCACCTTTCCTTGGGCATCTGCTGGCATTTTTTCTAATAATGCGGCAATGGCAGGCAGTGAACTGGAGTCCCCCGCCATAAAATAGTGTTTTCGACTTGGTAGTAGTGGGTCTGGACCACCAGGATTGGTGATCCCCATCCAATGACCAGGTTTGGCATCGCGGGCAAATAAATAGGCAGGCCCTGTCGCACCGTCATGCATGGCAAATTCAATATCGATTTCACTGACATCTGGGCGAATCGCTCTAACGGTATAGGTGCGCACAAATGGGCGAGGTTTATCTTCAGGCCAGCTGCGGCCTTCTTTACTAAGGATAGGCAGAGCGGGTTGGCTGGTTAAGTCAGGGGCTAAAAAGATTTTTAAGTGCCCACCTTCGCTATTGGTTGGGTAGTTTGCAAGCTTTTCACCCGTAAAAGTGATGCTGCGAATGGAGGGGCTGACATCAGTAATGGATTTAACTTGAATAAGCTGCGGTGGCGCCGGGCGATAGATATTTTTTTCAACGGATTGTTCAGTAGCCACGGACATTCTCCTTCATTAATGATAATTTTATTATTTGGTAACTATTATCATTATCATATCACGTATATTAATTATATAACTATCTATATTCACCCCATTTGTTTCACATAAAACAATAAAAAGTGCCTTAGGTATTAACATAAGGCACTCAGACTGCTGACAAACCGATTAGGTTTGGCTGCAGGTTGGATAGGTTTTGAAAATAGACGAGGAAAATCAATTTATTGATTTTCGGCTGATAACACAAAGCAGGAAAAACCACGCTTTTATCCTGCGTTGTCAACAACCTCAGTGCCTTAGGTATTAACATAAGGCACTTAAGTTATCTACTTCACTTTCATCCCAGCGGCGGTCATCATCAATTTAAACACGGAAGAGAAAGCAAACAGTGCTAATACACTTCCTAGCCAAATTAGTGCCATCCAACCGAGTTTTTTCCACCAAGGGGAGGTTACGGCGGTATCAATGGTAGCCTTGGTCTGGGGTAATTTTTCCTCTGAAGACATAGTAACTCCAATAGGTATAAACCAAAATAACAGGAATAATGAATAACGCGCCCACTAACATAAAGCCTAAACTTTCAGAGGGGCCCGCGGCGTCACGGAAGCTAATTGCTGGTGGGATTAATGTTGGCCAGATACTGATCCCCAGACCTGTAAAGCCGAGGAATATCAACATCAAGGCAGATAAGAATGGAACGCTATCATGCTGCTGGCGCTTTGCACTTTTTAAGATTAGCCATGTACAACCCAGAACCAGTAATGGAACAGGCAAGAAGAAGAACAGATTGGGCAGTGTGAACCAGCGATCAAAAATGGCTTGATTGAGCATCGGTGTCCACAAGCTGATAACCGCTATCACTGCAACCATTAATAAGGTCAATGGGCGCAGAATACGGTACATGGTACGGCGTAGATGCCCTTCGGTTTTCATGATTAGCCAGCCACAAGCTAGTAAAGCATAAGCAACAACTAAGCCAAAACCACAAAACAGTGGGAAGGGGGCAAACCAATCAAAGTAGCCGCCCATAAAGGTACGGTTTTCCACGTGGAAGCCTTGGATAAAAGCACCCACGACGACGCCTTGAACAAATGTCGCGAAAATAGAGCCCCAAATGAACGCGTGATCCCAATGGCGACGGTGAGATTCATCCGCTCTAAAGCGAAATTCAAATGCCACACCACGGAAAATTAAGGCTAACAGCATAAAAGTTAGCGGTATGGATAACGCATCTAACACAATGGCGTAGGCAAGCGGGAATGCACCAAATAAAGCAGCACCGCCGAGCACAAGCCACGTCTCGTTACCATCCCAAACGGGGGCAACGCTGTTCATCATTAAGTCACGGTCTTGGCTATCTTTTAGGGCGGGATAGAGAATACCGATACCCAAATCGAAGCCATCCATCACGATATACATCAACATACTAAATACGATGATGACAAACCAAATGAGAGGTAAATCAATGCCCATGAGCTGCGTCCTCCGCGATACCTTTACGAATTAATTTCATCATGTACATGTAGCCGATACCGAATACGCCACCGTAAACCACAAAGAAGGCGATTAAACTGATGCTCATGTGCATTTCACCGTGGGCACTGACGGCATCTGAGGTGCGCTGCAAACCGTACACCACCCAAGGTTGGCGACCAATTTCCGTCGTAAACCAGCCCGCTAAGATAGCAATCAAGCCAGAGGGTGCCATGACGAACATAAATCGCAGGAATGTTTTGGACTCATACAGGTTTTTACGGTAACGAAGCCATAAGCCCCAAACCCCTGCGGCTATCATTAATAAGCCTAAACCGACCATTACACGGAACGACCAAAACACCATGAATACATTTGGTCGGTCTTCTGGTGCGTATTCTTTTAATGCAGGCACTTGTTTATCAATGCTGTGAGTTAAAATCAGGCTCGCAAGGTACGGAATTTCGATGGCATATTCGGTTTTTTCTTTCTCTTGGTTTGGAATACCAAACAAAATAAGCGGTGTGGCTTCACCAGGTTTATTTTCCCAGTGGCCTTCCATTGCAGCAACTTTAACAGGTTGATGTTTCAGCGTATTTAAGCCGTGCGCATCACCAATTAACGCTTGGACAGGTGCTAAAACTAAAATCAACCACAACGACATGGAGAACATCTTCTTCATTGCGCTGGATTTATTGCCTTTGAGTAAATGCCATGCCGCAGATGCACCAATAAAGAATGCCGCAGCAAGGAATGCAGCCGTCGTCATGTGCAATAAACGATATGGGAAAGAAGGGTTGAAGATCACCGCTAACCAATCAACGGGGACGATACGGCCATCGATGATTTCGAAACCTTGTGGTGTTTGCATAAAACTGTTAGATGCCAAAATCCAGAATGTGGAAATAATGGTACCTAGCGCGACCATGCAGGTAGCAAAAAAGTGCAGTTTTTCACCGACACGGTTCATGCCAAACAACATGACACCGAGGAAACCTGCTTCAAGGAAGAAGGCGGTTAACACTTCATATGTGAGTAACGGGCCTGTGATCCCGCCTGCAAAGTCTGAAAAGAAACTCCAGTTAGTACCGAATTGGTATGCCATCACCAATCCTGATACCACGCCCATTCCGAAGTTAACCGCAAAAACTTTTGTCCAAAAATGGAACAGTTTTATATAGTCTTCGTCACGTGTTTTTAGCCATAAGCCTTGTAGCACCGCAAGAAAGCTTGCGAGCCCAATAGTAATGGCTGGAAAAATAATATGGAACGAGACCGTAAACGCAAATTGTATACGGGCAAGCTCCAGCGCAGTTAGTCCAAACATATTGACCCCTGAGTGGATATGTTAATGGCACGCTGCATTTAAAGCCTTGGTGATCACAATCGAGGCGCTTGTCCCTAGCAAAATAAATTGCTCACACCGGAATGCTAAGTATCGCAATCCGACTAAAAATGTTTTGTGCTTATAGTTAAAAAAGTCAGGTGAATGTGTGGATAAGTAGAACATGAGACGATAAACTATAATAGTAACAATTATCGGGATATTAACTATAACAGTTGAGGCGGCTATGACGAGATATGAACAGTTAGCAGCGCAAATTCGTCAACAAATTGAAGACAATATTTGGCAAGTTGGTGACAGATTACCTTCACTGAGGGAAAGTGTTAAGCAATCAGGTCTCAGTTTAATGACCGTGGTGCAAGCATATCAATTACTTGAAAGCCAAGGTTGGGTCGCCGCACGTCCACAATCGGGATACTATGTGGCCAACCGAAATAACGCCTTTGCAGCGGCAAAAGGGGGAAAAGGACTCCACTTAAATGAGAATGTAGAAATTAACGCCTCAATATTTGGGGTATTACAAGCTTGTAAGGATCCCGATATTATCCCATTTGGCTCTGCTTTTCCAGAACCTGCGTTATTGGATGACCCTAAACTTGCTAAATCATTGGCATCCGTCGCGAGGCGTTTATCCAAATTTAATACACCCGCTAACTTACCGCCAGGAAATGAGCAATTACGTCGTAATATTGCCCAGCGTTATGCGACACAAGGTATCCATGTCGCTCCAGATGAAATTGTGATTACTGCAGGTGCGATGGAATCGCTGGTGTTAAGTTTGCAGTCAGTGACCCAACCTGGAGATTGGGTCGTTATTGAATCTCCCGCATTTTATGGGTCATTGCAGGCGATTGAACGGTTAAAACTCAAAGCGATCGCGATTAAAACTGACCCTTTATTTGGTATCGATCTTGATGCATTAGAGGACATTGCCGACAAATACCCGATTAAAGCTTGTTGGTTGATGACGCATTATCAAAACCCATTGGGTGGCACAATGCCGCAAGCCAATAAAAAGCGGTTGGTGGATATTTTAAATAAACACCAAATTGCATTAATTGAAGATGATGTTTATGGTGAATTGTATTTTGGCAACAAACAACCCATTCCTGCCAAAGCGTTAGATACTAAAGGGCACTTTTTCCACTGTTCATCATTTTCCAAATGTTTGGCTCCTGGGTATCGTGTGGGGTGGGTGGCTGCGGGGCATCATGCAACCAAAATCCAGCATTTGCAGATGATGAGTACGGTGTCAGCAAGTGTTCCCACACAGCTCGCTATTGCTGAGTATCTCTCTTTAGGGGGGTACGACAGTCACTTACGTAAATTGCGAGTCACCATGGAACAACGACAGCATCAGATGCTAGGGGCAATAGCGAAGTATATGCCGTCCTCGGTAAAAGTGAATATGCCTAAAGGTGGTTACTTTTTATGGTTAGAATTTGAGCCGCCGTTTAATGCAATTCGCTTATATCAATTAGCATTAAAAGAAGGTATCAGCATTGCACCAGGCAGTATGTTTTCGACCAGTGATCAGTTTAACCATGCATTTCGCTTAAATGCCTCTTTTACATGGACTGAGCGTATTGAAGAGGCGATGAAAACATTAGGTCGATTATGTCACCAATTAATTAAAGAGAAGCGCGATTAGTCACATTATCGTTGTAAATTCATTGCCTTGAAAGATTAACTTTGCGACTCTAAGTACACATCTAAAACAGTGAATGACAACGTTTTGGGAGGTAATGTGAAAATTAAATGTTTTGATATCACTGATTTGCCACATCTCAAATGGAATGATGGAGGAGGGGCCAGCCAAGAAGTTTTTTGCTGGCCCGTGGCTTCAGATTATTCATTACGTGCAAGCATCGCGACGATTAATCAAGATAGCTACCTTAAACGCTACGCCGAAGGTGAAAGGTTAGTTATTTTGCTCAATAACCAAGAAATAACATTAAACGATAATAAAAATTTTACGCAGCGGTTGAGCCAGGTTGGTGAGCATGCTCAATTTTCAGCTCAGCAATATGCGGCGATCAATGTGAGCCAGCCGAATACACAGCTATTGAATTTTATTTTCCGCGCGGATCGCTGGGTGGTAAAAAGCGCTTTAGTGACTGAGACGTGTAAACTGCCGAACAATCAAGCTGGTCTAGTTTTTGTACGACGTGGCGAATGGGCTGTGTCTGGCGGGAGCTGTAACCGAATGGTGGTTGGTCAAGGCGGTTGGTGGTTGCCAGATATCGGCGAGGGTGAAGTGACCCCCCTTAATGCCAATAGCCAGCTGATTTATATTGAACTATTACCACGTTAACTTGCCGCTAATCCTATAGCTGCAAAGGTTAACAAGCCACCTGCAACGCCTTCTGTAATGCGGCGTTTATTGTCGTTATAACCTTGTTTTTTATGCATGGAAGCAAACAACATCCCAATAACGCCATAAATCACCACACAAGACACAATAAAAGTGGCAGAAAGGATTAGCGATTGAATCGCAACACTTTCGCTCAACTGAATAAAATTAGGTAAGATTGCAAAATACACCAGTAAGCCTTTAGGGTTTAAAAAACTGGTTAAAAATGCCTTACCAATCACCGCTTTATTCGATACTTTTTGTATTTTGACTTCATTGGCTTTCATTGCAGACATGATCATCCGAGCAGCGAGGTATGCTACATAGGCAACACCAACCCATTTTATTGTATGAAACACCATTGGTGAGGTTGCAACAATTGCAGCAAGGCCAAGTGCCGCCAGTATCGCATGGGTTATATAACCTAAAATAATCCCTAAATTAGCCTTCCAAGCGGCACTTGGCCCACCTGACAGCCCCTGTGCTGAAATAAATAAAATATCAGGGCCTGGTGTGCAAATCAGTGGGATCACTGTAGCACTGAATAATGCTAATGTGTGTAACTCCATAGAATGACCTCTTTGATTTTATTGTTGATGAGGCAACTGGCCAGCTGCGTAAAAATTATAACGACAATGCAGTAGTATAGGGTTGTTTTATTGCTTGAAAATAACAATAAATTAGCATTGAATATCAATAAATATTAATAAGTGAGCTTTAGGTTTCAATAAAAATGAATATGATAAAACTCGATGCCATTGATAGACGTATTTTACAGGTGCTACAGCGTGATGGAAAAATACAGAATGTTGAGCTGGCTAAAGAGGTTGGGCTTTCCCCGTCTCCTTGTTTGCGTCGTGTAAAATTGCTCGAAGAGGCGGGAGTGATAAAACGTTATGTGGCGGTACTTGATGGCGCCAAAATAGGCGCGGGGTTGTCGTTATTTGCGCGCATTTGGTTTAAAACACAGGATGCTAAGACCATTAATCAGTTTGTTGAGGATATTAAACAGATGCCTGAAGTGGTGGAATGCCATCTGATGGCGGGTGAGTGTGATGCATTAATCCGCATTGTCACTCAAGACCTTGCTTCATATCGCCGTTTTCATGCGGATCATTTAACACAAATAAACAGTATCCAAAGTATTAAGACCGAAGTCCCCATGGAAACGGTTAAGGTCACATATGCGTTGCCACTTTAGCTATTACGGTTGGATAAATTTGGCGGGAACATGTTCAGTTAACCAAACGTGGTTATCTGATAAGTAAAATAGATAACCTGATTCCACCATTTTTTGGGCTTCAATTACCAAAACGATGGGCTTGCCGTGCCGTGCGCCTACATTGGTTGCCGTCTCTGTGTTGTCCGACAAATGCACATGATGACGATTACCCGCTAATAACCCTTGTTGTCTAATTGAATCGACAAAACGTATTGCGGTTCCATGATAAAGAAACTCTGGGGGTGTTTGCGAAAGGTGATTGAGATTAACTTGTTGAGTTGAATGGCCTTGTGCGGCGCGGATCATGGTATGTTCAGTATTGAAGGTGAACCTTTTTTTATTATTATTCTCAACTATATACTCTAATATTTCACGGGTGAGCTTTTTCCCGTGGCGGTTGGCTTGTAATAATAAATCATCAACACTAACCCAACCATCTTGATCGAGAGTGAGTGCAATGGCTTCAGGTTTGTGGCGTAAAACGTAGCTTAAAAATTTACTAAATTGAATTGTTTTGTCTTGCATATACTGCCTGTTAATAATATTTATTTCCTTTAAGTTTAATTTAATTAATGACTAAGCGTGATTAATCGATGAAATCATAACGAAACCATACAATAAAAACGATGTAAATAATCCTAAAGTATTTTTTATGTTGAAAAATAATTCATGGTGAAAATTATTTTTTCTAATCAATTAAAGACCTGTATCTGATTATTGAGATAACGGTGGCTCAAATTAATTAAAAATATTTTCGATTAAATTTAAGCGTAGGATTAAAAATGAAATAGGTGGCATTAATGAGAGTGATTATCTATTAGTTTGAAATTTAATGTTACATTTTGAAAAGGAATCATTCATTTTAAATATTAGACTAAATATTATTTTTCTTGATGTTTTTAACACTATTTTTATTTGATGTGTAAATTGTTATATAACCATTCGTAATGGGATTATGTGATGGTTTGTTGTAATGCTTTGAGTATATAAGATTTTTTTAATTGATAACTGAGGGGAAGTACACTGAAATAGAAATTTTTGTTGATCCTGCGCAATTTCATTTTGCTTTAATTATTTATACTGGGTTTATTAATATAGCAAATGATAGATAATTTTAATTTGTAGTTAAAATAAAACTAATCTCACCAAAGATTCAGTGCATACATCTGTTGTTCAGCTATCAATATCAGTCAAATAATTAGGCGATCACTGCCTACTATATTTTATCACAACATAGCTAATAAAACGGTATTCCTTATTAAAGGTAATTTAATGATCTATCCGATAACAGATAGCACTCTGTCCACACTCAAAAATGATAAATTTTCACGCTATGCTATGCGCTATTTAGTGATTGAGAAAAAGACGCAATCTGCTATTTCAGCGTATGGTTTAGATTTTGAAATTCCTTTTTCACAGCAAACTGAAATTCAACAACTGAAAAATGAGCTGAAAACATTAGGGGCAATCTTTGCGAATAATGGCAAAAGTATTCATTGCGGGTGGCTTTCTAGCGCTTGTGTACAGTGCCGAACGGGGGAAGGGAGCCACACGACATTTTTGTCGTTAAAATGTCACCGTGATTGCTATTTCTGCTTTAATCCTAATCAAGAAAATTATGAAGGTTTTCAACGAGAGATGCGCGATGCAATAGGCGAGGTAGACGCTATTGCAGAGCAAAACTATCCATTATCCCACATCGCACTAACGGGCGGGGAACCGCTGTTATTTCGTGAAGAAAGCATTCAATTCTTTCAACGTGTACAGCAAAAGTTACCGCAAGTTCATACCCGTTTATATACCGCAGGTGACCCGCTAGACCGCACTACGGCCCTTTCATTAGCGAAGGCAGGCCTGCAAGAGGTACGTTTTAGCATCAAAATTGATGATTCAAAAGAACGCATTGAAAAAGTTTTACGCCGTATCGCCTTAGCCCGCGAAATTTTCCCTTCAGTGATGGTGGAAATGCCCGTGATCCCCAATACTGAAGAGCAAATGTATCAGCTGCTGATGCAGTTAGATGATATTGGAATTGATGGTATCAATTTATTAGAGTTCTGCTTTCCCCTGACTAATAGCCATGAATACAAATCCCGCAATTTTAACCTAAAAAACCCACCCTATGAGGTGTATTACAACTATTGGTATGCAGGAGGGCTTGCGGTTGCTGATAGCGAGCTAGCTTGCTTACGTGTACTAAAATTTGCGCTAGAAAAGCGTTTATCTCTCGGCGTGCATTATTGCTCTTTAGAGAATAAACATACGGGGCAGGTGTACCAAAATAACGCATTTTTTCAGCATGATGAGCAGGTGATGGGCCCGTATTATTTTTTCTCTACAAAGGATTATTTTTTCAAAAGTGCCAAGGTGTTTGGCGATGACTGCGAGAAAGCGGCTCATTATTTAAAACAAGCCAATGTGCCTTTTCAACATGAATTGCTTCACGGTTTTTTGCAATTCAACCCTGAATCGATTCTGTATCTACAGACGCTAGCAAATCTCCCTATCGCACTCACTTCTCATATTGTTGAGCCAGATGAAAATGGCGATCCATTGATTAAAGAAGTGCGTATTGAATTAACCACACCCACTGAATTTTTATTGACCGACATACAGGGAGGTTCCTGTGAAAAATGAAAACCCCATTTTAGATTTTTTGTATGGGAGGCAGTTTGCTTATGACGTATTGCGTCGCTTACTCATGGAAGAGCCAACGCCTGAATTACTGCAATATTTGTGTGAAGGGGGATTGGCGCTATTCCCTTGTGAAAACCATTTGCCAGTGATGGCTGATGCGGTTAGTGCAATGGAAATAGACTTACAAGCACGCAGCTTACAAGCGGGTACAGATGGCTTTGAGGATTTACATTGGGACTTCACACGCTTATTTATTGGGCCAGATGCGCCTGCAGCAGCACCATGGGAGTCCACTTATGTCTCACGAGACAAACTGTTATTCCAAGAAAGCACCCTTGCAGTGAAATCCTTCTATCAAAAATATGGATTTGAATTAGGACAGAAAGAATTCGAAGCTGAGGATCATATTGGCTATGAGCTGGATTTTATGTGGAACCTCAGCCAGAAAATTGTTGAGCTTACCGATTTAGAACCTGAGCTCACTGACGAATCAAAAGCGTTATTGCAGGTATCGTCTTTATTCTTAAATGACCACCTATTGGCGTTTATTACTCCATTTTGCCGTGACCTGCATAACCATGCGAACACCCCATTTTACCGCCAATTGAGTGCACTGTTAGAACCCTTTTTGCGAAGTGATCAAAATAAAATCAATGAATTAGTCAATTTATAATAATAAAACGAAAGGAAGAGGTAAGAGCAATGTCAGAAAGACAGAAAATAGCCTTAAGTCGTCGTTCATTTTTAGCATGGACTTCGGCAGCATCGGTAATGGCCACATTACCGCTGAGTAAACGGCTTTACGCATCCACACCAGAGGAAGAAAAAGCGATTGTACAAGCGACGGATACTATCACCAAAGGGAAATGGAAGCCCGTTGCGTGCTGGCATAACTGTGGCGGGCGTTGTGTGAATAAAGCGCTGGTGGTAGATGGTGTGGTCGTGAGGCAAAAAACGGATGATGTGGTTGCTGACTCCCCCGATTTTCCACAGCAACGAGGCTGTTTGCGTGGGCGTTCTCAGCGTAAGCAGGTTTTTGGTGCTGATCGCTTAAAATACCCAATGA
This sequence comes from Providencia sp. PROV129, assembly GCF_028482245.1. NCBI lineage: Bacteria > Pseudomonadati > Pseudomonadota > Gammaproteobacteria > Enterobacterales > Morganellaceae > Providencia > Providencia sp. PROV129. The sequence continues at coordinate 133,646 of NZ_JAMPQD010000006.1, forward strand.
AACGTAAAGGCTGGGCACCAGGTGGCGGTGATAAAAGCTTGCGTGGACGTGACCAATGGGTGCGTATCAGTTGGGATGAAGCCCTTGATATTGTCGCCTCAGAATCGAAACGTATTAAAGAAAAATATGGCAAGGAATCGATTTGGATCACGGGTGGAAACGGTGTTGATATCCAAAATGTGTACGCCAAAGCAGGTGGTTTTGTTGGGGATTGGGGAACTACCTCATGGGGCGCTTGGTTTGAAACGCCTGCTCACCTCGGTTTATTGGAAGGCTTTTATACTTTTGGTACCAATGACCGCTTTGATATGCGCAACTCGCAGCTCATTGTTATGTGGGGGGCGAATCCTGCATGGAGTAGCCCTGGAAGCCCAACCTATAACTATTATCAAGCTAAAAAAGCAGGTGCACGTTTTATCAGCATCGACCCAAGCTATACCACGACGGCTGAACTAATGGATGCGGATTAGTATCCCATCAACCCTGGCACCGACCATGCACTTGCATTGGGTATCATGTATGCACTGTTAGAAATGGATAGTCCAGAAAACCCATTAATTGATTGGGAATTTTTACGCCGTTGTACTGTGGGCTTTGATGAAAAAAACATGCCCGCAGGTGCAGATCCAAAAGGTAATTTTAAAGATTATTTATTAGGCACTTATTCAGGTGAACCAAAAACCCCTGAGTGGGCAGCGAATATTTGTGGGTTATCAGTGACAGATATTCGAACATTAGCCCGTGAAATCGGGGGGACAAACCGCGTTGCTTTACTGACGGGCTGGGCACCTGCACGTATCCATAATGGAGAGGGCTGGGTTCAAGCATTCTCAACATTGGGCTTTATGACGGGACATATGGGGCGCCCAGGGCGTATGACGGGGGTGAGTTGTCATTTTGCTGCGGGAAATAACGGCACACGCTTAGTGATGGCAGGCGCAAGTGGTTTACCATCCATCCCCAACCCTGTGAGTTTGAAAATCAACCATAATGAACTCAATCGTGCATTGCTGGAGAAAAAATTCCGCCAGCGCGGAGTGGGAGATGTGGATGCGAATATTCAAATGATCATTCACCCATTCAATGCGACATTGCAGACGCGTGCAAATATTACTCAAAGTATTGAAGCCTATCGAAAAGATGTCGAACTCGTGGTAACAGCAGCTTATGTGCCACATACCTGCGCGAAATACTCTGATATCGTCTTGCCTGTTACCACAGAATGGGAGCGCGAAGGGACGATTTTAAACCCAAGTAACCGTGAAGTTATTATTGCCGCCGTGAATGTGACCCCGCCACTTTATGAGGCAAAAAGTGATCAATGGATTGCCAAAGAACTGGGCAAACGCCTTGGGATCAATGTGGATGAAGTCTTCCCTGTTTCAGAAAAACAACAGTTTTTCAATAAACTTAATGGGGCAACCATTATCGGGGAAGATGGTCAGACTAAAGAGCCTCTGCTCACGATTACCCAAGCAGATATCGATGAATGGCAAGTCACAGGGAAACCACAGCAAGGTCGTTTAACGTTAAATGAGTTCCTAACTGTTGGTAAATATCAAGTGCAGCGCACGCAAGAAGATAATTACGGTTACATTGCTTACGAAGATTTTATTCGTGACCCGCAAGCGAATCCTCGCCCAACACCGAGTGGTAAGTTTGAAATTTATTGCCAAACATTGGTGGAAAAAGCCGATGAATGTGGTTGGACGAAATTACCGCCAATTCCTGAATATATTCCTTCAGCTAGCGGTTATGAGGCGAGTTTTAAAGACTTTGCCAAAAAAGAGAAGGGGGATTATCCATTCCAAATTTATAACCCACACTATTTACGTCGTTCACACAGTACGTTAGATAATGTGCCGTGGCTACGTGAGCAGTGGCCAAGTCCGATCTATATCAATGCCTCTGATGCTAAACGTTTAGGAATTAAGCATGGCGAAACGGTATTGGTTAGCAGCCCTCACGGAAAAATTGTCCGCCCAGCGCTAGTCACGCAAACCATGAAACCAGGGGTAGTTGCATTACCTCATGGTAGCTGGACGGATGTGGATGAAAAAACAGGGATAGATATGGCTGGTGCAGATAATACGCTGACGATCCAAGTCCCAACAGGGTTAGGAACATCAGGGTGGAATACCATGTTATGTAACATCGAAAAATGGGATGGTGACCAGTTAGTCCCTGATGTTGCAATTCCACAGCGTATTATTTTTTAAGGGGCAATGAATAATGGATAAACAAGTCGGATTTTATATCAATGTTGCCACCTGTATTGGTTGTAAAACCTGTGTTGTGGCATGTAAAGATAAAAATGACCTTGAGGTTGGGCGTAATTTTCGCCGTGTGTACGATATCGAAGTGGGTGAATATCCCCGCCCACATCGTTGGCATTTATCTATTGCGTGTAATCATTGTGATGACCCGCAATGTGTTAGCCACTGTCCAACAACGGCTATGCACAAACGTGAAGAAGATGGCGTTGTTTTGGTTGACCACGATAAATGTGTCGGTTGCCGTTATTGTACATGGGCTTGCCCGTATGAAGCCCCACAATTTGATGCCAGCATCGGCATGATGACCAAGTGTGATACCTGTATTGATTTACGCGAGCAGGGGGGGAACCCAATGTGTGTCGATTCTTGCCCAATGCGTGCAATAGAGTTTGGCTTGATAAGCGAACTGCGCAAAAAATACGGGACCAATGCGGATATTGATGGCCTGCCAAGTTCAAGCATCACCAAACCCAACCTTGTTGTTGGCACGAAAGGATAAGGAGAATTATCATGCATGAATTTCCATTGGTGATTTTCACCTTATTTATGCAAGCATCAGTAGGCTGCTTGGTTGTTTCGTTGCTGTGCTATTGTCGTATCCTCGAAGGAAATGAAAAAAAGCAACTTATTAAAAAGCCCGTAGTTGCGAGTTTTGTTTTAGGGTGCGTAGGGTTATTGGGCTCATTGTTTCATATGGGTAATCCATTACACATGTTTTACACCATGGTCCATATTTCTAGTTCTTGGATGAGCCGTGAAGTATGGGCAACCGCGATTTACATGGCATTGTTATTTTTGAGCACAGCCTTGTTATTACTCAAAAATAAAGCGAATAGTGCATTATTAGTTCTCAGCGCTATCGCGGGCTTGGTGTATATGTATGCCATGTCGGCGCTGTACGCAAACACGCTCTTTAACTTGTGGGGTGGTTTATTTACTTACGCCAGTTTCTTTGGGGCAGTGTTATTGGTTGGCGGTGTGATTGCGGCTTCATTGCTAGTGGGTGGCCTGCGTTCTTTGGGTAAAGAGGATCAACTTAAGCGAGTGGTAAAAGCTTCATTAGGTGTGGGTGTAGTGGGGATATTATTGATGTTACTCGGTGCATTGTCATTACTGAGCAATATCGGTGAGCCAATTTATATGGGCATGACCCCGCGTGAATTGCCTGAAGGATTACTTAGCCTGAGTATTGCCCGTGTGGCGTTAATCGCAGTAGGCGTTCTGTTTGTTGGTCGTTTGTTGTGCCAAAAATCAAGCCAATCAACGAATGCAACATTAGTCATGTCATTTGCTGTGCTATGTATTTTTGCTAGTGAAGCTGTGGGGCGCGTCGTATTTTTCTCTCTCGGAGGTTAATTTTAACTCTTGAGTTATTTGAAATCCGAAGGTAACCCCTTCGGATGGAGGTTGTTGACAAAGCAGGATAAAAGCGTGGTTTTTCCTGCTTTGTGTTATCAGCCGAAAATCAATAAATTGATTTTCCTAATTTATTTTCAAAACCTATCCAACCTGCAGCCAAACCTAATTGGTTTGTCAGCAGTCTGAAATCCGAAGGTAACCCCTTCGGATTTTTATTTGTCTTTTTTTTAGCCTAAAAAAAATAATAACTAATAATTTAATTAGTTAGATGTTTTTGTTATAAAAAAAGAGTAAATATGGTTGATTATTACTAATGATTATAATTATCATTATTGATCTTAATCTTCTTTCTTAACTCGCCTTTTATGAACTTGAAAACTCGCAAACTACTTTTGCCATTGGCAATTTCTGCTTCATTGATTTCTCACTATGCTTTTGCGGCTGATAACGCTAAAAATGACCAAATTACCGTCACGGGTAACTGGCTCGAAAATACCGAAGACAGCGAAGTGGTATTTAACCATCCCGGTGCACGAACCGTTAAAACACAGCAACAAATTAAAGAAACGGGCAGTGAAACCATAGCGGATGCACTAAAAGGTATCCCTGGTGTTCAAGTGCGTGAAAGTAATGGAACTGGGGGAAGTGATGTTTCCTTAAACGTGGGGGTGCGCGGTTTAACCTCACGTTTATCGCCACGTTCAACGATTTTGCTTGATGGGATGCCGTTGGCGGCAGCACCTTATGGTCAGCCACAACTTTCCATGTCACCACTCTCGTTAGGCAGTATTGAATCCATCGATGTTATCCGTGGTGGGGCATCTGTACGTTATGGGCCACAAAACGTAGGTGGAGTGATTAACTTTGTGACCAAGCCAATTCCAAAGGAGTTTGGTGGCGGGGTAGCGGTACAAACCCAAGGGGCGAAAACAGGTGGGTTAAAGACCTTAGTGGATGCCTCATTAGGTGGCTCTAAAGCTGATGATTCAGCGGGTGCCATGATCCTATATTCGGGTTTACACGGGCAGGGTTATCGCAAAAGTAATGATAATACGGATATTGATGATTTTATGTTGAAAACCCGTTATGCCATCACGGATAACGACGAGCTATTAGCGAATTTTCACTATTATCACGCGATGTCTGGAATGCCAGGCGGGTTAACCCAAGCTCAATATAATGCAGACCCATTCCAATCAACGCGGCCTTATGACCGTTTTGAAGGGAATCGCCAAGATATGTCATTGAAATATAAACATGAAGAAGATGACAAGCAATTCGAATTAATGACGTGGTTTAGCAAAAGCTACCGTGGTAGCTATATTGAAAGTGACAATAAAGACAAAGCCAACGAGAGACGTTTGGTTTCTTACCCGCGTCACTATACCGCGTATGCCATTGAGCCAAGTTATTCACAATTGTTTCGTTTCAATAATATGTCCCATGAAGTGACTGTGGGCTACCGTTATTTAAATGAAACCGCTGATGAAAAAGCCTATCGCTCAAATTGGTACCAAGCTGGCACACAAAACACACGCCCAAGTACCAATGACTACTACCAACACACCTCGGGCGGAACGGAAGCGCATGCGATTTACCTTGATGACACCATTGATGTCGGCAACTGGACTATCATTCCGGGTATTCGCTACGAAAACATCAATATTCACTTAAACGACAGTTTTAAAAATCAAAATCGCAGTAAGCGTTACAGCGAGCCACTTCCTGCATTGGCGGTGATTTACCATATTGATGATGAGTGGAAATTATTTGCTAATGCCAGCACTTCATTTGGGAGTTTGCAGTACTTCCAATTGAATACAAAAGGGGTTGGCAATTCACCAGCTAACGGGTTAAGTGCAGAAAAAGCCCATAACTATGAAGTGGGCACGAAATACGACAATACAGCGCTCTCTTTAGAAGCGACTTTATTCTATATCGATTTCGACGACCAGCTTCTTTATGTCGAAAATACAACTGGTTGGACTAATTTAGGCGCGACGACGCACCAAGGTGTTGAGCTAGCGGCAAGGTACAATTTAGCGGATCTCACCGATGTTCTTGATGGTGTGAGCGTGTATAGCACTTATACCTATACTAAAGCAGTCAGTAAGAAAGGGGATTTTGCCCATAAAGACTTACCGTTCTATTCACGTCAAGTGATCACCGCAGGTAGCCGTTATGAAACAGGCAATTGGGTGTGGAACCTAAATACCTATGCGCAATCAACTCAGGAATCACCAGGGACAACAAGTCATTATGTGACCGAACCAAGTGCAGATGGCCGATATGGCACAATACCTGGCTATATGGTGTGGGATGCGCGTGGGGAATACCACTTTGGTAAAAGTTTGTCTGATTTAACATTATCGGCTGGTATTAAAAACTTATTTGATCAAACCTATTTTACGCGCTCGACAGATAACAACTATGGGATCTACGTTGGGCAGCCAAGAACATACTATGTTCAAGCATCAGTGAAATTTTAGTTAAGATAAGGCAGGATAATGATAGGTCGATTTATCAATAAGTATTGCTTATTTGGGTTCTTGAGTCTGTTCAGTGCGGCGACGAGTTTCGCTGCACCGATGACAGTGACCGATATCGCGGGGCGCGAAGTTACCGTTAATGCACCTGTTTCACGGGTGATGCTGGCGGATAGCCGTGTGCTGGTGGCATTGAATATCTTGCACCCACAAAGCCCATTAAAAGGCATTATTGCGTGGGATGATGCGCTTATCAAAAAAGCGCCCGACTTAAGCGCAGCGTACAGTAAAAAGTTTCCTGAACTAAGCAAAATTCCTATTTTCCCAAATCCTTACACAACCGACTTTAGTGTTGAAAAGGCCTTGGTCGCTCAACCTGATTTACTGATTTTTGATATCGGTTTGAAAAGCAAGTTGACGGAAAGTGGCACGCTATCTTTACTGGAAAAAAGCGGTTTACCCGTCATTTTCATCGATTTTCGGCAATACCCGCTGAAAAATACCATGCCGAGTATGGCATTATTAGGCCAAGTGTTCGGTGAACCACAACAAGCGGAGGCATTTAACCAGTTTTATCAACAAAGGTTGGATTTGATCCGCAGTAAAGTGGCAACACTTGATAAAAGCCAGCGCCCAAGTGTGTTTATTGAAAGGGCTGCAGGGATTTCAGGTGAAGATTACTGTTGCAAAACCTTTGGCAATGGCAATTTTGGTGAGTTTGTTGAAACGGCAGGGGGAAATAATCTCGGTTCACAGTGGTTCAGTATTGGAATGGGCGGTGAAATTAACGAAGAGCAGTTAATTCACAGTAATCCTGACTATTATTTAATGACCGCCGCGGATTGGGATAGCACACGTAAAGGTAGCGCTTCAGTGCCTTTAGGGTATACAGGCGATAAAGCCAAATCGCAGGCTAGGCTAATCAAGCTGATGGAACGCCCTAAACTGCGCTCATTAGCGGCATATCAAAACAAGCAGGTTTTAGCGTTATACCAGCAATATTATGACACTCCGTTTAATATTATTGCGGTGGAGGCGATAGCGAAGTTTCTTCACCCCAATTTATTTGCCGAACTTGACCCACAAGCGGATAGCGATTATCTGCACAAAACCTTCACGGCATTAGAGGGCGATGGTGTGTTCTGGGTTAAAGCACAGTAAAAACATGGCTTCTTCATTGGCCTGCTTGATTACTAAAGCAGGCCAATATCTTAATCGTACCTATCGGAAGTGATTACGTTTTCTTAACGATGGGTAATACGACCTTCGATGGGTATCTCTTTGAAATATGAATACTGTTATGTGCCACTTTCCATGTTCTATCCCCTGCGATAGTTTCACCTGTATTGGTGTTGAAATCGTATTTGGGGAAATTACTACTGGAAATATCTAACCGAATACGGTGCCCTTTCACAAAACGGTTAGCGCAAGCAAACGGTTTGATTTTAATTTCAACCACTTCATTAGGGTTTAACAAGGTTTTTTGCTCATAGCCCTGATGAAAACGGCAGCGGAAAATACCATCGGTAATATTCATGGCATAACCTTGCGGGTAATCTTCATTGGGTGGATAAACGTCAATTAATTTAGCTGTAAAATCCGTATCTAAGGCATCACTGCTGATCCATAAAGACACTTCAATATCACCAGCCAAACAAATATCGTCTTGTAAAATGTCGGTTTCAAAAACTAAAACATCAGGGCGAGCGGAAAGCGGCAGGTTATTTTGTTGGCTGCCAAAAAAATCAGGCAGTTCACGTTGATCGAATGCTCCTCCCCAAAAGATAGGTTGGCCTGATGTTAAAGCGCCGCCGATGGTTGGAACAGGGTACTTAGGATCATAGCAATAGGATATTGTTGTTTGCTTGGGGCACTCTTCACGCTGAAGAGATTGATTTCCCCAAAGGAAAAAAGGTGTTTTTTCAACATTGGGTAATGGCCATTGTTGGTGGTGAAGCCACTCACCACCATGTTCTAAACGCCCCTCAGAATTACGTTTACCACTACCGCCACCCATCATAAAAAAAGTAATGTCTTGCTGAGGCTTTGGTGGGTTAAGACCTTTTAAATGCGTGTTGAACCAAACTAAGCGGCAGGCTAACCAATCTTCACTGACATTGTGATCAAAAGCGGCAACTTCACCAAATTCAGCATTACCACTATGGGTAATATTTCGGTCCCCATGTAGCCAAGGGCCCATGATTAATTTTTGTGGTGATTGCTTTGTTGTGGTGAATGCGCGGTAGTTATCTAATGTCGAGCTAACATAAGCATCATACCAACTGGACATAAATAACACGGGGATATCGGGGATTTGGTCGTAGTAGCCCTCAGCGTAGATGCCTATTTTTTTCCAATAATCGGTAAAACACTCTTCTTCCCATTGCTCGAACAAATAAGATTCATATTCAGGCACATGTTTTAGTAATGTGTGCCCTTGGTGCCATGGCATAGCCGCAAACCAATCATGAATATTTTCTTGTGCTAAAGCCGTTGAAACCGTGGAGGATTGTTGAGCGAGTGGGCTTAGTTTTGCTTGTTTATACGCCCAAGTGGCTTGTTTGAGCTCAAAGGCTCCCCCTTGACGAATACCGCATTGAAATGCATTGGCAAAGCCCCCTGAATCGAGCACCATGGTAGATAAGCCTGGTGGATTCAAACAGGCCATGGCTAATTGTGTATGGGCTGCATAAGAAAGCCCCATAGAGCCGATTTTTCCGTTACACCAAGGCTGTGCCATAATCCATTGTAGTGTATCGAAACCATCTTCTGCCTCATTAATATATTTGGTGAATTTACCTTCGGACTCATAACGGCCACGACAGTCTTGATAAATAACAATAAAACCTGCATGGGTGAAACAACGCGCCATCTCCTGACGCGTTATCTGGTGCCCAGTGACCGTTTTTTCAGAACGAGAAGGGGCTTTTTTGTCATAAGGTGTGCGCTCGATAATTACGGGGTAAGGGAAATCATCAGCGTCTTGCGGGAAATAGACATCCGTTGATAGGGTTACACCATCACGCATAACGATGCGGAAATTCTTCATATCCATATAGTTAATATCCTATGCTGACTGCGATGGTTAGTAAGCCAATACCGACAGCCATAAAAATTAAAAAAAGTGGGAAAATATATTTTGCCCATGTGGTCCAACTGACACCTGCGGTCGCTAAAAAGATCAGTAATCCGCTGGACGTTGGCGTGATCATATTGGTCAGCCCATTCCCCATTAAAAAAGCAAAAACAGTCGTTTGCGGGGAAACACCTGAAATTTCACCTACGGGGCCTAATATTGGCATAGTGACAGCGGCTTGCCCTGAGGTGGATGGGATAGCGACATCTAATAATAATTGAGAAATAAACATACTGTATGAGGAAACATAAGCCCCATGGTTACCCACTAAGCCAACCAGTTGGTGAATTATCGTATCCAGAATTTTGCCTTGGGAAAGAATAATTTCAACCGCCGTTGCGAGCCCAATAAGCACGCCAGCAATCAGTACTTTTTTCATCCCGCTAACGAAAGCATCCGCTGCTGCGCTAGCCGTTAGGCCACTGCAAAAAGTTAAAACGACGCTTAGAAACAAATAATAAGCGGATAAATCATTATTCTTCCAGTGCCAGCGATTAGATGCATAGACTAAAAAAGCCACGCCAATGGCTAAAATAATTAACATTAACTTATGGCGGCCTGTCAGCGCGCTTGACTGGCTATTTTCTTCAACAACATAGCGAGTTAATGTCGTTTTACGGATACTGTAAAAGACAAACAAAATCCCTAAACTGATAAAAATAAAGTAGGCGGCAACACGCATGCTTAAACCGCTGAATACAGGTAGTCCCACCAGTGGCTGAGCAATCGATAATGCATAAGGGTTAGTAATTGACGCGAGGTAACCAACTTTAACGGCGATAGCAACAATTGCGAGGCCGATAAGCTCATTAAGCCCAACACGTTTCATCAGGGCAATGACCATCGGGATCACCAAAAGGTACTCTTTGGCTAATCCCATAAAGGTACTTCCCATCGAGAAAACAATCATTAAAAAAGGAATTAATAAGTAAATATTCCCCCGAGTGACATGCAATAGCCTTCCAAGCCCTGACTCGATAGCCCCCGTTTTATTCAGGATCCCAAACATTCCACCAATAAATAGCACCATATAAATAAGAGGGGATTGCTTAATAATTCCTTCTGGGATGGCTTTAAATAGTTGAATTAAACTGACGGGAGCCGCTTCATTTTCAGCGGGTTTTTCGGTTCCTAAGACTTGCCCAAAGTTCACTTCTTTGGAAATTGTCTGATAAGAGTCAGGAATGACTTTTTTGCCATCGCGTTCATATTGCCCAGACTCAACAAAATAGGTCATTAAAAAGGCAATAATCACAATGGTTAACATGACTAAAACGGGGTTCATCTGCCAACCTGGCGATGCATTCTGCTTGAGGGTTTGTGTTGGTTGCATGGTGTAGTCTCTTTTATTGTATTAATTATTAGGGATATAACCGAGTTGCCTCGAGATACGTAGAGCAGACTGAAGAAGTTGCTCCGTCATTTCTTTTTCTTTGTCATCAGAAAAACGGCTAAGCGGGAGGCTGATACTGAGTGCTGCAATGCAATCCCCATTTTGCGTAAAAATTGGCGCAGCGATTGCACCAATTCCTGCTGTTAATTCCCCGCGCGTAATGGCGAAGCCTCGAGTATGTATATCTGCCAATGTTTGGATAAGAGAGGGGGTTTTCTCGGTAAAATGGGATTGCACATCTAAAGGTGAATAGGCAAGTAAGACTCTTCCTGATGCACCAGAGCCGAGGGCACGACGGTTGCCTGCTTCACTACGGACTTGAAGTGATTGTCCTGAAGGCTTATGTAAAACTTGAAGGACGTCATCGTTATCACGTATACGCAATTGAATGTTTTCATCGAAGCGTTGGCGCAGCCGTTCTGCTTCAATGTCAGCCACTTGGATGTAGTCAATTTGTTGACGTGCACAATTCCCTAAACTTAACAATTGATGGCCTAAATGATAAGTAACGGGGTTATCATTTTTTTGTACGAAATGGCGGTTTTCTAAAGTGCAGAGCAAGCGGTAAACCTTCGATTTATTCATTCCCGATAAACGGGAGAGTTCGCTTAGTCCAAGGTTATCCTTCTCACCTAATAACATTAGGAGCAAAAGGGCGTCATCAACAGCCGTCACAATATTGTCTTTCATGCCAACCTCGATCGGTTTGTACAGTAAACCACTGGTTTATTTAATAAAATTAGCATGGGGAATAACAAAAAATGATTCAAGAGAGTTGTTAATAAATTGTGAGGTGAGTTAGGGTTTTTAAAATAGAAGATACGAGAAAATTAGGAAGGATAGCTATTTATTTTTAAATAAAACAAATGGTTATTTTAATTTTAAACACTTAGGTGATTTAAGGGCGATTCGCTCAAATAAAATATGATTGATGCCAAAATAGCCCCGAAATATCAATTATCTGGTTTGCCTAGTAAAATTGATCATAACACCCACGATAATCAAAGCGACCCCGATTAATTGCAAATAGGCATTTTGGTTTTGTATTCCATTAACCGTATCTATCACTAAGCTTGATATCATTTGGCCACAAATAACGAATACAGACGTTAACATCACCCCTAACAATGGCAAAACATAGCTATTGATGACGACAAAAAATGCGCCAATTATTCCTCCAACAAAGGCAATTAACGGAATTTCAGTAAGGTTAAATTGATATTGGTTTAGGACTAATACAATGATAGTTAAGAATAAAAAACCAATTAAATGATTAATTAAGGCACTGTAAAATGCGTTGCGTTGCTGAGCGAGTTTTCCGTTGAGTGTTCGACTCATCACGATGCATACCCCATTGAATAATGCGATAAAAATATAGAGTGTCATTTTTATTATTTCCCGATAATTAACAAGCTACTGCCACTGATTAGTAAGACACACATCAGAATATCGTTATGGGTGATCCTGCGCTTTGTTACGCCAAACCAGCCAAAAGCATCGACTAACAAGCTGAATAATATTTGCCCAGTGATCATCAAGATAATACTGCCAGATAACGAAAGTGGGCTATTTACTGTGATTGCGGCGAGCAGTACCGTAAAACCCCCTGGGATCCCTCCGAGATACCAAAGTAATTTACCTCGAGTCGTGGAGGCTTTGTTTTTCTGTTTTTTTACGTAAAACAGATAAATAATCAATGAAAATATTGAGCCAATCGCATGGGTTAGCCAAGAAGCGGTTAGCGGTGTGGTAAAAAGCGATAAATAGCTGTTTGCCATAATCATTAATGATAATAAGACACCTGATGTCAGCGCCATTAATGATAAAATATACTTATTATTCATGATGATGAATCTTATAAAATCAATTTGTATTTCGAGGGTGATAAGGTATTCTGTTTTTAGTTTTGCATCAAGAAAACACACTGTTTGCTTTTGGTTGACAATAAGTGGATTGATCAATGGATAATATGAGCGCATTTCCTATTTTGATTGCGGTAGCGGATGCTTTAAGCCTGACAAAAGCAGCAAAGTCGTTGAATATGACCAAGTCAGGGATCAGCAAGGCTCTCAAAGAGGTTGAAGATACGTTAGGGGTTAAATTGTTTCATCGCACCACCCGAACCGTGAGTTTAACCGAGGCGGGGGAGGCTTATATAGGCTATATTCGCCAGTCATATCAGTTGGCAATGATGGCGAAAGATGTCGCATCCCAATTTAGTGACAAAATTGCAGGGACATTGCGAATTTCTGCACCGATGTCATTTGGCACATTGCACCTTGCTAAAATGCTTCCTACCTTTATGCAGCTATACCCTGAACTTAATGTTGAATTGTTTTTTGATGACAAAGTGACGGATTTGATTACTGATGGGTACGATATCGCTGTACGTATCGGTGAACTCCCTGACTCCTCCCTTGTAGCGCGTAAATTATTCCCTTGCACCAGTGGCTTATATGCCTCAAAAGGTTATTTAGCTCGGTTTGGCACACCAACTAAAGTGGCGGATTTACGTGAACACAATTGCTTGTCATATTCGTTTTATCAAGCAGGGCAAGAGTGGGTTTTTTATCAAAAAGGGAAAAAATTTAGCCATGTACCGAAAGGTTCATTGCGGGTTAATAATAGCCAAGCCTTAATTCAAGCCGTTAAAGCCGATATCGGCATCGCGTTATTACCGCATTTTATTACAGTGATAGAGGGGGATGATACGTTAATTCCATTACTAACGAATTATCAATTGCCTGATCATAATATTTACGTAGTCTATCCAGAAAAAGAATATTTACCCCGTAAAATAAAAGTGTTTATTGATTTTTTATATACACAGTTTGCAGTGGGCAGTGAATACCCGCAACGAATCAAAAGTAAGGCTGATAAAAGGTGAGTATTCATTGATTGTCTGCTCATGTCTTGTTATTAATGAACAAATTAAAACTGATTTTATTCGCGACAGGTAACGTAAATGAAACTTGCACTCATTGGTTCAGGCAAAATAATTATGATGGCGCTCGATGCATTAAAAACAATGCAAGAGATTGAATTAGTTGCATTGTGCGTTAGGCCCGAAAGTGAAGAAAAAGGTAAAGTGCTTTGTCAGCAATTTGGTATTGCGAAACTTTATACGGATTACCAAGTGTTATTGCAGGATGAGGAAGTTGACACAGTATATATTGGGCTGCCGAATCATTTGCATTACCAGTATACTGAGCAAGCACTGATGGCCAATAAACACGTGATTTGCGAAAAACCGTTTACGCCGCACTGGGAACAGCTGCAAGAATTAATTTTATTATCCCAGAAACGAAATCTTTTCTTATTCGAAGCGATCACTTCAATTCATACACCAGAATTTGCAATTATCAAACAAAATATGGGTAAAATTGGTGAAATAAAAGCCATTCAAGGTAACTATTCGCAATATTCAAGCCGTTATAATGATTACCTGCAAGGGCATGTTCATGGGGCATTTGACCCAAAACAAGCGGGTGGGGCGTTATATGACATTAACCTCTATAACATTTATTTATTGGTTGCATTAATGGGTAAACCTGATAACAGCCGGTATATATGTAACAGAGGGTTTAATGGCATTGATACGTCAGGGATATTCACGGCGCAGTATACGACTGCAACAGCGTCTTGCGTGGGGGCAAAAGACTCAGCCAGCCCTGGTTTTTTCATCATCCAAGGTACAAAAGGATACATCCAAGTGCAGGGCGCCCCAAGCCTTTGCCAAAAAGTAGAGGTGTGCATCGAGGGTGAAACCTCAACAGTGATCCGCGATGAGTCCATTAACCATATGATTTATGAATTTGCTTATTTTCGCGATCAGGTTGCGTCACAAAAACGCCAGCAAAGTGATGAATTACTGGCATTAGCATTAAGTGTGTCTAAAGTTCTCACCGAAGCACGGGAAAATGTGGGCTTGATATTTGAGTAATGGGCACAATAAATTGGCAGCTTGGTGATAAGAGAAACACGCTGCCAATTCCAGTATGTTTAAAATGAATATAATGAACTGACGGACTCACCCAATTTTCTCGCTAATTCAGAAGATGCATACCTGTCCATCACCACTTCAATATAAGCCGCATGATCAGAAGATTGTGCCGTATTAATCGCAGCATCGAGTTCATGACAGCTGTTGACGCGTTGGCAATACCAATCTTCGCAACCTAATGCATGGGGCAACTGCGCATAATTCCATTGTGGCAAATCGTTGTAATAGGCCTCAGGATCTTTACAAAGTAACCTTTCGATTAAATAGCCATCATTATTAAGCACAAAAATTATCGGTTTTAAATTAAAGCGGGCAAATTGACTGATTTCTTGCGCGGTAAGCTGGTGTGATCCCTCACCAGTGACCAGAATGATACGGCGATTGGGCTCGGCAATCGCAGCACCAAAAGCGGCAGGTGTCGCCCAACCAATCGATCCCCATAAGGTTTGGTTATGGAACTGGGCATTTTTGGGTAGCAAAGCAAAGCCTAAGCCCATTGATGCAGTCCCTGTTTCGGCAATAATGATATCGTCTTCACGGAACAGGCTTTCGAGACGAGGATAAAGATATTCGGCTGTAATTTTATCTTGTTCATTTAGGAGGGGGGAACCTAACCCTTCGGCTTGGATTACTTTATGGTTTAACGTAGGCGCAAGCTTATTCAACTGGTCAAGCACATCATTCATATAGACTTGTGGATAAACAGCAGAGCCGACAATAACGTGGTCTGACAAAATATTAATACGGTTTTCACTGTTTATTTTTGCGGTAAAACTGCCTGAGTTAAAGTCAGTTAATACTGCGCCAATTCCGACTAAACAGTCACAGCTTTCGACAAAATCGGCAACTTTAGGGTTCATTAAGTGCCCATTATAGAGCCCAATATAAGTTGGGTTGGATTCGCTCAATACGCCCTTATCCATAAACATCGTGGTGTAAGGTAACGCTGTTTTATCAATCAGTGTTTGCACTTGCTGTGCAAGGCCTAAACGTGCGGTTAATATCCCTGGGACAAAACAGGCTTGAGTGGATGCGTTCAATTTCTCTAAGATAGCCGTTACTGCCGCAGACAGTGATCCGCTATTACTTTTAGGAATAGCGGGTTTGTCCACATTTTTATCTGCCATAACGGGCATAATGGCATAGTCCGAAGGGATGCCTAAGTAGACAGGGCGGCGTTCTTGTAAAGCGGTTGTGATTAAACGTTCAGTTTCAGCGATGCAGTTTTCAGGCGTTAAAACGGCATGAGCGCAGCTTAAATGTTGGCTCATTTGGTAAAATACATTAAAGTCACCATTGCCCAATGTGTGGTGGACTAATCGATGATTTTTTTGTACACCACTGGCAGGCATGCCGACGAGGTGAAAAATAGGTAAGTGTTCAGCATAAGCGCCAGCAATGCCATTTAAAGCGCTTAACTCCCCAACTCCAAAGGTGGTGGAAAGTGCAGCGACACCCTTTATACGAGCGTACCCATCGGCTGCATATGAGGCATTGAGTTCGTTACAATTACCAATCCAGCGCATCGACTTATTTTCACACACGGCGTCTTCAATTGGGAAAGCGTAATCCCCTGCGACGCCAAAAATATCGTTGATACCGATTTCTTGTAGACGATTCAAAACATATTCAATGACGGTCAGGTTCATTATATTGACTCCTATTAATTACATTAGATTATAATGTTGCTTAACATTATTTTTAGACTATATTTTTCTGAATAGGAAATCACTTATAATCATTCTAACTATAACTAAAAATCATAGGTGAGATATGGATATTCGTTCGTTACGTTATTTTGTTGAGGTGGTGCAACTCAATGGGTTTAGCCGTGCTGCTGAACAACTGTTTGTGACGCAACCTGCCATTAGCCGCAGTATTAAAAAGCTAGAGGATGAGCTGGGTTATACCTTGTTAATCAGGGAGAACGAAGGGGTCAGGTTGACGGATGAAGGGACGATTCTGTTGGCTCACGCAAAGCAAATTTTGGTGCAATTTAAAAGTATGGAACAGGCATTAAAAGAAAAATCAGGGCCACTAACGGGGGTTTTACCTGTTGGGTTACCCCCAGTGATTGCCTCAACCTATTTTGCTGACATCATTATGGCGTTCAGCTTGCGTTATCCCCAAGTGGAGTTAAAAATCCTGGAATTAGGAACGCGGAAGATGCGTGATGCCATGTTAAATGGCGAGGTAGAAACCGCGGCTGTCATGCTCCCATTTGACGATGAGCGCTTTGATCTAGATATTTTTTCGACAGATAGATTAATGTTATTGGTTAATGAGAAGCACCCCTTGGCAATGCGAGATAGCGTCAAGTTTGTTGAATTAATTAATGAGCCATTTATTTTCTTTTCTGATGATTTCCGGATTAATGAGCTTGTTATCAGTGCCTGCGGAATTTATGGCCATAAGCCTGTGATTTCAGGGCGCAGTAGCCATCTTGATTTAGTCACCGCGATGGTGAGGGCTGGTGTCGGGATAACACTGCTTCCAGATAGTATGTGGCGCAAAACGAGTTCAGCGGGGTTATCGATTATCCCTGTGATTGAGCCAATACTTGCCTATGATTTAGCCTTAGCCACGCTGAAAAATAACCAGCAGAGCCGCCGAGCTCAAGCGTGGCACGACTTGGCTTTGAATATGTTAAGAATAAATAGGAGATAAAAAAGGGCTTACATTAACGGATTGATACCAGTTTGGTCTTTCCCAAGAAGCCCTTAACTTTAGCGATTAATCAGGGATAAAATAGAATAAGCCCGAATACAGCAAAGACTGTAAGGTGCATCCATCCTTGAATAGGCGATGTTCTCTGCCCATTAAATGAAAGCATAGTAAGCAACATGGTAATCGCGAATAACGCTGTTTCTGCATTAGAAATTCCCATGATGACTTGTTTACCGGTAATAATCCCTATAATTAATACGGCTGGCACAGTTAAGCCAACAGTTGAGACAAAAGCACCTTGGCAAAGGTTTATCGCGCGTTGCATCTCGTTATTCATTGCCGCTTTTACGGCGGTGATAGACTCAGGTGTAAACACGATAATAGCAATCAGGACACCACCTACAGCAGCAGGCGCACCTAAGGCACTAATACCGTAATCAGTCACGATAGCTAAATAATGTGCAAGTAACACAATAGGTAGGATCAACCCAATTAACACACAAGAACGGATAATAATCACTTTTTTATTTGCCCCTGATTGAGGCGAATTGTTTTCGGTAGTTTTGTCTGTTAAATCAAATTGTTCTGGAATATTCATAAACCCTTTAGGGGGTTGAATGAAAAACCGACGGTGACCACGCATCTGCATCCACAAAAATGCCCCATAGATTAGAAGAGTGAGACCCGAAATGCCTATTGCCTGCGTATGGGAATACTCCCCTTGGAAGGAGGTATAATTGGGTAATACTAGGGCTAAACTGGTCAGCAACACAATCATTGAAAGGTAACTGTTTGCCCCTTGAGTATTGTATTCTTGCTCGCCATTTTTAGCCGACCCCGCTAGCAGACATATGCCTAAAACGAGGTTCATGATGATCATCATCACGGCGAATATGGAATCACGCCCTATGGTCGGAAAATCACCGGGTCCTAGCAGGACAGAGGCGATAAGAATAACCTCAATTAACACGATAGATAAGGTGAGGATCAACGTCCCGTACGGTTCACCGAGTTGTTCAGCTAAGTGGTCGGCCTCTTTAACCACGCCAAAAGATGCGGTAAGTATTGTCATAAATAGCAGCAAAAAAACCCAAGTTGCACGCAATGCAGACAGACCGTCATTGAGTAATGTATCGCCATTTAAGATAAAAAAAATGACGACTAGCCAAGAGCCAGCTAACCGACCCCAAGTCGTTAAAGGGATAAGTGGACTATTGAAACAGAAGTGACCCATAGTATTTACCTAAAAAGAAAGGGCCGTCCCTGTTGATGATACGTGTTTGAGGTCGTCCTCAAACCGATAGAATATAAATTATTGCCTACTATAGCACTCATTTATGAGCTTGCAACTAAGCTTTGCTTTGGCTGATAACGCCAGTGGGCATAAAAAATGATATTTCTCTATGACTAAATTGCGTGTCAAATAGTCATAGATATTCATTTATTAATGAGTTGCGAGTGTAATTCAATTGGTAAGTTAAATTGCAATTTTCCCTGAATAAACAAGGTACATTAAGAGTGTAAAATAGTTACACAGGAAATTGTTTTTGATTTAAATCACAAATGCAAAATATTGTTCATACATTAATAAATCAAAGGCGCTATTGTTAAATAAATGAAAATAAATTGTTTCTTTTGTTTGATAAGGGTGAGAAATGAGCACAGAAAAGTATGACTATATTATTGTTGGGGCGGGCTCAGCAGGCTGTGTGCTCGCCGCTCGTTTAATTCAAGAAACGCAAGCTCGCGTATTGCTTATCGAAGCCGGTGGCAGTGATAACCATCTATTTATTCGTATGCCTGCAGGTGTGGCGAAAATTATCGCCCAAAAAAGCTGGCCTTATGAAACTGAACCGGAACCTCATGCTAACAACCGCAAAATGCAAATTGCTCAAGGGAAAGTATTGGGAGGAAGCAGCTCGGTAAATGGTATGATTTATATCCGAGGCCAAAAACAAGATTATGATAATTGGGCGCTAAATTACGGCTGTGAAGGTTGGGGATATGAGGATGTATTGCCATGGTTCAAAAAAGCGGAACGTAATGAAAGCCTGACGGGGGAATATCATGGGACGCAAGGCCCACTCCCAGTGAGTGAAAACCGATATCGCCATCCATTATCAATGGCATTTATTCGTGCAGCACAAGAACATGGCCTGCCTTATGTCAATGACCTTAACGGAGAAAGCCAGCAAGGAACCAGCTTTTACCAGACAACAACGCATAATGGAGAAAGAGCCAGTACATCAAAAACCTATTTAAAATCAGTGGAAAAGAGTGATAAATTGACATTAAAGCTTGGTACCCAAGTGAACCGGGTTATCATTCGTGATGGGTGTGCTGTCGGTGTTGCCTATCAAGGGAAAAATGGCCATGAGATTGAGGCAATCGCCACTCATGAAGTGTTGGTCTGTTCTGGCGCGATGGGCTCAGCAAAATTATTAATGTTGTCAGGGATAGGGCCTGAAGAGCACCTGTCTTCCCTTGGTATTAATACCCTTGCTAACTTACCCGTTGGCAAAAATTTTCATGACCACCTACATATGTCAATTAACGTCACCACTAAGCAACCGATAAGCTTATTTGGCGCAGACCAAGGGTTAAATGCGATTAAACATGGTGTGGAGTGGATGGTATTTCGCAGTGGGTTACTTACCTCTAACGTTTTAGAAGGCGCTGCATTTAAAGACAGCTGCAACCAAGGTCGCCCTGATGTGC
This sequence comes from Providencia sp. PROV129, assembly GCF_028482245.1. Classification (NCBI taxonomy): domain Bacteria; kingdom Pseudomonadati; phylum Pseudomonadota; class Gammaproteobacteria; order Enterobacterales; family Morganellaceae; genus Providencia; species Providencia sp. PROV129. Next base: position 153,684 of record NZ_JAMPQD010000006.1, read on the forward strand.
AAATTCACTTTTTACCGATTTTAGACAGTTGGGATGATGTTCCTGGTGAGCCTCTGCCAGCTGCCCACGGGTTTTCTTTAAAGGTCGGGTACCTACAGCCTAAGTCACGTGGTGAAGTTTTATTACGTAGCGCAGACCCACAAGCACCGCTAAAAATTCACGCTAATTATCTTGCATCACCTGAAGATATGGAAGGTTGCAAGCGTGCGGTTAAATTTGGGCTGGAAGTATTAGATTCCCCTTCATTACAAGCGCTAAGCAAAGAGGTTTTAATGCCTCCGAGCTCTGTACGCCATGATGAAGCCCAACTTGAAGAGTTTGTGCGGAATTTCTGTAAAACAGTTTACCATCCTGTAGGAACCTGTCGCATGGGAACGGACCCTACAACGTCAGTGACTGATCTACGGTTGCGGGTGCATGGTATTGATCATTTACGTGTTGTAGATTGCTCCGTAATGCCTGAAATTCCAAGCGGTAATACCAATGCACCGACTATTATGATTGCAGAACGTGCCGCAGCGATGATTATTGAAGATAGGAAATAACCACCGTTAGGTATAACAAAACGACTCTGGCAATTTAAGACGCTCTGAATATTGCGAATTGTTCAGAGTGCCATTCGATACCAATATGGATAACTGGCTATTTAATATATGCGGCCCATTGGGCACAGTTTTTGGGTTTAGTTGGACATTGGCAACATTGCCAACTATTCCACTGCAAAAAGCACTCTGCAAAAAGCACTGCCTGATATGGGGGAAGTTTATTACCACCACGGCAATACTGTCAGCTTCTTTGAAGCCAGACAAACCGGTGAAGATCCAAAACATCCCGTCGGGGATGGAGCTGGCACTGTTCGCACCCGTTGGCGTATGAATGGCAACTATAAATTTTACTTAGTTCCTGATATTGCCAATAAATTAAACGGTCAGTTAGAACAAGACCAAAAAAAGTAGTGTGTTTATTGATGGCAAACCTGCGGCTAGAACAGGTGATGCTGTCAGCTGCAGTGGGGTGTTAATTGGTAATTCATCGGTAAAAATCGGCTAAGATAAAAAATTATGAGGGATTTATTGTGTTTTTAAAAAAAACTAATGACAGGGCAGTACTCACTTGCTGTTACATTTTGGCTGGGATGGGTTGTACCAATAATCGTTGTTGCGTTCATGATATCGCAAGTTTTTGAACGAGGTTTTTTAAATGGATATTCTATTCTTAATCCGATGGTTGGGTTATTTATTATCAGAACAGCAATTACAGGGGGGATATTCTTTGCCCTTATTGCATTGTTGCGAAAGAAAGTCAGTTTTTGGCGAGTGATTGCTTTTTTAGTTATATCTATTGAATTGATAATTAGCCTTCATTTCTTCGTCGTGGGTTTGAATGTTCTCTTATATCCAATCTGACTTTTAATAAAATGATCGTTTTGATGTGTTGAGTAGCGATCGTTTTTTCAAGGTTAATATAAGTTGTACTCAGTCGCATACTCATTTAACTATGAGCTTTTATGAAACTTCGTGAGATAAAAAACAGCATAAAACCAAGTTGATACCATGAGTTTTTATGCTGTTTTATTATGGTGTGATACTTTATAAAACAGTGTGAACTAGATTGTAGGGCTACACATTAAACAAGAAGTTTAATACATCGCCATCTTTAACGATGTAATCTTTCCCTTCAGCACGCATTTTACCTGCTTCTTTGGCACCTTGCTCACCACGGTATTGGATAAAATCATCGAATGCGATGGTTTGAGCACGAATAAAGCCTTTTTCGAAGTCAGTATGGATTTTGCCTGCCGCCTGTGGTGCAGTTGCGCCCACAGGGATTGTCCATGCACGAACCTCTTTAACACCCGCAGTGAAGTAGGTTTGCAGATTAAGTAATTCATAACCTGCACGAATAACACGGTTTAAGCCTGGCTCTTCGATGCCTAAATCTGCCATAAATTCGTCGCGTTCTTCGTCATCTAACTCAGCGATATCAGATTCGATAGCAGCGCACACAGGCACAACTACAGAGCCTTCGGCTTGAGCAATTTCATACACTTTGTCTAAGAACGGGTTATTTTCAAAACCATCTTCGTTGACGTTTGCGATATACATGGTTGGTTTTAACGTTAAAAAGCTTAAATAGCGGATTGCTGCTTTATCTTCTGTGGTTAAATCCAAGGTACGCAGCATGCCAGCTTGCTCTAAATGTGGCAGACATTTTTCTAATGCTTCCAATTCAGCTTTTGCGTCTTTATCGCCACCTTTAGCGCGTTTTTGTACGCGGTGGATAGCACGTTCGCAGGTATCAAGATCCGCCAAGGCTAATTCAGTATTGATAACATCAATATCTTCAGCTGGGTTAACTTGGCCAGCGACGTGGATGATATTGTCGTTTTCAAAACAACGCACTACGTGGCCGATAGCTTCGGTTTCACGGATGTTAGTTAAGAACTGGTTACCCAGACCTTCGCCTTTAGATGCGCCTTTTACCAAACCTGCGATGTCTACGAATTCCATGGTGGTTGGTAAAATTCGCTGTGGCTTCACAATTTCAGCTAATTGATCAAGACGTGGGTCTGGCATTGGCACAACACCCGTGTTTGGTTCAATTGTACAGAAAGGGAAGTTGGCTGCTTCGATGCCGGCTTTGGTCAATGCATTAAATAATGTGGATTTACCCACGTTTGGCAGACCAACGATACCGCATTTAAAACCCATATGTTTCTCACCTTAAATAGCGAGGGGCAGGCGAGTGCTGCACCCAATGTTTAGAAATTGGCGCTGATTATACACAAAAAGTCGATTTTGATGAAATGAACTCTTATGCAGACGCTTTAAAGCTATGTAAACGGTTTATCGCTTTGTCCATTCCATCCGATAATAGAATGTCAGTACACCTTACTGCTTCGTCAATGGCATCATCAATCAGTTTTTGCTCAGACAGCGGTGGCTTACCTAAAACGAAACCAACAACCTTGTTTTTATCGCCTGGATGGCCAATACCGATGCGTAAGCGGTAAAAGTTTGGGTTATTGGCGAATTTGCTTTGAATGTCTTTCAACCCGTTATGGCCCCCATTGCTACCACCAAGCTTCATTTTTGCTACACCAGGTGGAATATCAAGCTCATCGTGGGCAACTAAAATTTCATCAAGGTTAATACGATAAAAGTTCGCCATTGCCGCGACGGCTTTTCCACTGAGGTTCATAAAGGTGGTTGGCACCAATAAGCGGATATCATTACCGCTAAGATTAATGCGTGCGGTATAGCCGAAAAATTTCGGTTCTTCTTTTAGGGGTTGATTGTGGCGCTGTGCCAGTAAATCAACATACCATGCCCCTGCGTTGTGGCGGGTTTGTGCGTATTCAGCCCCCGGATTTGCAAGGCCAACAATTAATTTAATTTTGCTCACGGCGACTATTTCACTGTCAGTTTATGGAATTAATCACCTAGTTTACCTTGTGAAGGGGAGGATGTACAAAAATCAGATAAAAAACATCACGATGATTATAGTTGCCATATGAACTATTCGTTTTTTATGTTTTTTTGATAAAAAGCACTTTATGTTTAGATATTATTGTTAACTTCGTACCTTGTGATGCCTATCGCAAAAAATTTTACTTAATGCACTATAATTCTTACATAAATATAAAGAACCACCGAATTTATTTACAGTTGCTTGCTTATCAGTTCACTGATACTGGAGGTAGATATGAAACGGAAAAGTGCTCATATAATTGGTAATGTTCTCATGGGGTTAGGAATGGTCATGATGATTGGAAGCATTGGTGTTAACCTATTTGCCCATGTCATCAACTTTGGTCTATCAGAGCTTGTCACTAACGGCTCACTCTTCGGAATTTTCGTGGGTGCAATGGTATGGTTAGTGGGAGCGAGAGTCGGTGGACGTGAAAAAGTGGCTGACCGCTATTGGGTCTTAAAACATTACTCACGTAAAGATAATCACCGTTATCCATAATTATTCTTCTTATTAATTAAGTTAGTAATAATTATAGATGATAGATGGCTGGGTGATAGTCAGTGCTTTTAATAGCGAAGTCGCCTAGCTACATAGGTTTTGTTTGTTTTTTCAAAGAAGTTGGTTATTTTTATGGCGTATAGGTTGTGTGAGTAGGAAATAGCCATAGAAATAGGTATCTGTCGTTATAAACCCTCTGAAATCATAAAGCCCCTACAGATAACTGCAGGGGCTTAATTTTTAGTTGTGATATTCTATCACCGTTGAAACATTAATTACTCAAAAGGGGCATTAATGCTCGAACATTGCTGAGATAGACTCTTCGTTGCTAATGCGACGAATAGCTTCAGCCAGCATACCTGACAAGGTCAAAGTGCGAACGTTGCTCAGCGCTTTGATTTCAGGAGATAGTGGAATAGTGTCACAAACAATGACTTCATCAATGACTGAATTTTTGATGTTGTCTACAGCATTGCCTGAGAAAATCGGGTGAGTTGCGTATGCGAACACACGTTTAGCACCGCGTTCTTTCAGCGCTTCAGCCGCTTTACACAGCGTACCACCGGTATCAATCATATCGTCAACTAAGATGCAATCACGACCTGAAACATCACCAATAATGTGCATAACTTGAGAAACGTTTGCACGAGGGCGACGTTTATCAATGATTGCCATGTCAGTGTCATTCAGGAGTTTTGCGATAGCTCTAGCACGTACCACGCCGCCGATGTCTGGAGATACAACGATTGGGTTTTCCAAGTTTTTCTGAAGCATATCTTCCAGAAGAATTGGGCTACCGAATACATTATCAACAGGCACATCAAAGAAGCCCTGGATCTGCTCTGCGTGAAGGTCAACCGTGAGAACACGGTCAACACCAACACTGGACAGAAAATCGGCAACAACTTTAGCGGTGATTGGTACACGGGCAGAACGTACGCGACGATCCTGTCTTGCATAACCGAAGTAAGGGATAACAGCGGTAATACGACCAGCAGATGCACGGCGCAGGGCATCGACCATAACAACCAGTTCCATTAAGTTGTCATTAGTTGGTGCACAAGTTGACTGGATGATAAAAATATCACCACCGCGAACATTTTCATTAATTTGAACACTGACTTCGCCGTCGCTAAAACGACCAACAGCCGCGTCTCCAAGATTAGTGTAAAGGCGGTTAGCAACACGTTGTGCTAGTTCCGGTGTAGCGTTACCAGCAAAAAGCTTCATATCGGGCACGAGAAAAACCTCAGGCTTGCGTCCAGAGAGATATTGTTGACCAAGAGCAATGAGCGTTGTTTCATTACTTATTGGTGCAATACACGGGTTATCCCAGCGCGGAAATTGTGCAGTGGGGATACGTTAACGCCTCGAGCGACGAACCCTTGCACCCACGATGGGGCTTTATTTAACACCTTAAGGGCATCCGCTTGTGTTTCAAATTCAGAAAAAACACATGCGCCTGTTCCTGTTAGGCGAGACGGAGCATATTCTAACAGCCAAGAAACAAGCTGTTCAACCTCACGAAAACGTTTTCTTGCGATTGGTTCGCAGTCATTTGCGTACGGAGCCAGTAATAATGCGGCTAGGGAGCGTTTTGGAGAATTTCGATTTAATTTTGGATCTGTGAAGATCATCGGGGTTGATATTTCAATTCCGGGATGAGCAACCAGATACCATTTCTCTTGAGGGGAAGCTTTGGTTAATATTTCACCGATTCCTTCAGCGAACGCTGCATGGCCTCGAACAAAGACAGGCACATCCGCGCCGAGAGTTTTGCCTAGTTCAGCAAGAACCTCATCGGAGATTTGTGTTTTCCAGTGCTCATTAAGCGCAATTAATGTGGTTGCAGCATTGGATGAACCGCCACCAATTCCTCCTCCCATAGGCAGAATTTTATCGATAGCGATATCAGCACCAAGGGGCTTGGTGCAGTTGAGCGTTTCACGGCAATAGCGTTGTAATAATGTTGCAGCCCGCAAAATCAAGTTTTTTTCAGGGGGAACGCCCGCCATTTGCGTGAGCAAATTCAATTGGTCATCATGGCGTGTTGTTATTGTGATTTCGTCGCCATACTCCAAAAATTGAAACAGTGTTTGTAATTCATGATAACCATCGGGGCGCTGGCCAGTAATATACAAAAATAAATTTAATTTAGCGGGGGAAGGCCAGGTTAATGTCATTTTTTCAGTGTCCAGCTGTCCATTTTCAGTTTAATTAATCGTCCACCTTGGCGTAGTTCAAGGTAATTTGGCAGCATAGGTGAGGTTTTAGTATCATAAGAAATATAATCTAACACCCATTTTTCCCCATTTTGTTCAAACGTCACATTTTTCAATAAGTGATTTTCATCTAAGGTGAAATTCGTAGCCCGTCCTGGCGAGCCGACTAACCAAGCCGTTAAGTCATCTAGAGGGATTTCCATTCCAGTCAGTTGATAAATTAGCTCGCTAGGTACATCACTCATGTGAGTTTGCCCATCCTTGGTGGTTAAACGTGCCAAATCGGGCTCAACGGTGAGCTCTAATTCACGGCTGCCAAGTGGGTTAGTCAACAATAAACGATATTTTTCTGGTGTATATTGTTGCCAGAAAAATTTTGCATACGTTTTAGTTTCGCCGCCATTATACGCAAACGAGCCGCGTGTTTGGTAATCACGTAGTTGGTTCAATGCTTGCTGGTGGGCTTTCCATTGTGCATCAGACGCTGAACCTGTGCCTTTCGTGGTATTTTGTGACGTAGTGACACAAGCGGTTAATAGAAGGCAAGAGAGTGGCAAGAGGCGTATAAAGCCCTTAACAGGTAAAGCGAACGACAAAACTTGGGTTAATTGCATAATCAATCTCAATGTTTTAGGGCACAGATAACATCATGAATTAGAGCGAATTGCGCTAGGTTGTAAATAAGATAACGTATTGATGAGCAAAATTGTGCGCTAATCTGGTGATTGGATCAATCAGAATAGGGTTATTTGCCTAAAGTTGGCCTAAAGTTGATTAAAGTGATTGGGGATAGCCATTTGCTTTCTGTGCGAAATAATTGCATTCTTTATGCATGTTATTGTAGTCGTTAGCATTGTGATTAATAATTTGCTAACAATAAAAATCAGAGAGGTTAGTGATTGCTTTCATCAGGAAAAATAATCGTTAAAACTATTTTTTTCATTTATTTTTTGGGATGGGTCATCTTTCTGAATGATAGAACCTTGTGAGGCATAGAAAGCGTCGCGAGGATCATCTACAATAGGCAAATATAAATAGCAGTAATGCACTATTCATTAATGAGTATAGCGTTACTGAAAGAATAATTAGCAATGTGAGCAAGTCGTAAAGCGCAATGACCTTATTAGCCTTAGGCATCAATCATAAAACAGCACCAGTAGCCCTGCGTGAGCGGGTGACATTTGGTCCTGAAAAAATCGACCATGCACTTGAGGATCTTCTTAAACAACCTCAAGTGAATGGCGGCGTTGTGCTGTCTACGTGTAATAGAACTGAGCTGTATTTGAGCCTTGAGTCACAAGACAAAGCGCAAGAACAGCTTATTAAGTGGTTGTGTGATTTTCACGAAATTACTGCCAAAGATTTACAACCTAGCCTGTATTGGCACCAAGACTCCCAGGCAGTGAGCCACTTAATGAGAGTCGCAAGTGGCCTCGATTCTTTGGTTTTAGGCGAACCGCAAATTCTCGGACAGGTGAAAAAGGCGTTTGCACTTTCACAAGATAGCCATTCGTTATCCCGTGAATTAGAGCGCCTATTCCAAAAATCGTTCTCTGTCGCAAAACGCGTGCGGACAGAAACGGATATTGGCGCTAATGCAGTTTCTGTTGCTTTTGCTGCGTGTACATTGGCGCGTCAAATCTTTGAGTCACTCAAACATTTGAATATTTTGTTAGTTGGTGCAGGGGAAACTATTGAGTTAGTCGCTCGCCATTTGCGTGAGCACGGTGTGCAAAAAATGATGATAGCCAACCGAACCCGTGAACGTGCAGAGTTGTTAGCTAATGAAGTTAATGCACAAGTGATTTCATTAGCGGATATTGATAACCGTTTAGCTGAAGCTGATATAGTGATTAGTTCGACAGCGAGCCCGCTGCCTATCATTGGTAAAGGTATGGTAGAGCGGGCAATGAAAGTTCGCCGCAGTAAGCCAATGTTGTTAATCGATATTGCCGTCCCTCGGGATATTGAACAAGATGTTGAAAAACTTCGTGACGTGTATTTGTATACCGTTGATGACCTTGAGTCCATTATTGCGCAAAATTTAGCGCAGCGTAAAGCAGCAGCGGTCGAAGCGGAGTTTATTGTTGAACAAGAAAGCAGCCATTTTATGGATTGGTTGCGTTCACAAGCCGCAGTGTCTACAATTCGCGATTACCGAGAGCAAGCTGAAGCAATTCGAGCGAATATGGCCGAAAAAGCTTTAGCGGCTGTTCGACAAGGCGCTGACCCTGAGCAAGTGATTATGCAGTTATCGCAACAACTTACCAACCGCCTTATTCACGCTCCGACCAAATCGCTGCAACAAGCAGCGGGAAATGGTGATGTTGAGCGTCTAAATCTACTTAGGGACAGCTTAGGGCTGGACCATCAATAACCACTTTTTAATCATAGGTCTTATATAACGAATGAAGCCTTCTATTGTCGCAAAACTAGAAGCATTACAAGAACGCTACGAAGAAATCGAAGCGCACCTTGCAGATGCAGGTGTGATTGCCGATCAAGACCGTTTTCGTGCTTTATCAAAAGAATATGCTCAATTATCTGATGTGGCAAAATGCTTTAACGCATGGCGCACAGTACAGGACGATATTGAAACCGCGCAAATGCTGTTAGACGATCCTGAAATGAAAGAAATGGCTCAAGAAGAGCTAAAAGAAGCAAAAACGCGCAATGAAGAGCTCGAACAACAACTGCAATTGTTGTTACTTCCAAAAGATCCTGATGACGAATATAACTGTTTCGTGGAAATCCGTGCGGGTGCAGGTGGCGATGAAGCCGCGATTTTTGCTGGCGATTTATTCCGCATGTACAGTCGGTATGCAGAAAATAACCGCTGGCGCGTTGAATTAATGAGCACCAGTGATGGTGAACATGGCGGCTATAAAGAAGTTATCGCTAAAATTTCGGGCGATAGTGTATACGGACGTTTAAAATTTGAATCTGGCGGGCACCGTGTTCAGCGCGTCCCTGAAACCGAATCACAAGGGCGTATTCACACATCTGCGTGTACTATTGCCATTTTACCTGAATTGCCTGAAGCGGAGTTACCTGACATCAGCCCTGCGGATTTACGTATTGATACTTTCCGTTCATCAGGAGCGGGTGGGCAGCACGTTAATACCACCGACTCGGCAATTCGTATTACTCACCTTCCAACAGGGATTGTGGTGGAGTGCCAAGACGAACGTTCACAACATAAAAACAAAGCGAAAGCGATGTCAGTGTTAGGTGCGCGTATTCGCCAAGCCGAAATGGATAAACGTCACGCAGCGGAAGCCTCTGAGCGCCGTAACTTGCTAGGCTCGGGGGATCGTTCAGATCGTATCCGTACCTATAACTTCCCGCAAGGGCGTGTTACGGATCACCGCATTAACTTGACGTTATACCGTTTGGATGAAGTGATGGAAGGGAAATTAGATGCCTTAATACAACCTATCATCAACGAATACCAAGCAGACCAACTTTCTGCACTATCCGAGCAGGAATAATGCGGTATAGCGAATGGCTAAAGCAGGCAGTCAGCCGACTGTCTGCAAGCGATAGCGCAAAGCGGGATGCTGAAATTCTGCTTGAACATGTGACGGGGCGCAGCCGTACCTACCTTTTTGCTTTTAGTGAAACACCGCTGACCGCATTGGAACAGCAACAGGCTGAGCAGCTATTGCAGCGCCGTGAAAAAGGTGAACCAATAGCCTATATTATTGGCGAGCGCGAGTTTTGGTCGCTACCACTTTATGTTTCACCTGCCACATTAATTCCAAGACCAGACACCGAATGTTTGGTTGAACAAGCCTTAAAACGTTTAACAAATCAACCTTGTCATTTATTGGATTTAGGCACAGGAACAGGGGCAATTGCATTAGCGCTAGCCTCTGAGCTGCCAAGTAGCCAAGTTATTGGCATTGACTTTAATCCAGAAGCCGTATTATTAGCTCAACGAAATCAACAACGTTTGAATATTGCTAACGTCCAATTTATGCAAAGTGATTGGTTTGCTTCCTTATCATTTCAACAATTTGATATGATTATGAGTAACCCACCTTATATTGACGAAAATGATAAGCATCTCAGTGAAGGTGATGTGCGATTTGAACCAGCAACGGCATTAATTGCAAAAAATGAAGGATTGGCTGATTTAGCACATATTATTGATAAATCAAAAAACTACCTTAAACATCAAGGTTGGTTACTTCTCGAGCATGGCTGGACACAAGGTTCGGCTGTGCGTGATTTATTTGCAATACATGGGTACACCCAAATTGAGACGTGTCTCGATTACGGTGGGCAAGAAAGAATTTCACTCGGTCAATGGAATGGCTAAGTGGGCACAGTAGTAGGAATGTAATGAAGACCATAGCGAATATTGAATTTAATCAGCTCCCCTTAAGCGAAGGGATTATGACCGTTTCTCAATGTATCCGTCATGATTTTCCGCTGATGAAAGTCCAAGCTCAATTAGATAGCCTTGTTGTATCTGCAAAATCGGCCATTGATTTACATGCGGATAATGAAACTAAAGTAGCGCAATTGATTTCATTGTTTTATCAACAATGGTCATTCGGCCCTGCACAGGGTATATATGCATTATCAGACATGCTTTGGCTTGATAAAGTCTTAATTTCCAAACAAGGTACACCTGTCACTCTCGGCGCCATTTTATTGTATATCGCTCAGCACCTAGATATTGATATTCGGCCTGCCATTTTCCCTACTCAGCTATTAATTATTACTGAAAAACGTGATGGTGAACCATGGTTTATTAACCCAGCTAATGGTGAGTCATTGTCATTTCATACGCTGAATATGTGGCTAAAAGGAACAGTCGACCCATTCTCTGAATTTTTCCAAGACCAACTTGATGTTGCGGAAAATAGCATCGTTATTCGTAAAATCTTTGATACGTTAAAAGCCGCTCTAATGGAAGAGAAAAAAATGGAGCTAGCGTTAAAAGTTTGCGAAACGTTGCTTACGCTGGACCCTGAAGATCCCTATGAAATCCGTGACCGTGGGCTGATACTGGCGCATTTAGATTGTAATCATGTGGCATTAAGTGACCTCAACTATTTTATTGAGCACTGCCCAGAAGACCCAGTATCTGAAATGATCAAAATTCAAATTTATTCATTGGATAACCATCCAATCGTATTACATTAATTAACGTAATGACAGACAGCCTGTCTTAATCATAAAGGTGAGAAGAGCTAATTGCGTTTCAGAGTCATTCATAACCGTGCAAGAAAAAAGATAATTATTTTATAAACAATATAGTACAAGTTCATAGCAAGTCATAAGCAATCACTTGACGTCATGTTTTGCTTGTACCTAAGGTTGTACCTAAAAAAGATTATAAAATATGCGGATAAATAGACGATATTCAGAGCTAAAATGATTGCGAATATCACCTCGAAAAACCACGGTTAAACAGCGCACAGAATTGCGAATTCGCAGTTTGAAAATTGCGAACAAAAGAGCGAGTTTCGTAGTTGACTATGAAGTGGGGATGTAGCGCTAAAGCCGCGTTTTGTCTGGTTTTGTTCAATAATTGCCTGTTATCAATTGTTAAGATTGTTCGCAGTTTACTACTACAGAAAACTACAGATTGAACTTAATTATCGCTATTTCATTTTAAGGGAAGTGGACAAGATCTTTTGTATCGTTTTGATTGGTGTCATATTGAGATATTAGGTTGTTTTTACTTCAATATCGGACGATTCTCATATGTCTAATAATTACTATAGTTAGTATAAGGTACACTTAAATTTCATATCTATATGAAATTATTATAAATTATAAATTTTGAGCTATCTTCGATGAATAAAAAATTTAATTTAAGTATTATTTTGGTTTCACTGATCTTATTAAGTGGTTGTACTCAGAAACATAGAGATACCATATCAGATATAACTTATGCATTGACGGGAGTCCCTGGTGCAAAGCACAAAAACAATGGGAATAATAACACCACAATGAAATCAAAAGCACAGTTAGAAAGAGAAAAAGAGGAAATTGAATTCAAAAATCGCCGCCAAAGTTGGGTTGGTAAATCTATAGATGACCTAATAATGCAAAGGGGCAGCCCTTTTGGGGTTCATAAAAGACAGGATGGGGGCTCTCAATATACCTTTAAGAAAACCCAAAACAGTTCTAATGACCCCTACCTTAATAACCCTCGTTTATGTGTAGATAATTTCATTACCGATAAAAAAGGAATAATAAAAGACTGGTCATCTTCAAGCTGCCTTTATTAAATAGAGTTCATATAGTTTCTCCTAATCCTTTATTACTAGACGGGCGAGTTAGTTAGCTAAAACCGCCCCTTACATGCATTATAATTACATGAGCTTCTCTATAATATCCTTATGAGGCTTCCACGCTGAATAAATATCTTTATCCCACGCTTTACCGCCTTTAGTTTGATAACCAGCCTTGTTAATCCGTTCAGCGATAATGCGTCCGTTATCTATGCCCTCTGATAGCACCAAATTAACCACGGAAATGACAGCAGACTCATTATAGGTATACGGTGGGATATTAGCATGAGTTATTGTAGCATTAAGAGGCTCTGAAATCAGAGGCTCGTCACTGGCTGGCAATGTTCTAATCATGGCCATGAGATAAAAGTAACCACTCAGGAATGGTTACCAATGGTGATTAATCTCACAGTGCAAATAATTACTCTGAATAAATATCAATAGGCTACCGTGACGAAAATATGCGTTACCTATGAAATCAACTGCTTACACTGTGCTACCCTTATTAGTGAGCGAACCAAATTAAACGTTACCGCAAAATTTAAAAATTGATATTACCTATCGCTAATGAGGTAAAGACAGGTAGCGGCAACAACGAACTACGGTAAGACTACGGCAAGTTTTAACGGGGATGTTAGGTGGGGGATTAAGCCGATAACGCTAAGGTTTTAGGTGGTTATAGTGACCCCTTGCAATAAAAACAATGTGTTGCTACCGATTGGCATTGGTCACTGAAAAGATGACCAATGAGCGTTAATCTGGTTTTGTGACAGATTTAAACGTTATCAAGTATTTATCAAGCCTGCATTGTGCAGGAATTAAGTGAACGGTAATAAAAGCCCCTGAGAGAGTTAAAACAGCTACAGATAAAGTTATGGCTACGATGATCATTCAGGCAGAGAGTGACAAGCATAGCCCGAATCCATTAAAGATAGTGGCGTTCGATATTAACGCACAGGAGCTTATGACCTACCAGAAAGGAAGCAAAGTCACGGTTATAGGCCGCTATGAATGGTTTAATGGTTATCATCTAACAGGGACGCAGATAGTTACTTGCTAGAAGTTGTATGTAAATGTAATCTTTGATGTCCATTTATGTTTGTGATGAGAGTTTTATCAAAATGAAAAATTTATTAGTTTCAGTTGGTTGTATTTTTGCTTTATCTGGGTGTGCCGTGACCGAATATAATTACACTCCAGACTCTTATAAAATAAGCGAGCCGAAATTAGGGAGTGTTAATCGTGCGACTGTAGGTCAAACTTTAGTAAGGGAAGGTGACATAAGTGAACTGAGTGCGATTAAGGTACTAAACCCAATACAAATAGATCTAGCTTATAAAGTTATTCCTGGTGTATTCAAAAAAGTTGGTTCAAGTGATAAAGGCGATTTTTATATGCCAACTCAAACTATTGATTCTGGTTCTGTAGTTGTTGAGGAGCTTGGCCAACCATGGAGTTCAATTTTAATAAAAAAAGGAGCTGGCCCTAATGAGATTTGTATCGTAACAGATGTCAATATTGCTGTTTGTAGCGATAAGGCTAAGATTGAATATCTTAAGTTGAATAATTCCGATGGTAATTCATTTGAGCAGGCTTTAATTTTTAATGGGATAAATGATCAAATTGTAGATATTAGTTATAGAAAAATAGGCTCTAACATAGAGAATCAAGGATTTGGTAACAATATTCAATATAACCTTAAAGAAAACAATGTTATTTCTTATAAAAATGTTAAGTTAAAAATTATAAATAGCTCTGATAATTCATTAACGTATGAAGTGATAAGTAATTTTTCTAGTAATTAAAACAATCAAAAATGACGGTTTTTTCTCCAAAATACAGCGTTAAACAAAGGGTTTACTTTATCTGTTTACCGCTGTCATAGTAACTTGAAATAATCTCATGGCAAGAACACATGACAGTTTATGGTTATTTTTTGCTTGATGTTTCATTATTTGCAATGTTTAAGTTTATTATCTCAAATATAGCAATGTACTAACTTGGTATGCACGGCTTAGAATAGAAAAATACATTTTTACGGTTTCGTTTTTTCATGCGCTACATTGAAGATATCTCTATACAGTTCATGAAAAACAATCATTTAAGATATAATTATATTTAAGGTAAGAGTATGCAACAGAAAGTAGTCAATATTGGTGATATCAATGTCGCGAACAACTTGCCGTTTGTGCTGTTTGGTGGAATGAACGTTCTTGAATCTCGTGATATGGCAATGAAAGTGTGTGAGCACTATGTCTCTGTGACGCAAAAATTGGGCATTCCTTATGTTTTTAAAGCATCATTTGATAAAGCAAACCGCTCATCAATCCACTCTTACCGTGGCCCTGGTCTTGAAGAAGGGATGAAAATCTTCCAAGAACTTAAACAAACTTTTGGCGTAAAAATTATTACGGATGTCCATGAACCAGCACAAGCGGCACCCGTTGCTGAAGTGGTTGATGTCATTCAATTGCCTGCATTTTTAGCTCGCCAAACAGATTTAGTTGCTGCGATGGCAAAAACAGACGCTGTCATTAATATCAAAAAGCCACAGTTCATCAGCCCAGGCCAAATGGGGAATATTGTTGAGAAGTTTATCGAAGGTGGTAATGACAAAATTATTCTGTGTGACCGCGGTGCAAACTTTGGTTATGACAATTTAGTTGTTGATATGCTTGGGTTTAATGTAATGGTTCAGTCATCTAAAGGCTGTCCTGTGATTTTTGACGTGACCCACGCACTGCAATGCCGTGACCCATTCGGTGCTGCATCAGGTGGTCGCCGCGCTCAAGTTGCTGAATTGGCGAGAGCAGGTATGGCTGTGGGTATCGCGGGGTTATTCCTTGAAGCGCATCCAGACCCAGATAACGCACGTTGTGATGGCCCATCAGCACTACCTTTAGATAAACTGGAACCATTCCTCAAGCAAATGAAAGCTATTGATGATGTGGTGAAAGGGTTCCCTGAATTAGACACTAGCCGTTAAGTTTGGTGTAAATGCAACTCACTGAAGTTGTTTCCATGTTCGGCGCTGATCTCCAGCGCCGATATGGTGAAAAAATTTATAAAATTACATTACACGGGGGTTTTAGTTGCCCAAATCGTGACGGTACCCTTGGGCGAGGGGGCTGTACCTTCTGTAATGTGGCTTCTTTTTCCGATGAGAGCCAATCTAGTCAATCCATTAGTGAACAAATATCTGATCAAGTCACGCGAATTTCCCGCGCTAAACGCTATCTTGCTTATTTTCAAGCCTATACCAGTACCTATGCAGAAGTAAATTTACTTAAACAATTGTATGAAGAAGCATTACAACAAGCCGATATTATTGGCTTGTGTGTGGGGACGCGTCCTGACTGTATGCCCGAGTCTGTTTTATCGTTGCTTAGTGAATACAAACAGCAAGGTTATGAGATTTGGTTAGAGCTTGGGCTGCAAAGCGCTCATGACAAAACATTGCATCGGATTAACCGTGGACATGGATTTGACGCTTATCAGCAGACAACACAAAAAGCGCGGCAAGTCGGTTTAAAGGTGTGTACCCATTTAATCTGTGGCTTACCTGGTGAGGATGCCCTGATGAATATGCAAACCTTAGAAAAGGTACTTGAATGTGGTACTGATGGTATCAAGCTACATCCTTTGCATATTGTTGAAGGTAGTGTGATGGCCAAAAGTTGGCGAGCAGGGCGTTTACCCACATTATCTTTAGATGAATATACCGCTATAGCTGGCGAAATAGTACGTCACACACCGAAAGACATTGTTTACCACCGCATTAGTGCCAGTGCAAGAAAACCCACTTTACTCGCGCCACAGTGGTGTGAAAACCACTGGATTGGCATGAATAACTTATATCAATACTTTTTACGAAAAGGCGGGCAAGGTTCCGCACTGTAGCCGCTTAATTGAGAGCATCTATGAAACTAATCCTCAAAAAAACAATTATTACTCTTTCCTTATTTATTCTTCCTTTTCAAATTGTTGCACAGCCAGAATTGACCGCTGAAGATAAACTTCTTTTTTCTGAAGTGAAACAAAAAGCTGTTAATAATGATGCCTCAGCGCAATATCAGTTAGCACAAATGTATTACTCAGGTTTGGGCGTAATACAAAATTTAAATAGTGCACGTTTGTGGGCGAATGCGGCGGCAAAAAATGGTAATCCAGAAGGATATACCTTGTTAGCGGATATTAGCTTGCTAAGCGATAGTTATTTTACGCAAGAATTTGTCGCTGCAAGGCAATTTGCAACAAAAGCTGTTGAACAAGGCAGTGTACGAGGAAAGATTAGCTTAGCAGAATCATTAATTAATCCGATAGCAGGAAGTACGGATTACCCACAATCAATTCAATTGTTGGAAGAGGTGGTGGAGCTTAATAATCCAGATTATTTTAGCGCCCCATTGATGTTAGGGATCATTTATTTAGATGGGAAAGGTGTACCGATGGACGAGCAAAAATCACAGGAATGGTTTGATAAAGCCGATGCGATGACATATGCAGGTTATGCAGAGTGGATGGCTGCCTTTCGATTTGCAGAAGATAACACAGGAACCGTGACCCTTGATCAACAAAAAGCAAAGAAATTAAGAGGTTCGGCCTGTGAAAAAGGCAGAAAAGCAGGCAATGAAATGTTTTGCTTAGGTGAACAATAAACAATAATAGGTCACCCGCCACCACATTGCTGTGTGGTGGCGGGTTGAACAGTACAATTATACTGCTTCAGTATTAGTGGGAGTGTTTAATTGCTTAGCTTGTTCAATGGATTTAACCGCTTCTAATGCGTTATCCATGGAATTATGGAAGCTTAATACCCCAGCAATTGGCGTAACTTTAGCGCGAGCCAAGGTTTTTAGCGGTTGGAATGGAATATCACAAACCATCACATGGGTGTCTTTACGCACGGCATCAATGAATTTTTCAAAGGCTTCTAATCCCCCTGCATCCAAGACGGGTACCGCATCCCATTGCATGATGATAGTTTCATACCCTGCACTTTTTACGCGTAACTCATCGAAAATACGTTCTGCGGCGGCGAAAAATAGTGGGCCATTAATACGCACGACTAATCGGCTATTTTCTTCATCCGTTTCAGCAAGTTGTGTTGAGCGAGTCATATTAGCGATACGGCGCATAAATAACAGAGATGCCAATACGATCCCCACCGTAATGGCAATGACCATATCGAATAAAACGGTTAAAGACATACATAGAACAAGCACAATGATGTCATCTTTAGGGGCGCGTTTAATTAAATACACCACTTTACCTGCTGCACTCATATTCCATGCCACAATTAACAGTAATGCGGACATCGCAGCGAGTGGTAAATAAGAAAGCATCGGTGCTAACACCAGTAAGGTGAGTAACACTAAGATTGAATGAATCACCGCAGAAATCGGTGATGTAGCTCCCGCGCGGACGTTTGCAGCAGAACGGGCAATCGCAGCTGTCGCCGTGATCCCACCAAAAAAGGGTGCCGCAATATTACCGACTCCCTGGCCAATTAGTTCACTATTGGAATGGTGCTTTTTACCCGTCATGTTATCAAGCACAACAGCACAAAGCAGTGATTCAATCGCACCAAGAACCGCCATCGAAAATGCTGCAGGCATAAGTGCGGTGATCATTGCCCAACTAATTGGCGCACTACCAGGAAGTTCCCAAGGTAAAATAAACTGAGGCAGAATAGGCGGAATACCACTCCCTTCAGTTCCATCAGGTAGAAAATAACTAAATTCAGAGCCGATGGTTGCTACTTCTTGCCCAAATAATGAAAGTACCCACATGACCAATGTGCCCACGACGAGAGCAGGTAAGTGCCCAGGGAATTTTAGCTTTAACTTAGGCCAAAAAATTAAGACAAGCAGTGTGGATAAACCAATTAGTGTGTCACTGAATTGAAACGTGGGGAATGTATTGCCGATGGCAATCAATTTATCAACATAGTTCTCAGGAACATGTTCCATCTGTAAGCCAAAGAAATCTTTGATTTGCATGGTGGCAATGGTGATGGCAATACCTGAAGTAAAGCCCAAAGTTACTGATACTGGGATATATTCAATAAACTTACCAAAGCGGGCAAAACCCATCGCCAGTAAAATGACACCTGACATAAGTGTGGCAACTAATAGGCCACTAAGACCAAACTGTTGTGATACGGGATATAAGATGACGACGAATGCTGCTGTAGGCCCCGAAACGCTATAACGAGACCCTCCCGTAATGGCAATAATTATTCCCGCAATTGCTGCGGTATAAAGGCCATATTGGGGGGGAACGCCACTGGCGATCGCTAAGGCCATGGCTAATGGTATAGCAATAATCCCAACGGTAATACCTGCAATTAAGTCCTTCACAAAACGTGCAGCAGTGTATTTTTCTTTCCAACACGAATCTATTAGTGCGCTAAAAGGGCGCAGCCTATTAATATTTTTTGTACTCATTATACCCTACCAAATAACAGGGTGAAAAATAAACGAAAATGTACCTATAAGGATACGCTTAGCTAAGCTCAAAAAATCTGTTATGCATCAATGAAACAGTAATTATCATAACGTTTTCAGTAACAAAAGTAAAAACCACCTAATTTACCAGGTAAATAAAGCTAATGGTATTTTTACTTGAATTTAAAATAATAAGCAGAAATTTTTCATGACAAATAAATAAAAATTAACCTAACTCATTATAATGTTATTACCGTAACTAATAGCCATATCCAAAGGATAACAACAGATAAGACAGCATGTTTAAATAAGTTCTTTGTGCCTTGCCAACGCTGTTCCATCGTTCGGTTAGTTGGCTTTTTATGCATAAAGAAACTGAGTGCATAATCAAAGGGCTCAGTTGTTCCTTGTTGATAAATCATCTTAAAAAAATGATTATCAAGCCACAAACGATAAATATAGTAATGACTAATAATAAATAAAATAATGCCAACAAATAAATAGTACTTTCCGTTATTTATACCTAAAAAAAGATTAAGCTGGCAAATTAAACCTAATACAGAACCTATAGCCAAATAGAGCCAACTTCGCGTCAGTATCTGAATGACTTCTCCGCAGTTTTTATCTGTAAGCTGGTTCATTTATGTTTCCTATTTAAATAATAGTGCGTAAACCAATTATTTAATTGTTCTTTAGTTGCTAAGTTTAAAATAACTTGTGGCCTAGCAAGTTCAACCATTTCGACTGCTTTATCTATCGTTTGAGCATCACCATGATGAACTAGCCATGCAACAGCAACGGTGGCACTGCGTGAATAACCCAGTTTGCAATGAATATAGACAGCACCGTGCTGGGCTAAACTGTCCATCGTATGGACTGATTGCTCGATATCCTCTGCGCTCAGTGGTAACAAATCTATTTGTGGCTGGCTACAATACTTCAGCCCTTTGCTAAAAGAATTGCGAGGCCATTCGCAAGTCATGTCTAAAACAGCTGCAGTTTGCAAAGGGTAAAGCGGGCGGCCTCCCAAAACGATATGTTGATTCACAATGCTAGGTTGCCTGCAATGTTTAGCAAAGTAATGATAGGTTCCCCAAGCAATTAGGCGATAAGGTAATAATAAGATAGCGGCGGACGGGGAAATCTTGCCATCGGGTGTTTTTTGAAAGATGCTGGCACCAGCGCCTAAGTAACCGAGAGTAATAAACAATAAAGCAACAGCAGGCCACAGCAATATCCAAGCAGCACCTTGAATCAAAAAAGCGAGAGCAAAGCAAACGACTGAGCCAATGCCATAATTTTTGCTCATTTTAAAACTGCGAGGGGACCCTGTGTAATGCCATTGCCAGCGTGTATTGATAGGCAGCAAATAACTGACAAGCAAACCAACTGAGAAACCAGCAATAACATCAATAAAATGGTGCTGCCAAGTCGTGAGGACAGAAATTAAGATCAAAACTGACCAACTGTGGAGCAGCCAACGCCACCGTGTTGGTGTATGAGCTCGAAAGCGTAGCCATAGGAGCCAAAGCAAAATGATATGTAATGAGGGGGCTTGGTTAAATGGCAGGTCAAAAAGTTCTAAGCTGTCAAACATCCAGCCAAAAGCGCCATCCGTAGTTGGGCGAGGAAAGCTAAATTTAAGTGGAAATAAAAGAAAGCCAACGCAGGCAGAAATGGAAGCGGTAATTAATCGTAGACCATGGATTGTTTGTTCACGCCGTGTTGTACAGATAAATAAGGATAATCCGTAGAATAGGTCAATGCTCCAATAGGGAATAATAGTCCAAGGAACAAACGGGATGTGCTTTTCCCATGAATACACAAAGGAAGGTACATGGGGTAAGGTCGCTGTGTAGTTATTGACCTGTCCATAAGTGAGAAAGAAAAATGGAGCTAAAAAAATTAGCCACAGCAGGCCAAACAACAAAGTGTGTTGTTTAGATAATAGCTGAGTAGGTTGGTGAAGGGCTGTCATCGTCCTTTGCAATATTCCTTTGTGCTCTAAAAATCATCTAAGAATAAATAGTGAGTGCTGCAATTACCTGTTTGTAGAAAGAAAATGTATATTTAACTCACAACATAGGGGCTTTGCCTATCAGAAGCAATAGTGATAGCCAATATTGGCAAACTTGAGGTTAGCTACGTTGACGGCAACCAACCTCAAATGATAGGTTAAAAGATTAACGGCGTCTCGCTATTGATACGCTGAATATTCCCCAGTTATCAATAGATTGACTTAATTTTTCGAACCCTGCTTCGTCAACTAAAGCATCCATTTCGCCTTGGCTGCGGCAACGCATAACCCAAGCTTGTCCGCCTTGGTGGCTGGGTAAAACACGAGCAATCATTTCCACTTGAGGGTGCCATGGTTGGCAAGTGTAAATGAGCAGCCCACCTGAAGGTATGACTCGGGATAATCCATCTAATGAAGCTCTAATTAGTTGGTTACTCGGGAATAGCTCATATAAACCACTCACAACACCCAGTGTAGGCGCAGGCGTCACGGAAGCTAAATCATCAGCGTCGAAGGCATTGCCTTCCACAAAATGGATTTTATCTTCAAGGAAACGCTCTTTTATATGTAAACGCCCCTGTTCTACATTAATTGGGCTGTAATCACGCAAAAGAACAGATTCAACTTTGCCATAATCGTTAATTGCATCGAAGATATAACGGCCTTGACCCGCTGCAATATCCATAATACGTACTGGCATATTGTTATCTGTTAAGTCACGGATAGCTTGGCGTAAAGTATTTTCAATATTGACTTTACGCTGACGGATCCCTTGCCAGCCAATACTGTTGAGGTATTGCCTGTCAATCACGCGTCCGAATAGGCCTTTTCCTTCCGCTTTATCACGATAGACATAGTCTAAAGTTGATCCTGAATCAAAGCCCTTATCGTAACCGATGCGAACCCCCTCAGAAGCTTTACCTAAGGTGTTCATTGATTTACTCATAATCTTGAAGGCAAGGTTTTTCGGGCACCATTTGGGTAACGGAGTAGCCAGTTTACGGTAATTTTCTGCGCTAGTGCTCCATGTGTCTTCGTACTGGTAATCATGTCGGTAAACAGGGAGACTAAATAATTTACTAATAAAATCACGTATTTTTTCGATAGGAATATGACGCTCTTTCTCACCTAAAGTATCGTGATAAAAGCCTGGTAAGATGTGCTTTTCTTTGATTGGTGTATTTAAGCGCTCAAAAAACTGATGCTGTGGGCGGTGATGAACAACATGGTCGCTACCTGATATAAATAATTGAGTTGGCAAGGTAATTGCGTTGGCATCTGCAACGACTCGATCGGCTGTTTTATACAATTCAAGTAAGATATTAACGGCAATAGGTCGAGTGATTAGCGGATCGCGGTTAAACGAATCAATACGCTGTTCATCATGGGTAAGAAATTTCGCTTTTACATAAGAATTAACATAGAACAGGCCTCGCATTTTTTGCATTAAAGCTAACCCTGTGCGAGCAAAAGGAACATACAGTTTAACTTTAAATGCAGGTGAGGCAAGAACCATCCCACGAATTTTCGGCGCATAGTCATGTACCCATGCGGAAACCAACACAGCCCCCACGCTTTGCCCAATTACAATGATATTTTCTAAAGGGATTTGATATTGCGTGGAGACATATCGGACAAATTCATCGACATCATGGATGGATGTGCCAAGAGAAGGGCTATAGCCCCTTGGACCTTCATTTCGCCCATGACCGCGAGCATCCCAAGCGAACATGGCGTAGTCAGGAAAGTTTAACTCATCAACAAGGTGTGCAACACGGCCTGAATGCTCATGACCACGATGGAATAAAATAATTGCTTTGTCCGTTGTCGTTTCCGTTGGCCAGTGGCGGTAAAAAAGCGAAGTGTGATCACTAGTTGTAAATTGCGATTCTAAAACAGGGCGTTGCGTCAGATAATCTGTCTGAGCGTTCATAATTATTCCTTAATTATTATCCGAAGACGTGCGAAACTCATCCAATGCACGGCGGATACGGTTATAGCAGGTATAAAGCAGCAACAAAGATAGAATAATAAAGAGATAATTTATCCAATCAGCGAACAGAAGCTGAGGAAAAATACTCACGAATAATCCGAGAGCGCCAAAAATAAAGGCTCGGTCACTTTTCCCGATAGGGCCGTCATAGCGTCTTGACGCACCTATTGCTTGTGCGGTGACACCAATAAACTCAGTCAATAGTGAGAAAAATAAAATAAGCAAAATTAGCCAAATTGCATGGGGAAAAATAATAGCAAAAGGGAGGTATAACGCGACATCAGAAACGACGTCACCTAATTCATTGAGGATTGCACCTAATTGGCTTTTTTGATGATGTTCTCGTGCTAGCATGCCATCAATAGCATTGAGCGCCATGCGGATAAACAACACAAACGGCAATAAAATAAATAGATGTGGGTTTGGGAAGAAAAACAAAACTAAACCGACAATAATGGAGAGTAATAATGCAGCCAAAGTCACTTGATTAGCCGTGATCCCTGCATTAAATAATTTACTAACGATTGGGCGAAGTAGATCTTGAAATTTTGGTTTCAGATCATAAATGGTCATTTTTTATCCTTTTATATGACATGCAATAGTGTCTTACATTGGACATATCAATACGCTATTCATAAATAGCCGCAATAAGAGCTATCTTAAGTTAATTTATTTTACTTAGGCATATTAAGATCAAAGTAGGATGTTTTTTTCGATTAGCCTATTGAAATCAATGAGGAAATTAGCTTAATCAACAAAGATTAAACAAAGCTTGTTTTATACTCAGTAAGATTAGAGATGAACAATAAGATACCCGATCACGCGATTATTTTTTGCTTATCAAGTGTTGAACGCATACGCTTAAATTGGCTGGGTGTCATGGTGGTCATTTCTTTAAATTTGCGACAAAAAGCACTGTGATCAGTGTAAGCACATTTTATTGAAATATCTGTAATTGAATGGTCATCTTCTAATAACTCAATGGCATGTTCGAGACGCTTTTTTTGAATATATTGTTGCGGTGTAATTAAAAAAATAGCTTTAAATTGACGATTTAATTGTGAAAGTGAAAGTCCTGAAATATCCGCAAGTTTCGTTATTTTAATTGCAGTATCAAAATGGTCACTAATATAGCGTTCAACGAGGCTAAGTTGGTTATTTAATTTAGGACTAACAGATTTAATATCTTGTAAATCGACAGAAATCCCTGCTACACCAATTACTTGGTTTCGAGTATTAAATATGGGTACCTTTGTGGTTAAACACCAACCAAGTAACCCAGCTTTATAAAGATGTAACTCAAGTTTATTAATCACACTGATTTTCTTTTCCATCACAAGGTAATCTTGCGAACTGTAACTTTGCCCTAATTCAGCGTGAAATAACTCTTCTGCACTTTTACCAATTACGTCATTAATACCATTCTTTTTACAGCGAATCGCCAAGTTATCATTGGCAAGTAAATACCGTGCATTATGGTCTTTCACAAAAAAAGTGACATTAGGGAGTGTATTAATTAACGGCATGACTAAACCGAGATGGTTTAGTAAAACTTCAATGTTATCAACAGGAAAAAGCATATTTTCTTGGCTGATTAATAATAACTTATTTAAATTGATCATGCTGCGCCCCCAAATATTAAATTATTGTTACTAATTTTCTTAAATATTTTTAGATTGTGCAGAAAAACGCATAAGTTCGATGGAAAGATATCAAGATTGATTAACAAAAATCAAGCAATCTATTAACAAATCATGATTAATAGGGTGCTAATCAATGCGATCTGAATATTCTAAAATTGAAGTAATAGATTCCCATACAGCAGGGGAACCAACACGCTTAGTGATTGAAGGATTCCCTCAGCTAGGTGGTGAAAGCATGGCAATACGTTTGGCAATATTGCGTGATAACCATGACGAATGGCGAAGAACAACCATCCTAGAACCACGAGGCAATGACATTCTCGTGGGGGCACTATTATGTAAACCACAAAATCCGAAAGCCGCGGCAGGGGTGATCTTTTTTAATAACGAAGGGTACCTTGGGATGTGTGGGCATGGAACGATAGGTTTAGTCGCATCCTTGCATTTTCTCGGGAAAATTTCTTACGGAAAGCATTTGATTGAAACCCCTGTTGGGGATGTTACGGCGGAACTGCACAACGATGGCAGCGTGAGTATCCAGAACGTATATTCATATCGTTACCGTAAAGCAGTACAAGTTGATGTGCCTGATATCGGTATGGTCACAGGGGATATCGCCTGGGGGGGTAATTGGTTTTTTCTTGTAGAAAACTCACCTATTTCGATTGATTTTAAAAACGTTAAATTGCTAACAGACGTAAGTTTGAAAATTAAACAAGCACTTGTTGACCAAAAAATCTTTGGTAAGAATGACCAAGAAATTGATCACATCGAACTATTTGGTTCACACCCTAAAGCCGATAGCCAAAGTTTTGTGTTATGTCCTGGTGGTGCTTATGACCGCTCCCCTTGTGGGACAGGTACCAGTGCCAAATTAGCCTGTTTAGCTGCGGATAAAAAACTCGCAGCGGGAGAAATTTGGCACCAAGCGAGCGTGATTGGCAGTGAGTTTCAAGCGAGTTTCCAGCCCGCGGATGAAAACGGCATTATTCCTACAATTCGAGGAAATGCCTATATTAGCGGCCAAAATACGTTGCTGATTGATGCGCAAGACCCATTTCGTTTCGGTATTTCGGTTGCGTAAGGGGATGGCGATGAAGAGTCAATATTCAGTGATTGTTGTCGGCGGTGGAATTATTGGCCTAAGCATTGCGCTTACCGCACAAGCTAATGGTACCGACGTCCTGCTAGTGGATAAAAATGAAATTGGCTCTGGGGCGTCATTTGGTAATGCAGGGCATATTGCAACTGAGCAAGTGTTCCCCATTGCAGACCCTTCTGTATTGAAATCAATTCCGAAAATGTTGCTCGACCCACTTGGCCCATTACGTTTGGATTGGCGTTACTTATTACCACTAACACCGTGGATGTTAAAGCTAGTCGGTAACATGCGCCATAAGCCGTTTACCCACATTCACCAGACGTTAATGATGTTAAATAGTGCGGCTTTTGACTCGTGGCAAGCCTTTATTCAAAAATGGCAACTCAGCGACCTTGTTAAAATGCAAGGCTCATTATTAGTGGCTGAAAAAAAAGAAACACTCGAAAAGCTCCATCAACATGGTGAATCTCTACAAAACATGAATGTACACAACTTGGTTATCGATCAAACCGAGTTACTTGAGCGCGAACCTGCACTTGCCACGAATCAACTTGGAGGGCTATTTTTCCCAAATACTGGGCATGTGGTTGATTTATCAAAATTACATTCAAAACTTGCGCAGTCATTTGTTGAGTTAGGTGGAAATATACTGACCAACTGTGAAGTCATTGTGATATCTTCGACATCAAATAAAGAAGCCTCTATCACCACAACCCAAGGGAAATTTACAGGGCAAAAAGTGGTTATTGCAGGCGGCGCATTTTCTAAATCATTAGTCAAAATGGTCAGTCGTATTAATGTGCCACTTGAAACAGAGCGCGGCTACCATTTAATGCTACCTCAAGAACAAGGGCGGCTGAATATTCCCGTATCCAGCATGGACAGGCGTTTCATTATGACCCCGATGGCGGGTGGTTTACGCCTTGCTGGTACCGTTGAATATGCAGGGTTAAAGCGCCCTGCAAATATGCAGCGGGCTCGTCACTTTTTACCACTCGCCGCCCCAATGCTAAAGGCGCCATTAAATGATGCACAATCAACACCGTGGATGGGGTTTCGCCCATCAACATCAGATTCATTGCCTGTCATTGATAATAAAGGCCCGTATATTTTTGCATTTGGTCACCAACACCTAGGGCTCACACAGGCAGCAATCACGGCTGACCTTGTAAATAGTTTTATTCACGAGCAGCCGACTGTTATCGACTGCACCCCTTTTTCCATTGAGCGATTTCTATAATTTTAAGGAGAATTCAGATGAATTTTCATGGCATTCTTGTCCCTTTAGTTACCCCTTTTCATGACGATTATTCATTAAATATTAGTGCATTAGCTGATTTAACTGAAAAGCTTATTGACCAAGGCGTCACAGGGTTAGTGGTCTGCGGCACGACAGGGGAATACTACGCGTTAAATGAAGATGAGCGCAAAACCGTTTTATCAACCGTGAGCAAAATTGCGAAGGGGCGCGTAACGTTGATTGCAGGGATTAACGATCTATCAACGGAAGGTGCGATCGCGCGCGCAAAACAAGCAAAAGACCTTGGATATGAAGGTTTAATGTTATCACCACCACCGTATAGTTTGCCTGACCAACAAGGCGTGTACGGGCATTATAAAAAAGTTGCAGAGGCCACAACGCTGCCGATCATTATGTATAACTTCCCTGCACGCATTGGTATCGAAATTGAGTACGAAACTGTGGTTAAGCTGGCTGAAATCGACAACATAGTTGCCATTAAAGAGAGTAGCGGGGATTTCAGCCGTGCTTTACGCCTATTACAGACACCGTTTAACAACTTCGAGGTGATTTGTGGTTGTGATGACCAACCCGTTGATTTCTTCTTTTGGGGTTCAAAAAGCTGGATAGCGGGTGCAGGCAATGTGTTCCCTGCTGAACAAGTCGCTATTTTTAAGGCGACACAAACAGGAGATTGGCAAGAAGCGAAAAGAATAATGAATGAAATATACCCAGGAATTTATTCCATGGAGTCTGGCGATTATAACCAAAAAGCCAAAGCAGGTTGCTTAAATGGCACGTTTAACGCAGGCCCTGTGCGTTTACCTTTAACTAATTTAGCCGTTGAAGCTAAAGACGAATTTGTCAAATTAGTGAAAAGGTAAGGTGGGGATAATGAAACTAAATCAACAGCAGGTTTTTGAACTCGCCAAGCAAGGAAAACTATGGGCGGGTAATTTAATTGATGGGGTGAATATTTCTCAACCTAAATTAGAAAACCGAACTCCCATTGACAATAGCCTTATTGGCTATATCGCTGACGGTGAAGCAAGAGATGTTGATGCTGCAGTAAAAGTTGCTCGAAATACCTTTAAAAGCGGTGAGTGGAGTGCACTTTCTCCTCAAAAACGCAAAGAGGTGATGCTCAAGTGGGCGGATTTAATTGCTGAACACAGCGAAGAACTTGCAGCACTTGATTGCATTGATGCGGGAAAACCCATTACCGAATGTATCAATACCGATATGCCAGCAACCGTTGAAACCTTTTATTGGTATGCCGAAGCGATTGATAAATTATTTGGAAAAATAGCACCAACAAGCCAACAAGAATTAGGGTTGATAGTTAGCGAGCCTATTGGGGTTGTGTGCGCGGTTCTACCCTGGAATTTCCCAGCCCAAATGTTTGCATGGAAAGTTGCGCCTGCGCTTGCTATCGGCAACTCTGTGATTGTGAAACCCGCGGAGCTAACGTCACTGAGTGCTTATCGAATGGTTGAGCTAGCTTATGAGGCAGGTGTACCGAAGGGGGCGCTCAGCTTAGTTTGTGGGCTGGGCGAAAAAGTGGGCGAAGCACTGGGACGTCACCCAGACGTGGATGTGGTGTCATTCACAGGGTCAACCGAAGTGGGGCGCTTATTTTTAAAATACTCAGCGGAAAGCAACTTAAAAGAAATTGTTCTCGAATGTGGTGGCAAAAGTCCGCAGGTTGTATTTGAAGATGCCAACCTTGATGCGGCCGTTCCCCATATCATGGCCGCCGCCTTTTGGAATATGAGTGAAAACTGTAGCTGCGGTTCTCGCTTAATTGTGCATGAAAATATTAAACAAGCTCTGCTGGATAAACTGGCGATTGCAGCAAAAGAATGGAAAGTGGGTGACCCGAGGCAAGCGGATGTATCAATTGGGCCGATGGTTGAAAAAGCGCACTTTGATAAAGTGAAATCGTTTTTAGATATCACAAAGCAAGAAGGGGGGAAAATCGCTATTGGTGGTCGCGTTCACCATGAAATTGGTTCTGGGTGGTATATCGAGCCGACAATTTTCGATAATGTGACTTCAGATATGTCGTTGTTTAAAGAAGAAGTTTTTGGCCCTATCTTAGCAGTAACCTCATTCAAAACGGAAGAAGAGGCAATTACGCTAGCCAATAAGACACAATATGGGTTAGCGGCCTCTTTTTATAGTCAAGACGTCCACCGAGCCATGCGCGTTGCTCGCCAAATTAGTGCGGGAACGGTCTCAGTCAATGGTTTTAGTGAAGGGAATATTACCACGCCATTTGGTGGTTTCCGTCAATCTGGTTTTGGCGGAAAAGACAATGGCCTAGAGGCTTTTGAACAGTATAGCCAAACCAAAGTTATCTGGTTTGTTCACCAATAAATAACGTTGACCTGAGTCTACAATGCTCAGGTTTTTTTTTACCCTGCAAACACACAATAAACAATTACAATAACGAAGGAGTACAAAATGGAAGCCATCGTTAATACCATCGTTGGTTACATATGGGGTAATGCACTGGTGTTTTTATCACTGGGCGTAGGACTCTACTTCACTTTAGCGACTCGTGGCGTGCAATTTCGCTATCTCATCAAAATGATTTGTTTATTAAAGGAAAATAAAGCATCAAAAGAGGGGATTTCTTCCTTCCAAGCTTTCTGTTTAGCATTGTCAGGCCGTGTTGGTGTTGGCAATATTGCGGGGGTTGCTACTGCAATAGCTGCTGGTGGGCCAGGTGCCATTTTTTGGATGGTAGTCATGGGGCTATTAGGTGGCGCGAGTGCCTTTATTGAATCTACACTTGCTCAAATCTATAAACAACGTTCAGATGGGCAATATCGCGGTGGTTCCCCTTATTATATTGAAAAAGGGTTAAAGTTGAAGCCGTTTGCCATCATTGTTGCCGCCGTAATTTGTTTATCTTACGGTGTATTAGTGCCAGGTATTCAGGCTAACACCATTGCTGACTCTTTCCAGACATCGTTTAACCTTCCTCCGATGGCGACTGGGGCGATTGTCACCGTATTAATGGCATGGCTTATCTTTGGTGGCGTGAAACGTATCGCAAGTGCAGCAGATAAAATCGTTCCCTTGATGGCGATAGCTTACTTGGTGATGATGGTGATTATTTTGGGCAGCCATTATGAAAAAGTACCTGCGATGTTTAATTTAATCTTCCAAAGTGCATTGGGTATGGATGCGGTATTTGGTGGGATTGTTGGAACCGCAGTATCATGGGGTGTTCGTCGCGCGGTATTTTCCAATGTGGCAGGTGCTGGTGAGGCAACATTTAGTTCAGCGGCTGCAGAAGTGAGTCATCCAGTAAAACAAGGACTTATTCAAGCATTCTCCATTTATATTGATACGGTTGTAGTCTGTACAGCATCAGGCTTAATGATCCTTGTCACCAATATGTATAATGTATTCCCCGATGGTTCTGCAACTGCACTGGTGGAATATGTACCAGGTGTTGCAGCAGGAACCGCATGGACACAGATGGCGGTTTCTACAGTGTTTACCTCTGCGGGCTCAGGCTTTGTGTCGATAGCAGTATTCTTATTCGCATTCACAACCTTAATGGCTTATTACTATATTGCTGAAACAACCATTGTCTACCTTGACCGCAAACTTGCTTATCCTGTTTTAAAACTGATACTTAAGTTTGTGTTCTTAATTATTGTGTTTATGGGTAGCGTGCAATCAGTGAGCTTAATGTGGAGCTTAGGTGATATTGGGTTTGGTAGTATGAGTTACCTAAATTTAATTGCGATAGTGTTTCTTTCTAAACCTGCGCTAAGAGCGCTGCGAGATTATGAACGGCAGGAAAAATTAGGTGTTGACCCTGTGTTCAGTCCAAAAGTTGCAGGGATAGAAAATGCAGAGTTATGGGAAGATATTAGCCGTGAATATCATGAGCGAGGTATTGGTATTGAGCAAAAGAATAATGAAAATAAAGGGAAACTACAGATAAAAGAAGAGGAAAACTAGTAGAAAAAATGGCGGTGAGGGAGGGATTCGAACCCTCGATACGTTGCCGTATACACACTTTCCAGGCGTGCTCCTTCAGCCTCTCGGACACCTCACCGTTTTTTCTAAATCCGTTGCAGACCAGAGAGAAATCCTGCTGTGCAACGGGGCGCTACTATAGGGAAAATAGCGTCTTGCGTCAACTCCCTATTGATTCTTTTTCTTACTTTTATGTCCGTTTAGCTAAATAAAAATCAATTTGTATAATATCTAATCTTAATTGTTGCTTGTTAAGATAAATCATTTTTTTAATGTTAATAAGAACTGCAAGGATTAAGCATAAAATTCGTTAGCTAGTTAACAAAATCCTCAACGAAAGTGATCTTGGTTGCGGTATGGACTTGAAAATAAACGTCATTGCGCACACTCTGTTAGAAACCTAAGAGGAGCTGCCATGAATATTTTATTTTACCATCCATTCTTTAATTCAGAACAATGGATTGAAGGAATGCGTGCTAGATTACCACAAGCTAATATTCGCCAATGGGAAAAAGGGGATAAGCAAAGTGCAGATTACGCTATGGTGTGGCTGCCACCCTATGAATGCCTTGCGGGGCGCAATGATTTAAAAGGTATTTTTGCATTAGGTGCAGGTGTGGATGCCATCTTAAAGCAAGAGCAAGATAAACCAGGTACACTCCCTGCGGGTGTCCCTGTGATGCGCCTTGAAGATACAGGTATGGCTATCCAAATGGAAGAATATGCCTGTGCAAAGGTCCTAGCATACTTTCGTCGTATGGATGAATATCGGCAGTTACAATCTCAGCGTCAATGGAAGCAACTGCCTGCTTATCAACATGAAGAGTTTGTGATTGGTGTCATGGGGGCTGGCGCATTGGGCCAAGCTGTTGCGAAGCGCTTAGTCAGCTTTGGTTTTCATGTCAGAACGTGGAGCCGTTCTGAGAAACAGATCCCTAATGTAAAAAGTTATTATGGCAATGAGCAGTTACCTGCATTCCTTTCGGGAACTCGTGTGGTCATCAATTTATTGCCAAGCACGCCAGAAACGGTTGGGATTTTAAATCAACAGCTGTTTAGCCAATTGCAACAAGGCGCTTATGTCATCAACTTAGCTCGTGGTGCACATTTGATAGAGCAGGATTTATTATCTGCATTGGATGCAGGACAAGTTGCTGGGGCTGCATTAGATGTGTTTGCGAGTGAGCCTTTATCCCAAATGCACCCGTTCTGGACGCATCCACGTATTGCGATTACGCCGCATGTGGCTGCATTTACCCAGCCGAAAGAAGCAATGGATATGATTGTCAGTAATATCAAGCGCATTGAAGCGGGGGAAGCGCCTGTGGGAGTGGTTGATATGGAACGTGGTTACTAATTACATCTAAAAGAATTGCAAGCTACCTGCTTTTTTCTAGCTTGCAATTTTGTTGTGTTTTTCTTCTCTAATACGTTTCTTATTTTTTCGGTATACTGAGCTTAAGAGCTGAGTCGCAACTGAATTTTAAATAGGAAAACCCATATGAACGAATTCTCAATCGTCTGCCGTATTTTAGGCACATTATTCCAACGCAGCGCTGATGACGCTCTTGTTAAACCTCTTATGGATATGATTGCGCAGGATAAATTGAAAGCATCATGGCCTCTAGAGCAAGATGAATTGTGGGCACGTATGGCGAAAGGATTGGATATTAAAGCGATTAGTGCTGACTACCAAGCCATGTTTGTCGGTGAAAATGCCACAGTATCAATGCTAGCCAATGATTATGACGAAGAAGTCACAGAAGCTGAAATCCGTGAGTTTTTAACCGTTAGAGGCATGACCTTAACGGATGCGCCAGTGAGCACATTGGGGGCGTTATTATTGGCTGCTTCTTGGTTAGAAGATCAAGCCGCCGAAGATGAAACCGCGGCACAAGAAGAATTATTTGATAGCTACATTCTCAGCTGGTACGGCGCATTTTTAGGTAAAGTCGAAGCCCATGCCACGACGGCGTTTTATCGCACATTAGCCCAAATTGCCCGTGATGCCGTTATTGCGCTGCGCGATGAGTTAGATTCCGAGGCTAATGAGGACTAATTTGTGAGTGTTTTATCGGTAGCCAGACCTCATGACTTACGGAATGCAAAAAGGCCAACGAAAGGCTCTTATGTGACACTGTCACTTATATTTAAGATCGATAATAAACAGTATTGATTAATATTTCTGATTGAGTTAAAAAGGCAACAGATTTCTCTGTTGCCTTTAATGCTTTTCTCAATCAAAAAAATTTATGGTTAAAATTAATCCACTAATGGAATGACCAGTTTACCTGGTTTAATCTCAAGTCCCTTAGCCAATTTTTTGGCTGTTGCTTCTGCAGCGCCGTTATCTGGGTTGAGGACATAGACGGGCTGTGTTTCGAAGAAAGTTTCAAGGGAACTATTTAGATAAGGGATTACCGCAGACATGGCGGTATCCATGTTCTCTGGGGTGACTTTATAATTGCTTATATTCAATTCTTTTAAGTAGATAGACCCTGTTTTTGCATCAAAAATTGGGCGAGCCGTTAAGGTTAAGCTAATTTGCGCCTCTGCTTTTCCAATCAAAGAGTCTAACTTAACCGTAGCATCACCATTTAGGGCGATTTTACCTGGCTCACTACGGCCTATTTCAGATTTTAAATTCGCCAGTTGGATATCTGCATCAGCAAGCCCAGAAATCCCCACTTTGTGGTCATATTTTACTTTATTAGCAAGGTAGCTATTTATTTGGGACTCACTAATACTGAATTCAGATAATTGGCTACAGCCCGTTATTAGAGTGATAAAACCAATCATTGTGGCCAATAAAAATTTTTTCATAAAGACTCCTTTTACAGTAATACCGCTAGTTTAGCGCATTACTGCCCACTCAACATGACTGTTTCAATTTTTTTACGGTTAAATTGCTTATGTAACGCCCACAGAGTGACAAAACCGATTATCCCCAGTAAAAACCAAGGCAATTGAGGCATATTCCATTGGTGCCCAATATCATACATCCAACCACCACCCGTATAACCAACAGCACCACCTAGGGCAAGGCCGAGACGGCTAAAGCCCATATAACTGCCACGAGCTCGGGGATCTGCAAGTGAAGCACTCAGCGTTTCTCTAGCAGGATCGGCAGTCACGGTCCCTAAATAGAATAGACAGATTAAACCAAATAACATATTTAACGAAGTTGTCATCCCTATTGGGAACATACTTAAGCTCATTAAAAATAGGCCTGCCATTAACCGCTGCTCTAGGCGAAAATGTTTTTCACTCCAACGTGCAATGGGGTAAAGCAAAGTGAGAGAAATCATAGCTTCAATGGCATACATCCATTTTACTGCCGTTGGTGTTCCAGCTAGCTCATTGACAACAATTGGGAACATTAACATCACTTGCACAGAAAGCATAAAGTAACCTGCTAAGGTCACAACATAGGTGACAAACCGTTTGTCTTTTAAAACACGGTTCATACCTTCTTTAATCGGAGTCCTTACCGTTGAAATACGATAAGCGGGGAGTAACCATGCATTACAGATGGCGGCAATGATAAACACCACGGCACCCGCCCAGCAGACATAGTGGAAATCATATTGTAGCAGCCAGCTACCAATCAAAGCACCGATAACAGCACCAGCACTATCTTGCATCAATAAAAGTGAATAAAAACGGCCGCGTTCGTAGGGGCGAGTAAGTTTGATAACCAGCGCCGTTCTGGGGGGATCAAATAGCGTGCCACCAAGGGCAGAAAGCACACAAGATAGCCACAACACCCAAGGGTCGTAAGCGATTGCCATCAAAGCAAAGCCACTTGCTCGTAAAAGCATTCCAATAACAATCATAGGCTTAGCACCAAATCGGTCAGCAATTGCGCCACCAAAAATACCCAAGCCTTGTTGAACAAATTGCCGTAGGCCTAATGCGAAGCCTACCACTACAGCGGCCCAACCTAGTTGGTCAACAAATCGGATTGAAATCAACGGAAAAACGACAAAAAAGCCGAGGACAACTAACATGTTGTCGAGCAAAAGGAAATATTTACCAAGGCTTCTTGCCCGTGACACCTGTGCCATGACACACCATTAAAAAATTGCTAAGAGAGGATTGTTCCATAATGTTACTTATCAATAATATCAGTATAATAGAGAGCAATAGATGATATTTTTTTATCGAGGGTGGCATCGAGGATCGATGATTTATTTTTATCGATGCAATAGCCGTCATATTTTGCACCGCAGTGTTGTTGGCTACACTTAGCTCCCCTAATCACATACTTTTGTATGCTCATAGGGATAGCTGCGTTTGCCGCCTAGCTGCAATGCAAACTATTGAAGAATTGAAAATTGAGAGCAAGATAATTCATCTGTTTGACTGACTGATTTTAGATGCTCATCAATAATAGAGAATGCTACACTTTGCTATTTAGCTAACGAATAAATATGCACGGCTAGGGAATCTAGCTATTTTAAATTAATAAAGGGTTAACGATGTTTGGTTATCGCTCAAATGTACCGAAGGTACGCCTGATCACTGATAGAATGATTATTCGTTTGACTTATGAGCGAGATAATTATCGCCTAGCTGATTATTACAGCTTGAATAAAGACTTTCTTATCCCTTGGGAACCGACTCGAGATAACTCTCACTATCAACCCGCTGGCTGGCAAAATCGTTTGCAAGTGATGAATGAAATGCATCGCGAAGGTAGTGCTTATCATTTTCTACTATTAGATAAAGAAGAAAACGAGGTGATGGGAGTAGCAAATTTTAGTAATGTCCTGCGTGGCTCATTCCATGCGTGCTATTTAGGGTATTCTCTGGGCGAAAAATGGCAAGGGCAAGGCTTGATGTTTGAAGCGTTAACCCAAGTAACTCGCTATATGCAACAACATCAGAAAATGCACCGCATCATGGCAAACTATATGCCTCATAATATGCGTAGTGGTAATCTATTGGCCAAGCTTGGTTTTGAGCGTGAAGGCTATGCAAGGCAATACTTACAAATCAATGGTGAGTGGCGTGACCATGTATTAACTGCATTGACGGATAATTCTTGGGCAATGAATAAAGCGTAAACTCTTAATTTACTTTTCAATCGTAGTCAGTGGCAGCCCGCGCTGTTAAACTGATACGATTGTTTACTTTTAGTCTATCAATCATGAATTTATTAAAATCGCTGGCGGCAGTAAGCTCAATGACCATGATGTCTCGGGTCCTTGGTTTTATTCGCGATGCCATCATTGCTCGGGTATTTGGTGCAGGCGCCGCTGCCGATGCTTTTTTTGTCGCGTTTAAATTGCCAAATCTGTTACGTCGGATTTTTGCAGAAGGGGCATTTTCTCAAGCATTTGTCCCCATATTAGCGGAATATAAAAACCAACAAGGTGAAGAAGCTACACGTACATTTGTCGCTTATATTGCGGGGATGCTCACCCTTGCTTTAGCGATAGTCACTGTATTGGGCATGATTGCGGCGCCCTGGATTATCTATGTGACAGCCCCTGGCTTTACTGATGATGCGGATAAGTTTGCGTTAACAACCGACCTGTTGCGAGTCACATTTCCCTATATTTTTCTAATCTCACTCGCTTCCCTTGCTGGGGCAATTTTAAATACGTGGAACCGCTTCTCTGTACCCGCCTTTGCACCCACACTACTCAATGTGAGTATGATCATTTTTGCTGCGTTTGCCGCACCTTACTTTGACCCGCCGATCATGTCACTGGCATGGGCGGTATTAGTGGGGGGGGTGCTACAATTGGTCTACCAGCTTCCCCATTTAAAGAAAATTAGTATGTTAGTGTTACCGCGCCTATCATTTCGCGATAGCGGTGTTTGGCGTGTAATGAAAATGATGGGGCCTGCGATTATCGGTGTGTCAGTCGCGCAAATCTCATTAATTATTAATACTATATTCGCCTCATTCCTACAGTCAGGGTCTGTTTCGTGGATGTACTATGCGGACAGATTGATGGAGTTACCCTCTGGAGTGCTTGGTGTGGCCTTGGGAACGATCTTGCTGCCATCTCTCGCGAAGAGCTTTACGAGTGGAAACCAGAATGAATATCGACAATTAATGGACTGGGGACTGCGTCTTTGCCTGCTATTAGCATTACCATGTGCTCTTGGTTTAGCTATCTTATCTGAAGCGCTGACGGTTTCATTATTCCAATATGGTAACTTTACCGCACATGATTCGTTAATGACACAATATGCATTGATAGCCTATTGTGTAGGGCTAACAGGCATGATTTTAGTGAAAATTTTAGCGCCTGGTTTCTATTCACGCCAAGATATTCGTACTCCAGTTAGAATTGCCATCGTGACCTTAATTTTGACGCAATTAATGAACTTAGCCTTTATAGGGCCTTTACAACATGCTGGTTTGGCATTATCTATTGGCTTAGCGGCTTGTTTTAATGCAGGTGCTCTGTATTGGCAATTACGTAAACAAGATATTTTCCAACCGCTTGCAGGGTGGAAAGGTTTCTTATTTAAGCTACTGATTGCGTTAGTTGTAATGGGCGCGGTGTTATTTGGCCTGCTGCACTTTATGCCATCTTGGCAAGAAGGGAATATGCTCATGCGTATGTTGCGCTTAATTGGTGTGGTGATTGTCGGAGCTGGTAGCTATTTTGTTGCTTTATATATATTAGGTTTCCGCCCACGTGATTTTATGAAGAGAAGCATCGCGTAACATGCTGAAAGTCTGTTAATTTAATGAAAGCCCATTAATTTGGGCTTTTTTGTCTCGATATTCTATCGTTTTAAACCCCATTGTATTTTCTATCCATTTCCAATTTTTTCATCTCTTTTAATAATTCCTCAATTAATAATATTATAATTATTTTATGATATATCAAGTAATTGTTTTTATTAATAAAAATAACATTCATTGTTTGTTTTACGGTATATTTAGTGCGCGCTTGTTTTTTATCAATAAAGCGTAGGAGGCCACTAGAAATTGGCATAAATAGGATGTTGACCAATGTCAACGTTTTTGGTTATAGTGTATTTATCGGAGGGCGATGAAAAAACATCCGAACAAGCATATTCAAGCAGCCATTGAATATGCGATTGCTAATGGCTGGTTTTGGGTGAGTGCAGGGAGTTCATCACATACATTTTGTAAATTACGTTGTGGTAACGCTGTTGATGAGCACAAAACACATATGATGAGTGTTTGGTCAACACCAAGAGTGATGGAAAACCATGCCAAGCAGATCATCCGGAAAGTGGATCACTGTATTGCACTTTCGAAATAATTATAGCGGCTTAGGCCGCTTATTAGATGATAAAAAAGAGATTAAGGAGCTTTGATGGCGCAATACGCATTCACGTTAACACTTTCTGGGGTAACGGTAGATACCACGGGCTTAGAAGATGCTTTATTTACGGCAGGCTGTGATGATGCCTTGGTGTGCTACTATGGTAATTCCGTTTATTTAGAGTTTGATAGAGAGGCGAGTTCACTGGATGCGGCTATTGAAACGGCAATTGCTGATATTGAGAGCGCAGAAATCTCAATGCAAGTGGCATCAGTTGATAGCACGCTGGTTGGTTTAAGTGATATTGCAGAGTTAGCAGGGTTAACACGCCAAGCGGTTGCATTATTAAAAGATGGGTCAAGAGGAAAAGGCAATTTTCCAGCCCCAGTACAACGTTTAAGTGGCAACTCACCTTTGTGGGATTGGGCTAGTGTGGCTAGGTGGTTAAAGGATAATAATCGTTTAGGGCATGACCCTGAACTTTGTGAAAAAGCAAAAACATTGTGTAAGTGGAATCTAGTCTTACAAAATTGTGCGAATGAAAACGTTGAAGAAATACAGACTTTGACGCAAAAGTTACTTACGCGACGAAAAGAAAAACAGCCCACCGAGGCGAGCTGTTAATTAAATAACGCGAACGTGATTACATTCTTTCGACTGTTTCAATACCTAATGTATCTAAACCTGTTTTTAAGGTTTTTTGCGTTAACGCCGCCAGTTTTAAACGGCTTTGGCGTACAGCGTCATCTTCGGTCGATAAAATTGGGCAGTGTTCGTAGAAAGAAGAGAATAGGCCTGCAAGTTCATACAGGTAAGCACACATCACATGTGGCGTTCCATCACGCGCAACAGTGAGAATGGTTTCTTCAAACTGCAATAAACGTGTCGCCAGTGCGATTTCACGTGGGTCTTGCAGTGAAATTGGTAAAGTCAGATCTGCTTGAGTTAAGTTGGCTTTTTTGAAGATAGAAGCAACACGGGTATACGCATATTGCATATACGGTGCGGTGTTTCCTTCAAACGCTAACATGTTATCCCAATCGAAAATGTAGTCCGTTGTTCTGTTTTTCGATAGGTCTGCATATTTTACTGCGCCAATACCAACGACATTCGCCACATTCAGTAGCTCGTCTTCAGGCATGTCTGGGTTTTTCTCGCGGATCAGCGCTTGTGCACGTTCAACGGCTTCATCTAATAAGTCAGATAAACGTACAGTACCACCTGTACGGGTTTTAAATGGCTTCCCGTCTTTACCCAGCATCATTCCAAACATGTGGTGTTCAAGTGCCATTGTCTCAGGGATATAACCCGCTTTACGGACGATAGTCCAAGCTTGCATCAAATGTTGGTGCTGACGTGAATCGATGTAATATAATGAGCGATCGGCATGGAGCGTTTCGTAACGGTATTTGGCGCAAGCGATGTCAGTGGTGGTGTATAAGAAACCGCCGTCTTTTTTCTGGACGATCACGCCCATTGGTTCGCCTTCTTTATTTTTAAATTCATCAAGGAAAACGACGGTAGCGCCTTCACTTTCAACGGCTAAACCTTTGGCTTTTAAATCAGCGACAATGCCTGGTAACATGCTGTTATATAAGCTTTCACCCATTACATCGTCTTCAGTTAAAGTGACATTTAGGCGTTTGTAGGTTTCTTGATTCTGCTGCATAGTGATATCAACAAGCTTACGCCACATTTCACGGCAGTATTCATCACCTGATTGCAGTTTTACGACATAACCACGAGCACGTACCGCAAATTCTTCATCTTCGTCATAGTGTTTTTTAGCTTCGCGATAAAACTCTTCCAGATCAGCGAGCGCCATGTCATTGGCACTTTCGTTTTGCACTTTTTCAAGATAAGCAATGAGCATACCGAACTGAGTTCCCCAGTCGCCAACATGATTAGCGCGGATCACGCGGTGACCGATAAATTCTTGCGTACGTGCAGCAGCGTCACCAATAATGGTTGAGCGCAAGTGACCAACGTGCATTTGTTTTGCCACGTTAGGTGCAGAATAGTCGATAACGATGGTTTCGGCTTTTACAGGGGCAAGGCCTAAACGTTGGGAGGCTAATGCTTCTTCAACGTGTTTTTCAACCCAAGAAGGTTCAAGGAAGATATTAATAAAGCCTGGTCCAGCAATTTCCACTTTGCTGGCAATACCATCTAAATCTAAATGATTGAGGATCTGTTCAGCGAGTTGTCGTGGTGGCATCCCCAGTTTTTTAGCCGCGCCCATGACGCCGTTGGCTTGATAATCACCAAATTGGGCTTTAGCGGATTGACGCACGAGTGCATCACTGTCTGCTGGAGCGCCCGCTGCAAGCATTGCAGTACTAATTTTGTCTGAAAGAATCGCCTGAATATTCACTGAATTACCTTAAATTACGAACATAGTTACCACATTGTGCCATCACATGTGGAGAACTAAAAGGTGGAAGAGAAAAATCGGCAGGTTTTATACCATATTTTGGGGGACTCATGCTACAGTCAGCGCCATTGTTTAGATGATAAGTAGATAAAAAGAGGTTTTTGTTGTGCTGCCATTTCGTGAAGTTCCACAATTAAACGATTTATGGGAAGACTTACCTAAATTTGCCAACCAGTTGCAATTAATGGCGAAACAACTTGATGTGTCATTAACGGCTTACGTTATCGATCATATTTCAGTACGCTGCCACTACCTTGAAACAGCACAGCGCTGGCATGAAGGTTTATTGCAATGCGGGCAGATTATTTCCGATAATATCATCAATGGCAGGCCAATTCGTTTATATGAACTTAGCCAACCACTACAAATTGCTGGGCAGAGTGTATTTATCGTTGAGCTACCGTTTCCAAAAGATAAAAAATACCCACAAGAAAGTTGGGAACATATTGAAATGGTGATTAATGTGCCTCCCGCAGAATTGGAAAAAACGGCACGAGCATTACTGCCGAACCCTCTTCCAATCGGATTTAATGTGAAAGTAAGTCAGCCTAAAGGGCAGCAAGAACGTTTGCCCAATCCAACATTGGCAGTGTCAAATGGTAAGATAACCGTCAAATACCACCCATTTACGCTAAAAAAGATAATTGAAAGTGAAAAATAAGTGATGCAATTAACGTTATTGATCAATAGTGCCAGTGTTTTTTTCGGGGTGTGATATCCATCCGATAACATTTTTTAATAAATGGCATTATTCAAAACGGTATTAACAATTATTATTCTACCCCTATCTATTTGTATTAGGGGAATTTAAAGCATGGGCTTTATTACCACATTTGGAGGTAATCATGGCGAAACTGGAAATTTGCTGTTTCGGAATTGAATGTGCTCAAGTAGCGCAAGAATACGGTGCTGACCGTATCGAATTATGCTCTGGTGCCGCAGATGGCGGTCTAACACCAAGCTATGGCTATCTGAAATTAGCAAGAGAAAAACTTCACATTCCAGTTCATCCCATTATTCGTCCTCGTGGTGGTGATTTTTGCTATAACGTTAGCGAATTTGACGTTATTCGTGAAGATTTAATCATGATAAAGGAAATGGGGTTTCCAGGAGCAGTCATTGGCATTCTTGATAGTGAAGGGCGCATTGATATTAACCGTATGCATGGGTTGATGGAAATCGCCAATGGGATGAATATAACTTTCCATCGCGCGTTTGATATGTGCATCAATCCACTGCTTGCCTTAGAGCAATTAAATGAATTAGGTGTAGCGCGAATTTTAACTTCGGGCCAGCAGCAGAGTGCAGAATTGGGATTGCCATTATTGAAAGAATTGCACGAAAAAAGCCAAGAAATCAATGGTCCTAAAATTATGGCAGGTGCGGGGGTTCGTTTAGCTAATTTAAGTAAGTTTATGGAAATTGGTTTAACTGAAGTACACAGTTCTGCAGGTAAAACGGTACCATCAACCATGAATTACCGTAAAGTGGGCGTGACGATGGCATCTAATAGTGAAACGGATGAGTTCACACATTATTGCGTTGATGGGCCTACTGTAGAAGCGATGAAGGACTTTATTTCTATTACGGAAAAAGTACTAATTTAACGGTGCTCAAAATTTAAAGGAGAAACCTATTATGGGTTTCTTCTTATTTTGTCTTGGTGCTATAGGGAATAGCAAAAGCAGTCAAGTAAACATTAGAGTAGTAAATCTATAATTTCTATAAATATTCTTTTTTGAAGTTCTGACTTTTACTAGTTGATTATGCGTTAGAATTTAACAAAAACCATGGATTATTGGGTTTAAGTAGCCAACATATTCACAAACTCATC
Source organism: Providencia sp. PROV129 (assembly GCF_028482245.1). Taxonomy (NCBI): domain Bacteria; kingdom Pseudomonadati; phylum Pseudomonadota; class Gammaproteobacteria; order Enterobacterales; family Morganellaceae; genus Providencia; species Providencia sp. PROV129. The sequence continues at coordinate 196,108 of NZ_JAMPQD010000006.1, forward strand.
TTGGTTGATGCATATCAATTAACCTTACAAAATACATGCCTACTATCTAATTATTATAAAAATATATTTTTTAGTTTATTTAATAATAATTAGAAGGTAGCAATGTAATGATTAATCACTTAGGAAAGAAAGCGTTAAGCAGGAGACGATTTATTCAAGTCTCTGCCTCAGCCGCAACAGCAACTGCCGTTGCAGGTTCTATCTCGTTACCCTTTACGGCTCAAGCCGCTTCAATGGCTAAAACCCAGCCAGATGAAATTAATGAAAAAATCAAATATAGCGCCTGTTTAGTGAACTGCGGAAGCCGCTGTCCACTAAAAGTTCATGTCAAAGATGATGTTATTACACGTATTTCTAATGAAACGATGTACGATGACAGTCAATTTGGTTTACACCAGATACGCCCTTGCTTAAGAGGGCGTTCTGTTCGTTGGAAAACCTATAACCCAGACAGAATAAAATACCCAATGATCCGTGTTGGTAAACGGGGAGAAGGCAAATTTAAACGTATTAGTTGGGATGAAGCGACAACCATTGTTGCTGAAAAATTAAAAGAGACAATTAATAAGTACGGCAATGAAGCGATTTATTACCAATATGGCTCGGGTTCGACAGGGGCTAATTTACAAGGGCGTAATGCCTGTAAACGTTTATTAAATCAGCTTGGTGGTTTTCTTGATCAACACGGAACATATTCAACAGCACAGATAAACGGCGTGATCCCTTATGTATATGGTAAGTTGGATGATTCCCTTTTATCTGAAATTGCCAACAGCGATCTCGTTGTTATGTTTGGGCACAACATTGCAGAAACGCGCATGTCAGGTGGTGGGCAATTCTATGAAACCTTGCAAGCATTAGAAAAAAGCAAAGCAAAAGTGATTATTATCGACCCGCGTCGTACGGATAGTGTGACAACATTAGGCGCAGAGTGGATACCTATTTATCCTGGAACGGATGGTGCGCTCGTTGCTGCTATCATTCATACTTTAATTAAAGAAGAATTAACAGACGAAGCTTTTCTCGCACAATATTGTGTTGGGTGGGATAGCCAAACATTACCAGACTCGGCCCCTAAAAATGCCTCCTATAAAGATTACATTTTAGGGTTCGGTGAAGATGGTGTCGAAAAAACACCAGAATGGGCGAGCAAAATAACGGGGGTATCACCAACGCGGATCATTCAATTGGCTCGTGAATTGGGCAATGCCAAGGCCGCGTGGATTTCGCAAGGTTGGGGCTTACAAAGAACCGCATCAGGGGAACAAGCTGCACGGGCGGTGATGATGTTGCCTATCGTGACGGGCAATATTGGTCGAGCAGGCACCAATGCAGGGGGATGGGGCGGTAACGTAGCTTATCCCGTTCCTGGATTTGCGATACCTAACCCTGTAAAAACTAAAATCCCGTGTTTTATGTGGACTGATGCCATTGTCCGCGGTACTGAAATGACAGCGGAAAATGCCACGCTATTAGGAAAGGACAAGCTTGAAACCAACGTAAAATTTCTTTGGCATTACGCTAGTAATGTGACGGGAAATCAACACTCAGATTTAAATAAAACCCATAAGATTTTGGCGGATGAATCACTCTGTGAATTTATTCTTGTGTGGGATATCCACATGACGCCATCCACAAACTACGCAGATTTAATTCTACCTGATGTGAGCAGCGTTGAGTCGAATGACTTAATCAATAATTCCTATGCAAGTGGAGCTTATCACTATGCGATACGCCTGCAAAATGCGATCACACCGCTGTGGGAATGCCGACAATCTTACGATGTTTTAACTGATATTGCTGACAAATTGGGGATTAAAGACCAATTTACTGAGGGGCGAACTCATGAGCAATGGATAGAACATTGTTACAACCAAATGCGTGAAAAAAATCCACAGTTACCCACTTTCGAAGAAACCAATGACATGGGGATTGTTGATAGAAAACTCGCAAATAGTGCAGACTATATTGCACTGAAGTCTTATCGGGATTCACCAACCGAAAACCCGCTGCCAACGCCATCAGGTAAAATTGAAATTTACTCAGCACGCTTAGCAAAAATAGCCCAAGAATGGGACTACCCTGATGACCAACGTATTCCCGCAGTGCCTGAATATTGTGTGAATACAGAAGGGGTTGAAAATACAAAGGCAAGGGAAAAATACCCACTACAAATGACGGGCTTTCATGATAAAGGCCATGCGCATTCATCCTACTTTAATGTCGCGGTATTGCGTGAGGCTGTACCACATCAATATTGGATAAACCCAATCGATGCATCCGCTCGAGGTATCCAAGATGGCAATCTCACTGAGATTTTCAATGATAGAGGGCGCATAAAAATTAAGGCGAAAGTAACGGCGCGGGTATTACCAGGCGTGATTGCGGTTCCTCAAGGGGCATGGCGTGAACTTGATAGCGAAGGCGTTGATATTGGTGGTTGTATTAATACGCTAACGACTCAGCAGCCGTCTGCACTCGTAAAAGGTAATCCTCAACATACTAACCTCGTTGATGTGAAACGTGCATAAGGAGCGACAAATGAAACAGTATGGTTTTTATTTTGATTCGACCAAATGCACGGGGTGTAAAACCTGTCAGGTCAGTTGTAAAGATGAAAAGGATTTAGACCTTGGCCCTAAGTTCCGCCGTGTTTATGAATTCGGAGGGGGAAGTTGGCAGCAACAAGACGGTATTTGGCAGCAAAATGTGTACAGCTATTACTTGTCAATTTCTTGTAATCACTGTTCAAACCCAACATGTGTCGAGGGTTGCCCAACAGGAGCGATGCATAAACGAGAGCAAGATGGCCTCGTGGTTGTTGATCAAACTATTTGTGTCGGTTGTCGGTATTGTGAGTTACGTTGCCCTTATGGCGCTCCGCAATATGATGAAAAGAAAAAGCTGATGAGCAAATGTGATGGCTGTTATGAGCGAGTAGAAAAAGGCATGAAACCTGTGTGCGTCGAATCATGCCCTCAGCGTGCGTTAGATTTTGATGATATTAACGTGTTACGTGAGCGCCATGGACAAATTAGTGGGATTGCCCCAATGCCAGACCCAAGTTTAACAAATCCCAATATCGTGATTAAACCGCATAAAGATGCTAAACCATCGGGTGATAAAAGCGGGATATTACAGAACCCTGCGGAGGTCTAACATGCACGAACTTCCTCTTGTTTTTTTTACTGTTTTTGGTCAGTCTGCCGCTGGGCTTTATCTGTTTGCTTATCTAAGCAAACGAATCGGTTGGTCGAGTAGCGAACAATTACGCCAATCGAACATTCTGGCTTTTGTATTGATGCTTATAGCTTTAGTTATCGGCAGTTTGCATGTGGGGCAACCATTGCGTTTTTTCAATATGTTGTTAGGTGTAGGGCGCTCGCCAATGAGTAATGAAGCCTTACTGAGCGGTATTTTTGTCGCATTTGGTGCAGGGATTGTCTTTTTTACGTTGTTTGTCAAAAATGCCATGTTACGAGAAGTCTGTAATGTGGGCGCGATCATTTTCGGATTGGCATTCGTATGGTCAATACCGCAAGTCTATAATATTGAAACTGTTGCCAACTGGTTTACGGTTTTCACAACACTGCAAATGTGGATGACACTGTTTGTTGGCGGTGGGGCACTGGCGATTTTAATGGGGGCGCAACGGCTTGGTTCAATGGCATTTCTGCTTGGTGCGATTATCATTTTTGCCACAAGAGCGGCATATATCTCATTCCTAGGTGAAACAGGGCCTGTAATAAGTGCTGAACAAGCTGGTTTTTGGGCGTTTCAATTAGTGGTGATAGCAATCATGCTATTTGTTTTTCCTGCGCTGCTCTATCGCGGCAGAAACTCTGCTATTGTGCTCAGTATTTGCGTGTTAGCGGTGATACTCGCCGAGTTATCTGGACGAGTTGCATTTTATAACTTATGGCAAATAGCGATGTAATAATGGGCTGATGAAATGTGCCTATGGGGTTATACCGATAGGCACATTACTCGTTTAAGGCTTTCGTGCAACTAGAATTGCCCGCAGTGGAGCTGGATAGCCCTCAACCGTCTTAGTTTGGTCATTCGGATCCAAAAATTCTGCGAGAGAATCTGTTTTCATCCACGGTGTGCGGCGCTGTTCCTCTAATGAAGTTACGGCTTGGTCAACAATACGCACATCGACGAAACCGCATTTTTCTAACCACACCTTAAGCATTTTAGCGGAAGGGATAAAATAGACGTTACGCATTTGTGCATAGCGATCACCTGGGATGAGGCATTGAAATTCATCACCTTCAACCACTAAACTTTCGAGCACTAATTCGCCTTCACTAACTAATTGGTTTTTTAATTGCCATAAGTGGTCAAGTGGAGAGCGGCGATGATATAAAACCCCCATGGAGAACACAGTATCAAAGGCTTTTAGCTCAGGAAGTTGCTCAATACCGAGAGGTAATAAATGCACTTGTTGGTTATCACCCAATAATTTTCTTACCGCTTCAAATTGGCATAAGAAAAGTTCTGTGGGGTCAATGCCGACAACAAATTTGGCTTCTTGCCCTAACATCCGCCACATATGATAACCGCTGCCACAACCTACATCTAACACATACCTATCTTTTAATGATGAAATATGCGGTAAAACACGATCCCATTTCCAATCTGAACGCCATTCGGTATCAATATTGACACCATAAAGGGAGAAAGGGCCTTTACGCCATGGCATTAATTGCTCAAGGATATTATTTAAACGGCGTGTTTCCCCAGAGGTCAGCGCTGGATCGCGAGTTGCCGTCACACTGTTAATTAAGTCTAATTGGGTTGGATGCATAACAGGCAAATTATCAAGCATTTTTTCCCATGAGGAAAAACCACCGTGTAAACCTTGTTTTTTCCACTCCGTTAACTGCGCAGGTAATGTTTCTAACCAGTGACTTAATGGGCCAACGGCAATTTGTTGGTAAAAACGACCGAAATCAATCATCTTTAAGCCTCTTTAAGCGCTAACAGTGAGCCAAAATTAAAACATTGGAACCAAACTTCGCAGTGGCTAAACCCAACGTGTTTTAGGCGAGCTTTGTGTGTTTCAACGGAGTCAGTCAACATCACGTTTTCTAACATGCTGCGCTTTTGGCTAATTTCTAATTCGCTATAGCCATTTGCCCGTTTGAAATCATGATGCATATTGAACAGTAACTCACCGATTTCGTTGTCTTCAAAATTAAATTTTTCGGAGAGAACCAAAATGCCACCTGGTTGTAACCCGCGATAAATTTTTTCGAGTAATAAAAGTCGGTCATCAGGCTTGAGGAATTGCAAAGTAAAATTGAGTACAACCATTGATGCATTTTCAATATTCACATCACGAATATCACCTTCAATCACCTCAACGGGGGTCTTTGCGCGGTATGCATCAATATGGCGGCGGCATCGTTCTACCATCGCTGGGGAGTTATCGATAGCAATAATTTTACTGTTCTCAACTGTAATATTGCGTCGAATAGAAAGCGTTGCCGCACCTAATGAGCAGCCTAAATCATATACGCGGCTGTTTGGCTTCACAAAACGGCCCGCAAGCATACCAATCATGGTAATAATATTGGAATAGCCAGGCACAGAGCGCTGGATCATATCGGGGAATACTTCGGCGACTTTTTCATCAAATTGCCAATCACCAAGGTTAGCAATCGGTGCGGAAAAAAGACTGTCTTTGTGGTTTGGATCCTGACTTGACATAAGTTCTGTATTAATAATCAAACAAAAGTAGTGGGGGATTGTATCAGAAAGGTAGCACAGTGAAAATCAATCCATTGAGAATGAAATAATGAGGCGGCACATTAAGTCGTGCCGTAGAAGAGCACTAAAGATTAAATGAAACGATTTGTAGCCATGGCAGATAATAAGTATTGGCGATAACCATTAATGCCATCGAAAGATAAGTTGCAACCATACCTGAGCGGCGATAAGAGTAATCATGGTTTTTTAAGCCATAAGAATGGAGTAACCGACCTGCAATTAAAATTAAACCACAAATGTGGATCATCCAAACTTGAGCACCGTTCATCTCCATTAAAAGTAATAAAATAAGGGAGATAGGTATGTATTCAATGGCATTGCCATGAACACGAATTGCGGTTTGCAGTTCATAAAAACCACCATCCCCATAGGCTATACGGTACTGGTTACGTAGCTTCACAACATTTAAAGATAATCTAAGCAGCAGTAAGGCACCCAGTACAGCGTACAAAGAGCTGACCATTTTTTACTCCACCATAAAACGAATCAAATTATGAAAACACCTAAAAATATAAGTTATAGTAATGGGTATTAACGATATTTTCTAAATTGTAAATCCTAAAATGCCGTTCGACAAATGAATTAACAACTTTTTTGGGTAATCACGTAGCGTTACTTGACTAAGCCATCTTGTTTTAATTGGGATAGAACCGCGGCGGCTGTCGTTGAACATCGAGGTAAATCTTCACTGGTAAACCATGCTAACTCAGCAATTTCAGCGGCAGGTTGCGGTATTCCTTGATAATCTGCAAAATAGCAGCGAATACGCACTTGTGTGCCACCGTCTTTACCATCAGCAAGTCCTATAAACTCACCATAAAAGCCAATAGAGCCAGGTACTAAGTTTAACGTCAATTCTTCTTCAATTTCACGACATAAAGCTTGCTCATCACTTTCACCTTGCTCGCGCTTTCCGCCTGGGATGTAAAATAAGCTTTTATTGTGTGAGCGTACCATGGCAACTTTATTTTCAGACAAAGCAATTAACCCAAGTTTATCAATAATTTTATCACTCATAATTTTGCTACTCTTGTTATTTCCGATGGTTAGTTTGCTCAATTTGGTTGAGATAAAATAAAGCCATTAAGCAGGAAGTAAGCCCACTTAATGACTATCAAGGATTAAAATTTATTTCTTTTCAACGATTTTTACAAGTTCATAGCGGATGCTTGGCGCATCAGCTGGTGGGTTTGGTACATCAAATTGTTTAACTTGTAAGACGTAAGAGAAGCCTGGTTGATATTCAAAACCTTGAATAGAACTATAGAATAACTGCCAGTCATCATTTGGGTTTTCTTTGACTTTCATACACTTCATTGGAGCAACACCCACGCAGTCAGCGAGTGTGGAATCGATGTAAAATGTTTTATTGTTATCAATATCTGCAGTTTTCACAGTTTGGCATCCAACAAGTAGCATCAGCATAGATGAAGCAATTAACAGTTTTTTCATGTGTGATCCTTAAGCAGCAGATGATTAATTAGGTTGATTACTGAGTTAATTGGATTATAGCAAACTGAAAAAGGTAACAATTCCTAAATCGACCTAATTCCCAGAATGCCTAAGCTATTAAGTTATAAAAAGGGATGAAGGTCTTACTCTGTAAGCTTCGTGTACTTTTTGTGCAGCAATAAGTGATATTAGAAATAAACCTTTGCCATAATATATACATGGCGTCTTTAGTCCCTTAAAATCAACTTAACCATATTCCTCATTTAACCCTGTCTAGCTAAGGGTGGTAATCACAATGAAGTTGATGAACAACCATAAAAATGATGAAAATATGATTAAAAACAAAATGGTTTAGGCGATAAGCGGTATTCGCAACTATTTGTCTAACAGAATTTCCTGTATAATGTCTGCCTTTTTGACATTCTGAATTTTCAGCCCGTGTTTCGCAAATAGGGTTCAGCAAAATGCCAAAATCCCGCAGCAAGCAAAAGCACAACAGCTGAGTAAAAGGATATTGTATGCGTACTAATTATTGTGGGCAGTTAAGCATTGCTCACGAAGGCCAACAGGTCACTCTTTGTGGATGGGTAAACCGCCGTCGCGACTTAGGTGGTTTGATTTTTATCGATATGCGTGACCGTGAAGGCATCGTTCAAGTTTTCTTCGATCCAGATCGTAAAGACATATTTGAAAAAGCGTCAGAGCTGCGTAATGAGTTCTGTATCCAAATCACAGGGACAGTACGCGCGCGTCCAGATAGCCAGAAAAATAAAGATATGGCGACTGGGGAAATTGAAATTTTTGCGCAAGAGCTTTATGTATTCAATAAATCAGAACCGTTGCCACTCGATAGCAACCAAACAAATACAGAAGAGCGTCGCTTAAAATACCGCTACCTAGATTTACGCCGTCCTGAAATGTCTGAGCGCTTACGAACTCGTGCGAAAATCACCAGTTTTGTCCGTAATTTCATGGATACAGAAGGCTTCGTTGATGTTGAAACGCCAATGTTAACTAAAGCAACGCCTGAAGGCGCTCGTGACTATTTAGTTCCAAGCCGTGTTCATAAAGGTAAATTTTACGCGCTGCCACAGTCTCCACAACTGTTTAAACAGTTACTGATGATGTCTGGCTTTGACCGCTATTATCAAATCGTAAAATGCTTTCGTGATGAAGATTTACGAGCAGACCGTCAACCTGAATTTACCCAAATCGATGTTGAAACCTCATTTATGACTGCAGAGCAAGTACGCGAAATCATGGAACGCATGATCCGCAATCTCTGGTTAGACGTGAAAAATGTTGATTTAGGCGATTTCCCAATCATGACGTTTGCAGAAGCAATGCGTCGTTATGGTTCAGATAAACCAGACCTTCGTAACCCAATGGAACTGGTGGATGTTGCTGATATCGTTAAAGATGTTGAGTTTGCCGTATTCTCTGGTCCTGCGAATGATCCGAAAGGCCGTGTTGCGGCATTGAAAGTGCCTGGCGGCGCAGCAATGACCCGTAAACAAATTGACGAATATGGCCAATTCGTGGGTATATATGGTGCGAAAGGGTTGGCTTGGATGAAAGTCAACGAACGTGCTAAAGGAATAGAAGGTATTCAAAGCCCAGTCGCAAAATTCCTCAATGAACAGGTGATTAACCAACTGTTAGACCGTACTGGTGCAGCGGATGGCGATATCATTCTGTTTGGTGCAGGTGCGAAAAATGTGGTCACAGATTCAATGGGTGCACTGCGTTTGAAAGTGGGGCGTGATTTTGAACTGACAGATCTAAATAGCTGGCAGCCACTGTGGGTCATCGATTTTCCAATGTTTGAAGAAGATGGGGAAGGTGGTTTAACCGCGATGCACCATCCATTCACATCGCCGAAAGATTTCTCACCAGAAGAGCTAGCAAGTAAACCAGAAGATGCTGTTGCCAATGCTTATGATATGGTGATTAACGGTTATGAAGTGGGTGGCGGTTCAGTGCGTATTCACCGTAATGAAATGCAGCAAACCGTGTTTAGCATTTTAGGTATTAATGAAGAAGATCAACGTGAAAAATTTGGTTTCTTATTAGACGCACTGAAATACGGCACACCACCACACGCAGGTTTAGCTTTTGGCCTTGACCGTTTAGTGATGTTATTGACTGGAACGGATAACATCCGTGATGTTATCGCTTTCCCGAAAACAACCGCTGCGGCTTGTTTAATGACGAATGCACCAAGCTATGCAAACCCAGACTCGTTGACAGAGTTGGCGATTGCTGTTGTGGCGAAAGACGAAGAGTAAGACGGCGAATGACCGCATTTAAGCGCCCTGAATCGGTATTAGTCATCATCGTGGCTGAAACAAGCGGTCGGGTGCTAATGCTACGGCGTAAAGATGATCCAGACTTCTGGCAGTCCGTGACTGGAAGTCTGGAACCTAACGAAAAACCGTATGAAACTGCGTGTCGTGAAATCAAAGAAGAGACTGGTTTTGACGTTAAACAAAACGGCTTGCAAGACTTGTCCCATAGCATCATCTTTGAAATTTTTCCGCATTTCAGGCATCGTTATGCACCGAATGTAACACATTGCAAAGAGCACTGGTTTAAAATGGTGCTAGATGAAGAACACATGCCATTACTGACTGAACATACAGAGTTTCGTTGGTTAAGCCCAAATGAAGCGGCAAAACTTACTAAATCATGGAGTAACAGTCAGGCTATTTTAGAATTTGCTAATTAATTATTGTATTGACGTTTTTGGAGATATTTCATGGCAGGTCATAGTAAATGGGCCAATACCAAACACCGTAAAGCAGCCCAAGATTCTAAGCGCGGTAAGATTTTCACAAAAATTATTCGTGAACTTGTCACTGCTGCACGTTTAGGTGGTGGTGATACTGGCACTAACCCACGTTTACGTGCCGCAGTAGATAAAGCATTATCAAATAACATGACTCGTGACACCTTAAACCGTGCAATTGCACGCGGTGTGGGTAATGATGAAAGTGATAATATGGAAACCATCATTTATGAAGGTTATGGTCCTGGCGGTACTGCTGTTATGGTTGAGTGCTTAAGTGACAACCGTAACCGTACCGTATCTGAAGTGCGCCACGCGTTTACTAAAACAGGTGGTAACTTGGGAACAGATGGTTCAGTCTCTTATTTATTTACCAAACGTGGTGTTATTACTTATGCACCAGGTGTGGATGAAGATGCATTGATGGAAGCGGCGCTTGAAGCGGGTGCGGATGACGTTGAGACCTATGACGACGGTGCAATCGATGTTTACACTACCTTTGAAACATTTGGTACGGTTAAAGATGCATTAGATGCAGCAGGCTTTACGAGCGAAGCGGCTGAAGTTTCAATGATCCCATCGATCACAGCAGAACTTGATGCTGAAACGGCACCAAAATTGATGCGCCTTATCGACATGTTAGAGGATTCTGACGACGTTCAAGAAGTTTACCATAATGGTGATATTTCTGACGAAGTCGCAGCGACACTGTAATCAGTGACGTACTATTTTACATCTGTAATCTAGTCCCTCCGCGTAGAGAAAGCGGGCTGACCCAGCCTGTTTTCTCTAACGCCTTTGTTCTTCTTTCTTTTTCTTCTACTATACTTTTTATATTCCATGGATAACATTAAGAATCAAATAGCTATTTAATTGAAATAGATAGTATTATGCTACTAAGTAGAATGATGAATAAATAGCATTTAATAATAAGAGGTACAAATCGATTCTTTATGGCAATTATATTAGGAATTGACCCTGGTTCTCGTGTCACTGGCTACGGCGTTATTCGCCAACAAGGTCGGCAATTACTGTATCTAGGCAGTGGTTGTATTCGCACTCAGGTTGATGATTTACCAAGTCGTCTGCAACGTATTTATGCGGGGGTCTCGGAAATTATCACACAATACCAGCCCGACGTTCTTTCAATCGAACAAGTCTTTATGGCAAAAAACCCAGATTCAGCGCTCAAATTAGGCCAAGCACGTGGCGTCGCGATAGTTGCAGCGGCAAATTTGAGTATTCCAGTGTTTGAATATGCGGCTCGCCAAGTTAAACAAACGGTTGTTGGGACAGGGGCCGCTGAAAAAAGCCAAGTACAACATATGGTTAAATCAATACTCAAGCTGTCCGCTAACCCACAATCCGATGCTGCGGATGCGTTGGCGATTGCGATTACACATTGCCATTTTAATCAGAACTTATTAAAAGTGGGTGATCCTCGTTTAGTATTAACGCGTGGGCGGTTAAGGTAGAAGTTTGTCTGAAAGCTGACGGTATGAAAACAAATAGCTTGCAACTGGATATGCATCCAGCCCTTTTTGTGGTATAAACAGCACTATTAATAACTTTGGCTAAACAGATTTCGTTTTAGGCCATAATAGAGGAATTCAATGTGATTGGTCGTTTACGTGGTATCGTATTAGAAAAGCAACCACCAATAGTTTTATTAGAACTTCAAGGGGTAGGTTATGAAGTTCATATGCCAATGACGTGTTTCTATGAATTACCTGATATCGGGCAAGAAGCGATTGTTTTTACACATTTTGTTGTTCGTGAAGACGCCCAATTACTATATGGTTTTAACGATAAGCAAGAAAGAGCACTGTTCAAAGAATTAATCAAAGTTAACGGTGTTGGGCCTAAGCTTGCATTGGCAATTTTGTCTGGTATGTCAGCACAACAATTTGTTTCTGCAATTGAACAAGAAGCGATTGCATCATTGGTTAAGTTACCAGGGATTGGTAAAAAAACAGCCGAACGTTTAGTTGTTGAAATGAAAGACCGTTTCAAAGGGTTGAATGGTGATTTATTCAATCAAACCAGTGAGATCAACTTACCTAATGTGAATAGTAAGGTACCAAGTACTGCTGATATCGAAGCAGAAGCAGCGGCGGCATTAATTGCATTGGGCTATAAGCCACAAGAAGCGAGTCGCATGATAAGCAAAGTCGCGAAGCCAGGCAGTGATTCTGAAACATTAATCCGTGATGCCTTACGTGCAGCACTCTGATTAAGAGGCCATTGAGATGATTGAAGCAGATCGCTTAATTACTGCTGAAGTTTTACAGTCGGATGAAGAAGCCATTGATCGTGCGATTAGACCAAAATTACTCAGCGAGTATATTGGTCAGCCACAGGTTAAAGATCAAATGGAGATTTTTATCCAAGCAGCCAAAATGCGGGGTGATGCTCTCGACCATCTGTTGATTTTTGGCCCCCCAGGGCTGGGTAAAACAACCCTCGCAGGGATTGTTGCTAACGAATTAGGCGTAAATTTACGGACAACCTCAGGGCCTGTATTGGAAAAAGCAGGTGATTTAGCTGCGATGCTAACCAACTTAGAGCCACATGATGTGCTCTTTATTGATGAAATTCACCGCCTCTCACCTGTTGTTGAAGAAATTCTTTATCCTGCAATGGAAGACTACCAATTGGATATCATGATTGGTGAAGGGCCTGCGGCGCGTTCCATTAAAATTGACCTACCGCCATTTACGTTAATTGGTGCAACAACGCGGGCTGGGTCACTAACTTCCCCGTTACGTGATCGGTTTGGTATCGTACAACGCCTTGAATTCTATCAGGTTGCGGACTTACAGTATATTGTCAAACGTAGCGCCCAATATATGGGGCTTGATATCACCGAAGAAGGTGCCATGCAAGTTGCCATGCGCTCTCGCGGCACGCCACGTATTACAAATCGCTTGTTACGTCGTGTACGTGATTTCGCACAAGTTAAAGGTGATGGCTCTATTGATGAGCTAATCGCAAACCAAGCTTTGGATATGTTAAATGTCGATGCAGCAGGCTTTGATTACTTAGACCGTAAGCTACTCGTGGCGATTATCGATAAATTTATGGGTGGTCCTGTTGGTGTGGATAACTTAGCAGCAGCAATTGGGGAAGAACGTGAAACAATCGAAGATGTTTTAGAGCCTTATTTAATTCAACAAGGTTTTATCCAACGTACTCCTCGAGGACGAATGGCGACAGCGCATGCGTATAACCATTTTGGTTTAACGCCAAAAGAGGTGTAACCAATACCCCACCAGCGAATTAAGGTGGGGGAAACTTTACGTGCTGGGTAGCGTTGAGCATTTATCGGGAATTTGGGTCGGTTGTAAAATCGATATCAATATCATCCGTGTCTTTCGGTAAACCATAATCTAGAATACTGTACAAGTTCAGGTTCGATGATGATTTACATGCTTTTTTACTGATAATTTTGTCACCTTTGTAGACAACAACACCTTGATAATACCAACCTTTACCCTCCCCATCATAAAGTACATAATTATAATTACCATTCTGAAAACGAATGTAGACTGAGCTTGCACCACCGATAAACATCCCTTCTCCGACAAAAATATTCTCTTTACCTTTTGTATTGGTGGGCAGAGTAATCTCAGTTTTACCTAAGGTTCCATAACGATAGACAGGGGGTTTGCCTTTTTCTATAACAACGCTAACTAATTTGTTATTTTCTAACTGGCATGAGTATTCTATTGCGCTTGCCGATGCTGAAAATAACCCTAGAGCAACCAAAAAGGTGAGGGACTGCTTCATGTTACCATCCTGTGATTTAAATTACTCTTTGTGAGTATGGATAATCGGTAAAGGAAAAGCCATTTATATTAATTAAGTTTATATAAATAAAAACGCCGTTGTTCAAAATAAACAACGGCGTGGATAAACTTTTAAGTTATCAATTAGTTTTTTGCTTTAACTGTTAAGCTAAGCACAAATAAAACGGCAGAAACCAAAACAACTGATGGGCCAGCAGGGGTATCATAAAATGCCGAAAAGGTTAATCCACCCGTGACCGATATCATACCAATTAACACCGCAATAAATGCCATTTGCTCAGGTGTACGTGCAAAACGACGAGCGGTAGCGGCTGGAATAATCAGAAGTGAAGTAATAATTAGTGCACCAACAAACTTCATGGCGATACCGATTGTTAATGCAGTGACTAACATCAATAATAAACGTAAACGTTGAATATTGATGCCATCGACAAAAGCAAGCTCAGGACTAACGGTAATGGATAAAAGCGCTCGCCAGCGATAAAAAAGTAACCCGCAAACGACAATCACACCAATAAAGATCATGATAATATCTTCATAGTTAACAGAGAGAAGATCACCAAATAAGTAAGCCATTAGGTCAACACGTACATTAGCCATTAAACTTACGACCACTAAACCGAGTGATAACGAGCTGTGAGCCATAATTCCGAGTAATGTATCAACGGCAAGTTGTGGACGTTTTTCAAGCCAAACTAAAATTAGTGCAAGTAAAAGGGTAACGGCAACGACAGCATAAAAAGGGTTAATATTTAGTAATAACCCAAAGGCAACACCCAATAAAGAAGCATGTGCTAAAGTGTCACCAAAATAGGACATGCGACGCCAAACAACGAAAGAGCCTAATGGCCCCGCTGCAATCGCAAGTAACATGCCCGCTATCCAGCCAGGTAATAATAACTCAATCATGCTTGCAGTCCTTGCTGTGTTGATGGCTACGAATAATATTACCTTCTAAATCATGTTGGTGATTATGTTGATGGCGATATACCCCTAATTGTTGCGCACCGCGATACCCAAACATAGCAACAAATTCAGGGTGATTGGACACCACATCAGGTGCACCTGAACAACAGATATGGCCATTAATACAGAGTACTTTATCTGTTTTTGCCATCACTAGGTGTAAGTCGTGAGAAACCATGAGTACGGCACAGCCAAGCTCTGTTCTTAATTGATTAATTAAGTCATACAAAGCAACTTGACCTGTAATATCAACACCTTGCGCAGGCTCATCCAGTACGAGCAAGTCAGGTTTGTTGAGCAATGCACGTGCGAGTAAAACGCGTTGAGTTTCACCACCCGATAACTTTTGCATCGGTTGCTCTAGAAGATGAGTCGCATTAACACGCTCAAGAGCAGGTAATAAATGTTCTTGGCGAACACCTAGCTTGAGTAACATAAAACGCTTTACTGTTAGGGGGAGCGTTGTATCTAAATGCAATTTTTGAGGAACATAGCCAATAGAAAGTGATGAGGCACGTTCAATTGAGCCTGAAGTCGGGGGAAGTAACCCAAGAACAACACGTACTATGGTTGATTTTCCTGCACCATTTGGCCCTAAAAGCGTCACAATGTCTCCTTTGTTAAGTTCAAAGGACACATCTTTAAGGACTTGCTTGTCACCAAATGAAACAGAAATTTTATTTAAAGTCAGTAATGGTTGCATATGAAAAACATCTTGCAGAAATCATGTTGTGTTATATTATAACATTTCAAAATTAAAATCACGGAAAAAGACTGCTATGATACATAAATCGAAACACATTGCCCGTAAATTTCTTTTCGGAGCTGTGGCGACCTCCGTATTGAGTGCAACATTGGTGTCTACCTCAAATGCGGATGTGGTAACATCGATTCGTCCATTGGCTTTTATTGCCTCAGGTATTGCTGATGGCGTGACGGAGACACAAGTTCTACTGCCAGACGGTTCATCCCCGCATGATTACGCATTAAAACCTTCTGATTTGAAAAAAATTAAACAAGCAGACTTATTTGTGTGGGTTGGACCTGATCTCGAAATGTTTTTACAGAAGCCTATCAATACGTTACCTCAGAATAAACGTCTGGCACTAGCGGAACAGACAAACATTAAATCACGACTTATGGCCGAGTCTCATGAAGATGAACATGACCATGAACACTCGGATGAAGCTAATCATGACAAGGATCACGAACATCATCACCATGGTGAGTATAATATGCACATCTGGTTATCCCCAGAGATCGCAAATTTCGCTGCACAGGACATTCATGATCGTTTAGTAGAGCTTTATCCTGATCAAAAAGATAAGCTAGACGTAAACCTTCGTAAATTCAGAGAAAATATGGCGCAAAGTGATAAAAAAATTGCTAGTATTTTGCAGCCAGCTCGAAACAAGGGTTATTTTGTTTTTCACGACGCTTATGGCTACTTTGAAAAACACTATCAACTCGCTCCTTTGGGGCATTTTACGATAAACCCAGAAATACAGCCTGGTGCGCAGAAATTACATCAAATACGAACACAATTGGTTGAGCATAAAGCGCAATGCGTTTTTGCTGAGCCACAATTCAGGCCTGCAGTAATTGAAAGTGTAGCGCGTAATACGGGAGTCAAAATGGGAACTCTCGACCCACTCGGAATTGGGCTGGTACTTGGACCAGATAGCTACATGCAGTTTTTGACAAACTTGTCGGAACAATATGCCAGCTGCCTGAATTAAAAATAGAAGGAATTGTTTAAGTGCAGCAAATGGCCAAAGGTCTGGCTCAGGTATATGGTAGCCTGTCTAGAACTCATAAAATCGTATTAAGTACGCTTACAGTCGCTACCATGGCCGTCGCAATTTGGCGGCCAGTTCATGTTCCAACGACTTCTGAAAATGATGGTATGCCTGATACCATCATTCCTCTAGCGTTATTACCTTCCACTGATGCCACTGACGATATTATTCAAGATAGTAGTGATCAATTACCTGACGAAGGTCTTGCAGATACCGAAGCAGAAGCAGATGGTGCGGAGGGGGAGACAACGCCGTTAGCCCATGAATATGTTGTTGCAAGCGGTGATAACTTAACAACAATTTTAACTCAGTTTGGTATTGAAGCTGGGGATGTTGCAACACTTTCGAATCAACATAAGTCACTGAGAAACCTAAAAATTGGTCAGGCACTAAATTGGTCTTTGACAGAGCAAGGTGAATTAGAATCACTAACATGGGAAGTGAATCGCCGTGAAACGCGGGTATTTAACCGAGTAGGCACGACGAATAAATTCGAAGAGGTTAAGCAAATTCGTACTGGCGAATGGACGAACAGTATTTTAAAAGGTACTGTTGATGGTTCTTTTGCACAAAGTACCAGTAAAGCAGGTTTAACACGTAATGAAGGCCGTGAAGTCATTAAAGCGCTACAATGGCAAATTGATTTTCGTAAATTGAAAAAAGGCGATAAATTTAGTGTGTTAATGAGCCGTGAAATGCTCAATGGCCGCAGCGAACAAAGCCAGCTTGTTGGTGTACGTTTGCAAACTAATGGTAAAAGCTATTATGCGTTCCGAGCTGAAGATGGCAAATACTATGATAGCGAAGGGAATGGCTTAGAACGTGGTTTCCTGCGTTTTCCAACAGCGAAACAATTTAGGGTTTCTTCCCAGTTCAATCCTCGTCGTGTCAATCCAGTAACAGGGCGTGTTGCACCACATAAGGGTGTAGACTTTGCAATGCCAGTAGGGACACCCGTTTTAGCAGTTGGTGACGGTGAGGTGATTGTGTCGAAATACAGTGGTGCTGCGGGCAACTTTATTGCTATTCGTCATGGTCGCCAATATACCACTCGTTATATGCATTTACGTCAATTACTTGTTAAACCTGGTCAAAAAGTTAAACGTGGTGACCGCATCGCATTGTCAGGTAATACAGGGCGCTCGACAGGGCCGCACTTGCATTTTGAAATGTGGGTAAATCAGCAAGCGGTTAATCCTTTAACTGCCAAATTACCAAGTTCAGGTGGGTTAACAGGTAAAGAGCGCAAAGAATACTTAGCGTTAGTTAAAGAAACAAAACCTCAACTGAAGCTGTAATAAATTCTTCTCCTTTCATAACTGGCAGGTACTTGTATCTGCCAGTTTTTTTTGAAATGCTTCCATAAATCATTATTTTAAGCTATAAAAATATAGCCATTATTCACTTGAGTGCAGTATGAATAAAGATAAAGACACAGACAGTAAAAAAGGCTATGTGCCAACATTTCATCGTTCTTATTTATTGCCAAAATATTGGGGTGTTTGGTTGGGAGCCGCTGTATTTGCAGGGCTTGCTTATATACCTGTTAAAATTCGTGACCCGATGCTGGCTAAAATAGGCAAATGGGTGGGCAGAATAGCCAAAAGTGCTCGTCGTCGTGCGAAGATCAACTTACTTTATTGCTTTCCTGAGTACACGGAAGAGCAAAGAGAAGATTTAGTTGATCGCATGTTTGAAACTGCACCGCAGTCTTTTGTCATGTTGGCGGAATTGTGCCTACGAGGGGCAAATAAAACGTTAGCACGTACACATTGGCATAATGAAGAAATCATTCAGCGGTTAAAAGAACAACAAAGTAATGTGATTTTTATGGTGCCACATGGGTGGGCAGTCGATGCACCTGCGATGTTATTAGCGGCAAAAGGCCAGCAAATGGCCGCAATGTTTCACCATCAAAAGAATCCTGTTGCAGATTATCTTTGGAACAAAGCGCGCTATCATTTTGGTGGCCGCCTCCATTCGCGAGAGGCGGGGATTAAGCCATTTATCGCATCCGTGAGGCAAGGGTACTGGGGATTCTATCTTCCTGATCAAGACCATGGTGAGGAACACAGTGAATTTGTTGATTTCTTTGGTACATACAAAGCGACACTTCCTGCAATTGGTCGTTTAATGAAAGTATGCAAAGCGAAAATTGTGCCGCTATTTCCAGTATATGATCATAAAACTCATCAATTACACATTTATATTCGTGAGCCAATGGATGACATTGATGGGAAAGACGATGAGTATATAGCACGTAGGATGAATGAAGAGCTTGAATACCTCGTCTTGCCTAGCCTTGAACAATATACATGGATTTTAAAACTATTGAAAACGCGCAAAAAAGGGGAGATAGAACCCTATCAACGTAAGGATCTGTACCGGTAGTGCGACTTAAACGTTACAATTGAAACCATCACATTACTGTGGTGGTTTTTTTTCGCTAAGAATCATGATATTCAAGCCCAATGTGTTTTTATAATTTTATAAGTTTTAACATGAAAATTTAACATAAGGTAGGGTAATCCTAGGTTAAAATATTTATTTTTAGACTTACTTCTAAAATTAAAAAATTCACGAAGATAATCCATATATAATATTTCATTCTCAATTTATTGAAATTTAAAGAAATATTTTTATTTATTGTCATTTGCATTCCATAAATTAACCTCATTTTCTACGTCAAAAACCATATTTCCCTTTTTAAATGCTTTTAAAGAGTAAGTAAACTTTATCTATTTGATGATTTGATAAAGTTTATCTATGTTATAGTTTAATGTTTTACATATTTATATTTAATGTAATTCTTCATATACATTGATTTTTTGAACAAAACAGAAATCTAACCTTTATGTCTAATCTATAACACGCATTTAAAATCGACTTAATAAGCCAGATGATTGAGGGCAATAATACGGGTTATAGGTAAAATAAATTTCAGTTAAGGAGTGCGTTAAGCGGAAGACTAATATATTTATCTATCATCATGACTGGAAAAAAACATGCTGGTTTTGTTAAACCCTCAAAATTAGAGATAAATGTGATGAAAAATGGATGTTTAGGCTAACGTTATTAAATTAGCACGCACAGATCATGGTTTCTACCGTTGACTATTGTGCTATATTTCATTTTTTATATGAGTTTTTTTAAATGTGAAGCATTTAATGTTAATTTATTATCATAAAAAGACTAACTATTAATGATAATACAGGGGGTAATTTATTCTATTATGATTAGAATTATGTTATTTTTATGATTAAATATAGATGGTAATTTAATCGTATAAAGAGAAATTTAATGATAAAGTAAAAAAAAATTATATTAAAATAAAAATTAAATAGTTTATTTCTATTTGTTATTTTAAATGAAAAATAAAAAGTCTATTTTTTTATTTATTAATTTTTAAATTAATTAAATATTATTGATTTTCATTTGATTTTTTAATTGTTAATAAATAAGAAACAATTGACCATTTAAAAACTAATGTTTTAATTTTTAAGAAAATTAACTTAAAAAAAACTAAACATATGTTTGTTAATTAACCTCTATGTATAAATACCTATTAACGCATTTAAAATATATTGCTATATTTTAATGGAATTAAAAAAATAACTTCAGGCTAATACTTGGAGAGATTATGGAAAAAACCCGAACGACATTAGATCAATGGATTACTTTACAAGCTGTCGTTGACTATGGTGGCTTTGCTCAAGCAGCTGAAATTTTGCATAGAACACAATCATCAATTAGTTATACGATTAGCAAATTAGAGCAAACATTGGAACTTGAGATATTTTCTTTAGAGAGACGCCGTGCGGTACTCACTAAACAGGGCGAACAACTTTTAGCATTATCTAGGGAGGTTACAAATAAAGCAATTTCATTAGAAGAGTTGGCTAAATCATTGAATTATGATGGTAATGGAAAAATTAATATTGTAATGGACTCTTTGTATCAAAGTGATGAAATACTTGAAAAAATAGGACAGTTCACACGTCTAAGAAAGGATTATGATATTGATTTTAAAAGAGTTTCATTAGACAGGGCCGATGTGCTATCACTGAAAAATTATGATTTGCTCATTACTCATCATAAAATTGAGTCTTTAAACCCAATTTATTTAGAGCAAGTTGATGCTATTTTAGTGACAAGCCCAGACCATAAATTACAATCATGTAATGAGTCTAATATACTGAATTTATTAGAAAAAACAACACATATCGTTCTGCTTCCTGCTTTTGGTGAAGTTGAGAAAAGCATTCAGACAATTAATGTAGCTAACGTTGAAATAGCGGTAAAATTAACTGAAAATTCAGTTGGATATTCATGGTTACCTAAAAATCTAATACAGGATGAGCTGAATAATAATTCACTAAAAGAGCTGAGAATTGCAAATAAAAGCAATGAATATCGCTTTTATATGTATTTGAATAAAAATTCAATGGTGAGTGATATTTTAAAATATTACCTTATCGATAATGATAAAAATAAATAAATACATCTTTTTTTGAATGATAAAAATAAACATAAAAATTTTAGATGTAATTTAAAAAAATTCAATGTATCAATTTGTTAACTTAACTAAAGGTAAATGGTATATTCCGTCCGCACTCCCAATATGAGTAATGTAATTATTCATTAAGTAATAATTAATAATTAAAGATCTATATTATAGGAACTATTATGAGTATTCTAAAAAAATCCCTAACAGTAATAGGGGTGGCTTTAGCTGTAACATCTGCGTCAACCGTTTTAGCTTCAGGTACAATTAATTTTACTGGAGAAATAACAGATATCGCTTGTACAGTAGATAGCAACTCTAAAAATTTAAATGTTGACCTTGGGAAAGTTTCATCAAAAAGCTTAGCTGCACAAGGTGAAGTTGCTGGACTAAAGGATTTTACAATTAAGCTTGTTGATTGCCCTGCTAACTCTAAAGTGACAGTACGTTTTGGCGGCACACGTGATACGGCTGACCGTGACATTCTTGCGATCAACCAAGCTGCGGGCGTTGCTAAAAATGTGGGTATCGCTTTATTTGAAAAAGATGCAACGACACAAATTAAACTGTTTGAAGATTCAAAAGAAGTTGAATTTGATGGTGCAACAGTCGATTTAGACTATGTTGCTCGTTATAAAGCAACGGGCGCTGCAACCGCAGGTCCTGCAAACAGCAGTGCAGTTTATAGTATTCAATACCATTAATACTATTAGAGGGTGGTATTCGCCACTCTCTATCTTTCCTTAAATCCAGGCTGTGTTTATGAAAAGAATATTACTTTCAGTATTTTTATTTACGTTCACTATGTCCAATTTTTCTTACGCAGCAGGTATTAGCGTTGGGGGAACACGATTTGTTTATGAAGAGAATAAACGTGAAATTGATATTCCAATTTATAATAGTGATAAAGAAAAACCATTTTTAATACAAAGTTGGGTATCACCCTATGAAGGTGAAGGAAAAACGCCATTTATAGCGACGCCACCTTTATTTAGGATTGAACCTGACACAAATGGTTCTGCACGTATTTCATATATAGGCGAGCCAATAGGGGCTAATCAGGAAAAACTGTATTTATTGAATATCAAATCTATACCACCAAAGGATAGTGGAATAGAAAACGAATTACAGATAATTATTAACTCACAGTTTAAATTATTTTTGCGTTCAAAAGATATTGAGCCATTCGACTTCGAAAAGGTTTTTTTAGTAAAAAAAACAGATGGAATTATGATTAATAATCAAACACCTTACCATTTGTCGATAAAAAATATATTAGTGAATGGCAATGTGGTAAATGGCAAAAACCTAATTTACCCATTTAACAACGATTATATTCTTAAAAAAAATATGAACAATGATAATTCTATAGTGGTGCAATTTATTAATGATTATGGCGCCATTATTGAGAAAAAAAACAAGTAAGAGTATATAAAAATGTCAGTTGCCTGCGCGAAAAATAAGCTAGCCTATTCTAAAATATTTATACCTATCAGCATGGTGATTTATACAAATAGTGCTATTTCTGAAGATATATTTGATATTAATGCAATTAATACAGGCATTGAAAGCCAAGTGGCGGACGTTAATAGTTTAGGCTACCTTTCGCAAGTCGGTGGACAACTGCCAGGTACTTACTATGTCGATATCTATATAAACAATAATTTAGTTGTGAACAAGAGCATAACCTTTGTTTATGACAATAAAATAAAAAAGCTCATCCCTGAAGTGACAAAAAAAATGTTATTAGAATGGGGAGTGAAAAATTCAGTAAGCCAAGAATTCTCAGATATGAATGAGAACGAATATGTGAAAAACATTGAGACACTTATTCCAGGGGCGAAGCTGGGCTATCATTTTGAAGTTAATCAATTGCAATTAAGTATTCCTCAAATTGGGTTAGAGAATACGAGCCGTGGTTATGTTGAACCAAGTGAATGGGACGACGGAATTAATGCCGCGTTTGTTAATTATACAGCAAGATATAACAAGTATTGGTATAAAGACAGAGATAACAATAATAACTCATTTCTAGGTTTGAGAAGTGGCATTAATTTAAATGCATGGCGGCTAAGAAATCATAGTACATACAGTAAAACGATGGATGAAAGCCATTGGAATAACCTACAAACTTATTTAGAACGGGATATTCGAACATTAAAAAGCCGTTTAACGATTGGCGAAACATCTTCTGATAATGGTGTAATGGAAAGCAACCCGTTTCGTGGGGTTAGATTAGCGTCAGATGAGAGCATGTTACCACAAAGCCAGAGGGGCTTTGCACCTGTTGTAACGGGAATTGCACAGACCAATGCCATTGTGACGGTAAGGCAAAATGGTAATGTCATTTACCAAACGACAGTACCGCCAGGTGAGTTTTCGATTAATGACCTTTACCCAACATCTTATAGTGGTGATTTAGACGTTACTATTGAAGAAACAAATGGTACAACACGTTCTTTTATTCAACCATTTTCAGCTGTGCCAATGATGCAAAGGTCTGGAGCGCTAAAATACAGTCTCGATATTGGTAAATATAATGTTGATAATGCGCGAAGAAATCCTAATTTTGCACAAGCTTCTGCAATTTATGGTTTACCTTATAACATGTCGATATATGGTGGTTTTTTAGTTTCCGCTGATTACCAAGCTTATACAATGGGAACTGGCATCAATTTGGGAAATATTGGCGCTATCTCAACGGATATTACGCAAGCCTCGACAACATTAATTGATAAAACAAAAGCGGATGGGCAATCATATCGCGTTCAATATTCAAAATACCTGCCTGGTACAGGTACATCATTTTCGTTAGCTTCATATCGTTATTCAACAAAAAACTATTATGATTTTTCTTCATCAAATAACTACTTCTACGATATAGGCAGGAAAAAGCAACAATTCCAAGCGTCTATTTCACAGTCATTGGATGGAGTTGGCTATTTTTCCGTCAATGGCTATCAACAGTATTATTGGGATAAGGGCGGTTCAGATAAAAATTTGACAATGAGTTTTAGTTCAAATTACAACGCGATGAACTACAGTGTTGCTTATTCATATATAAAGCAAGACTACTCTAATACAAATGATCAAATGCTTTCGGTGAATTTGAGTATCCCATTTGATATTGGTCAGAAAAATAATTGGGTTAATTATAGTTTTAATACTAGTCGTAAAGGAGATTCAACAAGTTCGCTTAGCTTTAATGGCACACGTTTAGAAGATAATAACCTTCAATACGACCTTACTCAACGTTATAACCATAGCAGAAATGAATACAGTAATTCGATAAGTGCTAACTATATTATTTCTGCAGGAGAATACAGCGCTGGATATAACTATGATCCTAAATATAACTCTGTAGATTTAGGTGCAACAGGTGCGCTGTTACTGCATTCTGGCGGAATGACGGCATCTCGAACAATTTATGACTCAGCGGTATTAGTTAAAGCGGAAGATATCGACAATCTTAAAGTGAATAACTCCCAAGCTTTATATACGGATGCCTCGGGTTATGCGGTTATTCCAACAGTGACACGTTATGAACGTAATAAGGTAAGTGTGGATACTGCCACATTGACAGGAAATAATGATGTTGCAATCAATACGACGACAGTTGTTCCGACACAAGGTGCAATTGTATTAGCAAATTTCCAAGCGAAACGCGGGGCAAGAATTTTATTAAGGTTAATGAATAAAGATAATCCGATTGCTTTTGGTACTCAAGTCTTCGTGTTTGAAAAAGATAAACAAGTGACTAGTGGTATTGTAGCCAATGATGGTGAAGTGTATTTAAGTGGTGTACCAGAGCAAAGTGTTATTAAAGTGAAGTGGGGGAATAAACCAGCGCAGCAATGCACTGTGCCGCTTTTATTATCACTAGAGAGTGACAAAATTCAGTTTATAGAACGCGTTTGTGAATAGGAGTTATCATGAAAAAATTAGGTTTAATATTCTGTATTCCTGCGCTTTTATATTCACAATCTGGTTTCGCAGAATATAGAGCTGAATTTGTGACAAGAACAAAAGATGTAGCAAAAACACTTTATGTGCCTCGAACTTTGCCTGTTGGCAGTTTTATTGATTCGGTCGATTTGGGAGGTTACACACCGTGGGTTTGGTGGAATGTCACAGGTCGAACAGAAGTGGGAATTTATCTTACAGGGCTTTCAGCTCCATCAATAAAAATCCCTGGTGTTGGTTATGTGAGAGAGATCAACAGCTCAGGTGTAGGCTATGCGCTTCATGGCACAGTGACAAGCCCTTGTTCAGGAAATGCATATGTTGACGGCGTGAATACTAAAGATGGAAATATTAGCAATAGAATGATTTGTGGTGTTAATTCATCTTCAGCATCCTATTCCGTACAGTTAAGAGCAGATTTTTATAAAGTGGGTGAAAATGTTACAACACAAACATTACCCAGTATTGAGGCTGCAATGCTTATTTTGTACAACAATGGTTTTATTACGTCTGATTCATATGGAAAAACGGAGCCACGAGTCATGATGGGTCCAGTAAAGGTAGTTTCAAGCGGGTGCGAAGTGAAAAATAAAAATATTGATGTTCCTTTTGGAAATGTTAGCAAAACAACTTTTTCAGGCGTGGGGTCAACGAGTCCAGAGAGTCAGAAAAATCTTCAAATACAACTCGATTGTGACCCTATTTCGGCAATTAGGGTAACGTTTATCGGAACACAAGATGCGAGCCAAACACCAGGGGCTATTGCATTGAATGACTTAAGCGACATCAATACCGCGCAAGGTTATGCTATTCAAGTTAAATATAAAGGCGAGCCAATTAAATTGAATCAGCTGATGACTTTAGTCGAAAAAAATAGCAGTGCAGGGTTATATAATATTCCTTTAGAAGCCGCCTATATACAAACACAATCTGCAACGAAAACAGGCAAAGCGAATGGCACATTACAGTTTAATCTACAATATCATTAGCAATGGTAGCTTCTGTATTTAGCAAACAACTAAATGCAGAAGCACACTGTTTTATGCCAAATTTCCTATCAATTAAATGAATTTAACCCTGTATAGTAATGGTCGTTGATAAATAATAATGAAGGTGTAAAAGACAATGGCAATTGATCGTATGGATTGGCACTATGGAGGCGATTACCCTGAAGGGCTTCCTACTGAAAATGGTGGAACGCACATTGGTTTTTACCTGACTTGGATCATTCAAAATAATTTAGTTGGTGAGTTTCACCTTGAAGAATCGGAAGATGAAATTGAGTTAGTTAAAGCACGAAAAATGGATGGTCGCGAATTCTTAATTTCTATGTGTGATGAAAAATTTATCAGTGAAGATTTAAACGATGAAGGTAATGCGTTCACTGAGTTTTATTACGGGGCAGAAGAAGGTGGGTACTTCGATGATTATGAACGTGTTTTACAAAGTGATTTACCGTCTACTTATCATGTTGAAAATAGTTGGGAAAATTACGATAAAATTGCCGTAATAATTAGCGATGCGTTTGCCAAGTGGAAGAAGGCAAAAGCTTGATGATACGGATATGATAAAGGCAGCGAATAACCGCTGCCTTTTATGTTCGATAACCTAATTCCGCTCAGTTGAACACAGAGGGAAGATTATTCGACTTCTAAGATACGGCAAGTATTAGTGCTTCCTACTGTACCCATCAGGTCACCTTGGGTCACGAGGACGATATCTCCACTCATTAAATAGCCGTTATCACGTAAGCGAGTGACGGCCTCAGCTGCAGCTTCAATACCATCAGTGTGTGTGCTACAGAAAACAGGGGTAACGCCGCGATACAATGAGCACTGGTTCAGTGTT
Source organism: Providencia sp. PROV129 (assembly GCF_028482245.1). Taxonomy (NCBI): domain Bacteria; kingdom Pseudomonadati; phylum Pseudomonadota; class Gammaproteobacteria; order Enterobacterales; family Morganellaceae; genus Providencia; species Providencia sp. PROV129. Next base: position 223,012 of record NZ_JAMPQD010000006.1, read on the forward strand.
TTTTCGTGACGTGACATAGCGAAAATAGGTAAGCCAGAACTGATGCGGGACATCATACGGGCGGTACGACCTGATTCAGTCATCGCAATAATTGCTTTTACCCCTTTCAGATGGTTAGCTGCGTACATCGTTGACATCGCGATGGCTTCTTCAGGGCTGCTAAATTCAGCATCTAAACGGTGTTTAGACACATTTAAACCAGGCATTTTTTCTGCGCCAAAACAAACTTGTGCCATGGCGGCAACGGTTTCTGCTGGGTACTGACCCGCGGCGGTTTCTGCGGATAACATCACCGCATCCGTGCCATCTAACACTGCATTCGCCACATCCATGACTTCTGCGCGTGTTGGCATTGGGTTTGTTATCATTGACTCCATCATTTGGGTTGCAGTGATAACGACACGGTTTAATTGACGTGAACGGCGGATTAGCTTTTTCTGGACAGCAACGAGTTCAGGATCACCAATTTCCACGCCTAAGTCACCACGAGCGACCATAACAACGTCAGAGGCAAGGATAACTTCATCCATAACTTGGTCATTTGCAACGGCTTCTGCACGCTCAACTTTCGCTACGATTTGGCATTCACAACCTGCGTCACGCGCTAAACGACGCGCATAATCTAAATCTTCCCCTGAACGTGGGAAAGAAACTGCTAAGTAGTCGACATTAATTTTAGCGGCAGTTTTGATATCTTCTTTATCTTTGTCTGTTAACGCTTCAGCAGAAAGGCCACCACCTAATTTATTGATACCTTTATTATTTGATAATTGGCCGCCAACGGTTACTTCCGTAAAGACTTGCAAACCTTGTACTTCACGGACTTTTAATTGAACACGCCCATCATCAAGTAGCAGGATATCACCAGGAACGACATCAGCAGGTAACCCTTTATAGTCGATGCCGACTTTTTGCTGGTCACCTTCACCTTTGCCTAAGTTTGCATCAAGAATGAATTTATCACCGATATTTAAGAATACTTTACCGTCTTTAAACGTAGAAACACGAATTTTAGGACCTTGCAAATCACCGAGGATCGCAACATGGCGACCTAAACGAGCGGCAATTTCACGCACTTTGTTAGCACGTAGCTGATGGTCTTCTGGAGTTCCGTGGGAGAAGTTAAGGCGAACAACATTGGCACCTGCATTGATAATTTTTTCGAGGTTATTATCACGATCAGTAGCTGGACCAAGAGTTGTAACAATTTTAGTTCTTCTAAGCCGTCTAGACATGTATGACTCCGTTGACCTGTAATGGTGTTGATAAAAGAGTGAAACCATTTCACTCCATTTCGAAACCTGTTTACTGCAAATAGGGATGCTGACACGAGCACAGCTATTATATACTGCAAATTTCTTAATGCTATCAGGTCTGTAAAACTATTAAAGTCCGATGAGCACAGAAAGACATTTTATCCTGTCAGTTTTAGCTTTAGACGTTATCAAACCGCGAATCGCGTAAGGCTTCTTTGACACGCTTCAAGTTATCTCTAAATTTTTCACCTCTTCTTAACGTAAATCCAGTTGTTAATACATCAACAACAGCAAGTTGCGCCATTCGAGAAACCATCGGCATGTATATATCAGTATCTTCAGGGACATCAATAATGATAGATAATGAAGCGGCTTGTGCCAGAGGGGCATTTTCTGAAGTGATAGCGATGACCGTTGCATCATTTTGTCGGGCTAATTGAGCCATCTCAACAAGGGCTTTTGTTCTCCCAGTATGGGAAATGAGCACAATGACGTCCCCTTCAGTACTATTCATACAGCTCATACGTTGCATGACAATATCATCAAAATACATGACAGGAATATTAAAGCGAAAAAACTTATTCATTGCATCGTGAGCGACGGCAGCGGATGCGCCGAAGCCAAAAAAACTAATTTTTCGTGCTTGGGTGAGTAAGTCAACAGCTCGATTAATTGCGCCGATGTCAAGCGTATGTTTCACATGATCAAGACCCGCCATCGCGGATTCGAAAATTTTGTGTGTATAGGTGTTTACTGTATCCGTTTCTTCTACATGTCGATTAACGTAGGGGGTGCCATTAGCCAAGTTTTGGGCGAGGCGAAGTTTGAAATCGGGAAACCCTTTGGTATCCATCTTTCGGCAAAATCGGTTAACTGTAGGTTCACTGACATCAGCTAATTGAGCAAGGGTTGCGATACTCAGATGAATAGCGCGCTGTGGCATCCCTAAAATCACTTCAGCCACTTTTTTCTCCGATTTGCTTAAAAAATCGAGGCTGGTTTTCATTTGTTCTAAAATATTCATAATAGCAAAAGCGCCTATTTCATCAAAAGGAGAAATTTTTCTGCCATCACGCTATGTTATGTTTCATTATAAGCTGGCTGTCGTGAGGCAATCACTTAGAGTGAAAATATACTATGTGCGGTAAGTAGGCTATCTGAATGCAGGTGATAAATGGCAGCTTTTTTGTAAACTTTGAAGCGTATCTAATTTTCACCTCAGTAAGTTGACCTCATTTTTTGTCATTTTATTACGGAAGCTGGCTCCTTTCAGTTTTCGAGTTAGTTTTACGGGTAGGATGACATAAAGTGTATAATGGCAGTTAAGAACAATGATATGCTGCTTTTTTCAGCATAAAAACTGTGATCAGTATCATGAAGATTTACTGAGCACTAGCAACAGGGTACATTAGCGGAATTAGGGCTAATTTTAACAAAATTACAATAAGGCCTATCCTAGTTAGGTCTTAGATTCCGCAAATTGAGGAGAACCAATATGGCGGTACATAATGCTGCTCAAGCTTGTGACTTAATTATTTTCGGTACCAAGGGAGATCTCGCGCGTCGTAAGCTGCTTCCTTCTTTATATCAGTTGGAAAAGGCGGGTTACATCCACCCTGACACACGAATTATCGGCGTAGGCCGTGCAGATTGGACACAAGCTGATTATGTCGAATTCGTTAAAGAAGCGTTAGACAAATTCTTAAAAGAAGAACTCGATTCAGCATTGTGGGAAAAACTCAGTGCCCGCTTAGATTTCTGTAATTTAGACGTTAACGAAACAGACAGTTTTGTGCGTTTAGCGGATATGCTAAAGCAAGATTCACACCCAGCTATTCATTACTTTGCCATGCCACCAAGCACATTCGGTGCAATGTGCCAAGGTCTTGGTCACGCAAAATTAAACAAAAAACCAAACCGTGTCGTGATGGAAAAACCATTAGGTACTGATTTGGAATCTTCTCAAGAAATCAATAATGAAGTAGCGAAATACTTTGACGAAAGCCAAGTTTATCGTATTGACCACTATTTAGGCAAAGAAACAGTTTTAAACCTGTTAGCGCTGCGTTTTGCAAACTCGTTGTTTATCAACAACTGGGATAATCGTACGATTGACCATGTGCAAATTACTGTTGCAGAAGAAGTTGGGATTGAAGGCCGTTGGGGCTATTTTGACCAAGCAGGTCAAATGCGCGATATGATTCAAAACCACTTACTGCAAATTCTGACGATGATTGCCATGTCGCCACCTGCCGATTTAACCACTGACCGTATTCGTGATGAGAAAGTCAAAGTGTTGCGCTCATTACGCCGTATTGACCATACCAATGTGCGTGAAAAAGCAGTGCGTGGGCAATACACCTCTGGTTTTGTTCAAGGTAAAAAAGTCCCTGGCTACCTCGAGGAAGAGGGGGCTAACAAGCAGAGTATGACGGAGTCATTCGTTGCACTACGTGTGGATATCGACGATTGGCGTTGGGCGGGTGTGCCTTTCTATTTACGTACAGGTAAGCGCCTACCAGCAAAATGTTCAGAAGTGGTTGTGTACTTTAAAAAGCCTGCACTGAATATTTTCTCTGAAAGCTATCAAGATTTACCACAAAACAAACTGACTATCCGTTTGCAGCCAGATGAAGGGATTGATATCGAAATTATGAATAAGGCTCCAGGCCTTGATCATAAACACCGTTTGCAAACCACTAAATTGGACTTAAGTTTCTCTGAAACCTTTAATCAAACTCATCTAGCCGATGCCTATGAGCGTCTACTGCTTGAAGCAATGCGTGGTATCCAAGCGTTATTCGTACGTCGTGATGAAGTTGAAGAAGCATGGAAATTTGTTGATTCTATCATGGATGCATGGGCAATGGATAACGAAGCACCAAAACCATATCAAGCGGGAACGTGGGGGCCAATTGCTTCTGTTGCAATGATTGCTCGCGATGGCCGTTCTTGGAATGAATTTGAATAATTATAGGTAAAACAGTTATTCATTGCAGTTAAGCCTCATCTTGAAGTGACTCAATAAATTGGTCATCTCACAGGTGGGGCTTTTTTTTTGCATAAAAATAGACTTAATAAGGCACTATCATTGGGGTGTGGGTGATAGGGTCAGGCGTAATTAAACAATTGACATCAAATACTTGCTTAATTAATTGAGCGTTGACGATATCTTGGGGCTTGCCTTGGGCAACAATCGAGCCTTTTACCATGACCACGAGGTTGTCTGCATAACGGCAAGCCTGATTGAGGTCATGCAGTACGGTGACAATAGTACGGCCTTGTTGCTGGTTTAAACGCTGAAAAATATTGAGTAACTCTATTTGATAAGCAATATCAAGGTAGGTAGTTGGCTCATCTAACAGGATAATTTCTGTTTGCTGGGCGAGGATCATCGCAACCCAAACGCGCTGGCGTTGCCCTCCGGACAACGATTCGACAGGGGTATCAGCAAATTCAGTAATACCAGTCAGTTGCATCGCTTCAGTAACCGCGAGTTTATCTTCATTACGCCACTGGTGCATTAAGCTTTGATGAGGAAAGCGGCCTCTAGCCACTAAGTCCATGGCAGTGATACCTGATGGCGCTTGCATTGTTTGTGGTAACAAGGCTATTTGTTGAGCTAATGTTTTAGTCGAATAGGTTGACAATGGTTGCTGGTCAAGGGAAACATAGCCGGAGCGTGGCGTTAACAAACGGCATAAACTGCGCAGTAAAGTGGATTTACCACACCCATTAGGCCCAATGATGACAGTCACTTGGTTATCAGGGATTATTAATGATATATCATGGCAAATAGGGACGTCATGATAACCGAGCGTTAATGCATGGGTTTGTAACCGACTATTATTATTCATATAATTTCATTGTGCTATTAAAATAAGAGGTGCGTTTTACCTACACCTCTATTTATTGACGTTAAAAGTAATTTTAGAAACGCAGTTCCATTGTTGCACCTAACATTCTAGGGCGTTGATAAATCGCGGTTTCAATGTTGTTATCTGGGATCAAAATACGTTTATCCGAGTCAAACAGGTTTTGGGCAAATACCGTCGCACGTCCCCACTTAAAGTCATAGCCTAATTGCAGGTTTGCAACCCAAAATGAGTCTATTTTAGATGTTTCATTGTTATTAGCTTGCGAGAAGTAATCACCAGAGAACTGCACATTACCACTGATATCAATGGATGGAGTTAATTGGTATTTTGCACCTACATTTGCAGTGTAATTAGGGGCGCGGGCGAGTTCTTTACCTTCGATTCCACTATTACCAAAGTCTTTAATATTGGTTCGCAATAAACCGAGTCCGGTATTGAGTTCTAATGACTCAACGGGCTGATAGGCAACGCTAAATTCAGCACCATAGGTTTCGACTTTCTTTGCATTACGAATCGTGGTCGAATTGGGCCCTAAATAAAAGGGTAATTGCATATCCTTGTAATCGTTGTAGAACAGGTTGGTCATGATTGATAGCTTGTTATCCAATAAGCTATTACGACCATACAAACTATAGTTCCACACGTATTCAGGGGAATATGTATAGGTGACGATTGGTTTTCCAAGGGTTACCCCTGCACCACCCCCGTTATAACCTCGTCCAATTGCGAACCCAACCGTCTGGTTTTGAGCGGGTTTCCATGCAAAATCGGCTTTGGGTAAGAAGGTGTTATAGGTTTCATCGAAGTCGATATATACCGCGGGGCTTCCACCTTTACGAGTATGCTGCTCTCGTTCAAATCGTCCTGATAAAGTAATATCAACTTCGGGAACTACTGCATAGGTGACAGACCCATAAGCGGAAGCAGTTTCTGTTTTATCATCAAAGTAACTGCCACCAAATAAATCGACAAACTCATCTTGTTTACCATGGAAATAGCGCACACCGACGATCCCATTGAGAATGTCGTTATCGGTTTTAAATCGCAGCATTGGTTCTAATTCAAATTCTTTGGCATCAATGTCTGCGCGCGGTGTTGGTGCTTTTGTTCGACGGTGGGTAGTGAACCCCGTATAGATTAGCGTATTTTCCCACGTTAAATTTTCATTGGCTTCCCATGAGGTATTCCAAATACCGCTGGTGGTTTTGCGCTCGATAACAGGTCGGAAACGAGAAGGGGCTTCTGGTGCTAAATTTTTCGCCATATTAGCTTCATTTTGTGGCGAACGGCTATCCATATGTGAGAATGTTAATTTACTTTTAAATTCAGGCATATCGAGGGGTTCGTATAATAATTTGCTACGAACGGTGGTTGACTCAATATCACGTGGATTACCGACGGGAGAGTAGCTATCCATTTTGGTAAAGCTTTCACGCTCTTGCTTTTCTACCGTAAAACGAAAAGCGAGTTTATCATCAATTAACGGCCCCGAAACCATGGCGGCAGTTTGTTGAAAACCTTGTTGGCCGAGGCCCCCTTTTACTGCACCTTCCCAATAAAATGTCGGGTCTAAAGTTTTGACTAAAATAGCCCCTGCAATGGCATTTCGCCCTTGTACGTAGCTTTGTGGGTCACGGAAAATTTCAACGCTGTCAACATCCCATAAAGACTGTGCACCATATCCAAATTCATTGTAAGTAAAGGAACGGCCATCGACAGAAAAATTAACCCGTGGCCGCGTGCCGGCAAGGAAGGCAATTGCACCCTGTGCAGGGCCTGAGCCGTCCACGCCTCGAATAGCGGGTAAGGCATTGCTGTTTCCGGTATCAACGATATTGGGTGTCATCTGCAACAGCGTATTGACATCGGCATTGGGGATAGCTTCAATTTGTTTAAAATCATACACAGTGACACTGGAACCAGTGTCATATATTGATTTATTCAGTTTTTCCCCTGTCACAATTAGTACGTCACTGTGGTTTTCACGCTTTTTATTGCTTTGCGAAGTCGATTCGGTATCAGCTGCATACGCTTGTGGAATAGCGACCCAAAGGGTACTAAATAAAGCAGCTTGTACCATCGTTGTTATTGATTTTCTTTTTATATTAATAGCTGGAACATCAGACATTAATCTTTTCCTTCATGCTATGAGCATGTAATAAGACGATTGATGAGATGCATTCACTACTTGCCAGTGACGAAAAATGAACTATTACCATTCCTAATAGCCCATTGAAATAGAAATAAAATTACGTAGTTTATTATTGTTAGTTTTATTATATATAATGATTATCATTACATAAACATAATAATAATCATTAATATTTAAAGATGTGAGCTGCGTGTTAGTAACCAAAGCAAATATAACCCTCCAATGATCCCAGTCATTAATCCAACGGGTAGGGTTAAACCAAAAGGGAGTTGCTGAGAAAGGGTATCTGCACAAATTAGCAGCACAGCGCCCATCAAGGCAGAACCGATAATAGGCAGTTGGCCTGAGTGGCTTAAACGGACAATAAGTTGAGGGGCAGCTAAGGCAACAAAGGCAATTGGACCTGCACAGGCCGTAGCTAATGAGGCGAGCAGGACAGCACTGAAAATCATCATCCATCTTACCCGTGCGACATTGACACCAAGTTGCTGTGCCATATCATCACCCATTTCCATTAATGTGAGTGATTTTGCGTGTACCATAATGAAAGGTAACAAAATCAATAGGCCGATAAAAACAGGGTAAACATGTAGCCATGTGCGTGCATTTAACGAGCCAGCAAGCCACAGATTCGCAATCGTGGCATTATCAATATTGCCTTTCACTAATAATAACGCATTAAAAGCATGCAATATTGCCCCGACACCAATACCGGTTAGGATCAGTGTATAGCCTGACATCTTTCCCTGTTTTAGGGATAAAACATAGACGACTAAAGCAGTGGTTAATCCGCCAAAGATAGTTGAAAAGGCAATGGCAGGGACGCTGCCATTGAAAATGATAATTTGTAACAATGCGCCCGTTGCAGCCCCTGTTGTGAAGCCAATAACGTCGGGTGAACCTAAAACATTACGTGATATAGATTGAAATATCGCCCCGGAAACCCCAAGTGCAGCACCGACGCCGATAGCGGTTAATAACCTAGGTAAGCGAATATCCATGACGATTTTTTGTTGGATGGTGCCCTGTTCTTCACCCATTAAAATATTAATCAGGTTTGGTAACGCAATAGAGAATTTGCCTGTTGTGACCGCCCAAAATGAAAGCATAGTTATGATCAACAGTAATAAACCACATATCACCGTGTCTCTGGTGGAAATTACCCAAGAATAGCGGCGAAAATGCAGGGTTTTGAAGTTATTTTTGTTTTTCATAGCGTAATAATCCGCCAGCGTCTAACCAGATAAATAAAGAAAGGCCCGCCAATTAAAGAGATCATGATACCAGCACTGATTTCCCCAAGTGTGCCAATGATTCGGCCAGTACAATCGGCAATGAGCAGAATGGTCGCACCGAGTAACATTGACATTGGCAATATACGTCGGTAGTCACTACCAACCAGAGAGCGAGCAAAGTGAGGCGCAGTCAGTCCCAAAAAACTAATTGGCCCAACGGCAGCCGTTGCGCTCCCAGCGAGTAATACGATGGCAACGGCAGAAAGAAGCCAGACTCGGTTTTGGTTTGCGCCAAGAGAATGGCTTAGGTCATTACCTAAAATGACCACATCCAATGCTCTCGTCAGGGATAAGGCAATCGCACAACCTATCAAAACCAGACCGCTGATCGGAAAAAGGACATCAAAACCCCGACCTTGCAATGAACCGACAACCCAGTGGCGAAATTGGTCAAATACCTGTTCATCACTATTTACGGTCACCATGTGCGTGATAGCGAGCAAAACAATCGAGAGAGCAACACCGGACAACACCATCCGAATGGGGTTCAAGCCTTGGCGGACTCCGGCTAAAAGATACACAATTACGCCTGCGATACCCGCACCCAGTAGACCGAACCACATATAAATTGTCACATCGGTGATACCTGTGAATGCGATAACCAGAACGATAGCAACCATTGCCCCTGCGTTAATGCCAAACAGGCCCGGATCAGCTAAAGGGTTACGTGTTATTGCTTGCATTAGTGTCCCCGCGGCACCAAGAGCAATACCAATGACAATCGCAAGTAAGGTTCTAGGAAAACGCAGGTAGCGAACTAACAAGTGTTCACTACTTGTGTTATCAAACTGAGTGAAAGATTGCCAAGTCGTTGAAATAGCAACAGAACGGCTACCAACACCAAGGCTAATAATGGCAAAAGTGACTAATAATAAGCAGCAAATAACCACTGGCCATTTTAGGGAAGTTCGCGTTAATGGCATATCAGGACTCATGCTTTTTAAAACGCGCAACAATGTCATTAATTATTTCTTGCGCACTGTAATAATCAACACGGAATGAATTTGCACCTAGGCCATAAACTTGCTTATTTTTGACTGCATTGAGATTGGCGAGGATCGGGTCTGCCATAAAGTTTTGCGCTTCTTTATCGGTTCCACGTAATAAAAAAGTGGTTGGCGCATTCAGTTGGGTCAGGTGCTCATATTGTGCCCAAACAAAGTCAGAGACAGGTTTATCTTTCGGCTGCCATTCAGAAGGCGCACTTTCAATGCTAAACCCAAGTTGCTGCAGTAAGATGGCGTGAGGACTAGTTTTTAGTGAAACGGGGTTAACTGTTCCGGGGCCAAAATAGGCAATAATATTTGCTTCGCCATCAGGAAGCTGTAATTGGCTTTTACTTTCTTCGATAAATTTATCGAAACCCTCTAAGAGGTCGGTGGCGGCTTTTTCTTGCCCTGTAGCTTGCCCTAATTGCAGGGCCAGACTCTCCCAACCTTGTTTGCCATAATCTAATACAATCGTTGGTGCAATTTGTTGAAACTGTGAAACTTGTGGGTAAACAGTATCACCGCCATTTATGGACACGACAATTAAATCAGGTGCGACAGCATAGGCCATTTCCAAGTCCACACTGCCAGCAGACCATAACTTTTCAACGCCTTTTTGTTTTGCAATAGCGTCCCATTGTGCAAAAAATTGCCCGTTTGCCGTGGTGGAGCTAGCTATCACTGGCGCATCAATGGCGAGCAATGTACCAGTGATTGAAACAGAGGCGGATAAAATACGCGTTGGTTTACTTTTTATTTCGACCATAGAACCATCCACACTGGTAAAGGTTCTAGGCCATGACTGGCTATCAGCGCCGACAAGGGCGGTTGCCGAAACGATGCTTGAAACACTCAGGGTAGAGAATAGTGTGATAGCGCAGACAAATGTTTTCAACATGGCAGTTTTCCAAACAAAACAGGCTGTTATTAATAGATTAAATATTGTTGTTAATGATAATCATAACCAATATCATTAACAACAAGTATTGAAGTGATCATTAAGGGAAAATGCGAGTGAGAACACAAAAAACGATTTGTATTGGCCTATCACTGTCACCAACTTGGGTAAGTACGCAAAGTGCCAAACAAGATCCTAACCAACGAGAAGCTATTCTGAACCCCAGTTATTATATTGCGCTATCCAAACGCGCAGAGGCGGCAAAACTGGATTTTTTATTTCGACCAGATGCCCAGTTTTTGAATATCGATAAAGGAAACCAAGCCCCAGCTTTTGGCGGAATAGACCCATCTTTATTGATAGCATCAATTGCGCATGCAACAAATCACATTGGTTTTGTTTCCACGATTTCGGCCTTATTTTACCCACCTTATATTGCTGCGAGACAGTTACAGTCTCTAAACTGGATAACTAATGGTCGAGTAGGTTGGAATATTGTCACTGCGCTCAAAGGTCAGCAAAATTTTGGCTTGAAAACGTTACCGGATTCAGAGGAGCGCTATGAAATTGCCAAAGAATTTACGGCTGTTGTTGAAGCTCTATGGGCAAGCCATCCCAATAGCCAACCAGATCAATATCAATCCAGTGAAAGTCGCTACAGCGGTTCATCTATCCAACAAATTAACCACCAAGGGCGCTATTTTAATGTGGAAGGCCCACTGAATATTCCTGCTAATTCGCAGCCTATTCCCTATTTTCAAGCGGGAGCATCACCTGCAGGGCGTGATTTTGCCGCTGCTGTTGCGGATGGTATTTTTGCCGCCACACCGGATATTGACTGTGCAATAGAATTTTATCAGGACATTCAGCGCCGTGTTGTAAGTGCAGGGCGGGAACCTAATGCGGTTAAGGTATTACCAGGTTTGAGTTTTTATTTAGCCGACAGTCGGGAAGAAGCTTATCGTTTGTTTGAACAAACTCACGCCAATGCGGACTCACGAACTAAATTCCGTTATATAGAATCATTAATTAATTTAGACCTAAGCCAGCTACCAATTGACACCGTGATCACGCCCGAAATGTTACCTGAAGGTACCGAAGCGCCATATAGCCAAACGCATGCTCAGTTATTAAGGCGTTATATTTGCCAGCACCAACCTACGATCCAAATGCTGTTATCCGCTCCAGAGGTCAATGGCTCTTCACATTGGCGGGTGATTGGTACGGTGAGTGATTTAGTTGATGAAATTGAGAGGTGGACAGACAAACAAGCTTGCGATGGTTTTATCGCTTTGCCGTGTGGTTCAGAACAATCATTAACGTTATTTCTCGAACAAGTGGTCCCTAAATTAGTCGAAAAAGGGATATTCAGGGCAAATTACCAACAACAAACGTTATGGGAGCGCTTACAAAGTGTCGGGTGATGAAACCAATAGGCCTCAGATGAGGCCTACTCGATCATTACAACACGAGTTCACTGCGGCCAGTAGCAGCCATGTGGATAATCGCTTGTTCTATGCGTAAGCAGGCCATTTTTGCGGCGTCAGGAACGGATAACCCAGCTAATAGCTGCGCTGTAAGTTCTGCACCAAACAAATCACCCGTCCCTTTTGGTGTGACAGGGTAACGTTTGTGGCGGATCACTGCGACATCCCCTTTGGTGACACAAACGACCTCAATATTATCTTCATCGGGTTGGAAAGCACTGGTGATGATTACCCATTGTGTGTTCCCTTGCAATAAACTACGTGCAGCGGCTATTGCATCATCCAAGGTATCAACGTGTTTGCCACTTAAGGTTATGAGTTCGAATTTATTTGGAATAATCCCTGTCGCTAAAGGGATAACGTGATCACGATAAACTTCGGCAATTTCAGGGGGAATATAAAACCCGCTATCCTCATCGCCCATCACAGGGTCAACAATAACTGGCAGGTTTGGGAACGTTTCACGAACGCGAGCTAGCCAGTTAGCTAAGTCTTGTGCTTTCTCTGGTGAGCCCAAGTAGCCTGTTAAAATGGCCCTAACGGAATCTAAACTGCCGCGTTCAACAAAGCCGTTTAAATAGCCACGAAACCATTCACTGGGTAATTCGCCGCCATAACAAGTGGCATAATGAGGGGTATTGCTAAGAACAACAGTTGGAACCGCCGCGACGCGCAACCCTTGTTTTGTCAGTGCAGGGACGGCGATGCTGTTACCGACACTGCCATAAATCACTTGTGATTGAATGGATACAACATCATAAGGTAATGGTGTTGAATCCACGGCATTTTGAAAACTGTTAGAGGTAAGACTAAAGGTGCTCATGACGCTCTCTTAGATGTATGTCAATCATATAGCTACTATAAGAAGCTTGTTCAACTAGGTTGTCAATGTTAAAGATCAAATAGCACGGTGATGTAGTAATGAGAGAAGAAAAAGTGGTGAAATTATAATTTTTCATCAAAAAATTTCGATGGGAAATTTACCACAAACGCTTGGTTATTCGCCTGCTAGTCATTAATTCAAGGGTTAATTAGCATATTAATGAATAATTATGCATATTTTTATTCAATACAAAATGTGTTTATATTCATTGACTTAATAAAAATGGCATGCTAAAAATAGTGTGTAATCAACTATCAACATGAGGGTTCGGAGTAAATTGGGTGGATGTCCGCCTGATGAAAAGAATAAGATATCATGCTTAGCTCAACTAGCGGCAAGATCAGCAAGTCCCAAAAAAGAACGACACACAGGCTTTTCCTTTCAGCTATCCTTTCCAGTGAACACTACTGGTGTGGTGCATTATAGCGTCTCTCTCGATTATTCATTTCGCTGAATAAATTCAGCATCGTATTGTTTTTATTTGAATTTTCAACAACTGCGTTAACGCTTTTTGTTTGCATGATCTGTACAAAAAACAGGCTATGACGCGGCTGTACATAGAGAGATATTATAATGATTTATTGGATATTTTTAATATTAGCTATCGTAACTGAAGTTATTGGTACCTTATCAATGAAGCACGCCAGTGTGAGCGGCGATTTCACTGGCATGGTGGTCATGTATGTGATGATAGCCACTTCTTACATTCTTCTCGCCATCGCAGTGAAAAAAGTTGCATTAGGTGTTGCCTACGCTCTTTGGGAAGGTATCGGTATTTTGTTCATTACCACTTTTAGTGTTATGTGGTTTGGTGAAACATTATCACCTATGAAAATAGGTGGGTTGGTATTATTGATCACTGGTATTGGCCTGATTAAATCAGGAACCAAAAAAGCGACAGTTCGTGGATCGGCTCAAAAAGTAAAACAGGCCACTCAACATGCGGTCAACGCAGCTAAATCAAGTGCCTTAGTTGGACGCGAAGCTAAGTCGGAGGCGTAATATGGCCAGTCATTTTGAATGGTGGCATGCAGCGTTTTTGATCTTAGCGGTGATATTGGAAATTATAGCGAATATCTTGTTAAAAATGTCGAATGGCTTTAAACGATATTGGCTAGGGATACTCTCGCTGTTGGCCGTACTTGGGGCATTTAGCTCTCTTGCACAAGCAGTAAAAGGTATCGAGCTATCCATCGCTTATGCGCTCTGGGGAGCTTTCGGGATCATCGCGACAGTAGCAGCAGGGTGGATACTGTTTAATCAACGCCTGAATTATAAAGGCTGGGGTGGAATAGTGTTACTGTTGTTAGGAATGGTGTTGATTAAGATGTCTTAATGCGCGTCATATTTTGTGTTGTAGCATTGTTGGCTGCTCTTGCTAACCCAAGTCACATACTATTATATGCTCCTTGGGATTAGCGCGATTGCCGCTTAGCGACACCACAAACTATTTAGCGCATGAATGTGTGTAAATGTATCGCTGTTCGCACGGCGGATCTAACAAAAAAGGGCTAACCAAAAATGGTAGCCCTTTTTTCTATGAAGAAATTGACTTAGTCAATTGCCGCAACAACTTTGATTTCAACCTTGTACTCGGGTTTCATCAACAGAGCTTGAACAGTGCAACGAACGGGGGCGCTACCTGCAACAACCCATGCGTCCCATGCTTGGTTCATACCCGCAAAATCGGCTTTATCCGCTAGGAAAATAGTGGCATCTAGAATTTTACTTTTATCAGAGCCGACACGCTCTAACATCACATCAATCGCGGCAAGTGTGTTAGCGGTTTGAGCGATAATATCGGCATCCAAATTTTCGGGAACACTGGTGTAATAAATCACATTATTGTGAATAACAGCTTCCGACCAACGATTATCGGGGTCAATACGTTTAATAGTCATAATTATTCCTTATTATTTATTCTGTTCAAGAATAACAGCTTGCGAGCGGGATGAAAATCGCTTGATCACTGAAACTACAATTAGAACAGCACAGAGCCATAACTCATGGTAAAGTGAGCGTCTTATTTTTGCTAATGAATAGGTTTCTGTAGTGCGCGACGACTTTTCCTCTGACGGCTTTTTGGCTAAAACAATTTCAGGCTTTCAACCTCGCGCTGCACAAGTGACAATGTCTAATGCAGTCACTGAAGCTATTGAACAACAACAGGTTTTAGTTGCAGAAGCAGGGACTGGAACAGGGAAAACGTACGCGTATTTAGTGCCTGCGCTAAGAAGTGGCAAAAAAGTGATTGTTTCTACGGGCTCAAAAGCACTGCAAGACCAACTTTATCATCGTGACCTGCCAACCATTATTAATGCCATGAATTACACTGGGCGTACGGCTTTACTTAAAGGGCGCTCGAACTACTTGTGTTTAGAACGATTAGACCAGCAATCATTAGGTGGCGGGAGTTTAGAACCTGAAATTCTATCAGCCGTTGTGCGATTACGCAGTTGGTCTATCGAATCTGAGCTAGGTGATACCAGTACTTGCCATGACATTGCAGAAGACAGCCCTGTATGGCCTTTAGTGACTAGCACCAATGATAACTGCCTTGGCAGTGACTGCCCGCGTTATCAAGAATGCTTTGTGTTAAAAGCGCGTCGTAAAGCCTTAGAGGCGGATGTTGTGGTCGTTAACCATCACCTGTTTATGGCTGATCGCGTTGTTAAAGACACAGGTTTTGGCGAGTTGATCCCAGAAGCTGAAGTAATGATTTTCGACGAAGCCCACCAAATTCCTGATATTGCTAGTCAATATTTTGGCCAGCAGCTGAGTAGCCGCCAATTACTCGACCTTGCTCGCGATATGATAATGGCCTATCGCACGGAACTAAAAGACCAGGTTCAACTGCAAAAAAGTGCCGATAGGCTTACACAGAGTACTTTAGATTTCCGTTTAAATCTGGGGGAAAACAGTTTCCGTGGAAATCTGCGTGATTTGTTAAAGTTAAATGAAGTCCAACGAGCTCTAACACTACTCGATGATTCCTTGGAACTTTGCTATGAAGTAATCAAAACCTCGCTAGGACGTTCCCAAAGTTTAGACTCTATCTTTGAACGTGTTACCGTTTATCGTAATCGTTTGAATCGATTAAAAGATGTCACAATTCCAGGTTACAGTTATTGGTTTGAAAGTTATGGGCGTCACTTTTTATTGGCGTTAACGCCACTTACCGTTGCAGATAAATTCAGCGAAATGATAGCGGGTACGCCAGCGAGCTGGGTATTTACCTCTGCCACGCTGTCTGTGAATGAAAAATTGAGCCACTTTACTGACCGTTTAGGGCTCACTAAAGCGAAAACGTTGTTGTTAGCCAGCCCCTTTGATTACGAAAGCCAAACGATGTTGTGTGTCCCGCGTTTTTTACCTGAACCAAATCAACGGGGAATTGCACAGAAACTAGCAACAATGTTGCGGCCACTTATCGAGAAAAATCAGGGGCGCTGTTTTTTCCTCTGTACGTCTCACTTAATGATGCGAGAGCTGGCTGAGGAATTTAAAGCCTCGTTGACTTTGCCCGTTATGGTGCAAGGCGAGAGCAGTAAAAACAAACTAC
The DNA here is from genome assembly GCF_028482245.1 of Providencia sp. PROV129. NCBI lineage: Bacteria > Pseudomonadati > Pseudomonadota > Gammaproteobacteria > Enterobacterales > Morganellaceae > Providencia > Providencia sp. PROV129. The sequence continues at coordinate 239,412 of NZ_JAMPQD010000006.1, forward strand.
TTGCACAGTTTATTGCGGCAGGCAATGCAGTCTTAGTCGCAACGAGTAGCTTCTGGGAAGGTGTCGATGTGCGCGGCGATGAGTTAACCTGTGTGATTATCGATAAACTGCCTTTTACTGCGCCTGATGACCCACTTTTAAGAGCTCGTATTGAGGATTGTGAGCTAAGAGGTGGTGATCCGTTTGCGGATGTGCAGTTACCAGATGCGGTGATCACGTTAAAACAAGGGGTGGGGCGTTTAATTCGTGATACCAGTGACTACGGTGTGATAGTGATTTGTGATAATCGCTTAGTAACGCGCCCTTATGGTGAAGTGTTTTTGCGTAGCTTACCGCCTTCGCCACGAACACGCAGTCTAACCAAAGCGATAAATTTTCTAGCAGAAAAAAGTGTGCTAGCAGCCGAGAAATAACTGTGTTTTTCTGCGAACCTATCGGCGGTTTATGCTACTATAAGCCGCATCTTTCAATTGAAATCTGTTAATTTGCCGGAGTTTAGGCATGTCGAGTCGTATTCTTGCTGTCGATACAGCAACTGAAGCCTGTTCCGTCGCACTATTATGTGGTGACGATATTATCTCACGTTTTGCTATTTCGCCTCGTGAACACACGCAAAAAGTTTTACCAATGGTAGAAGAAGTGTTAACTGAAGCGGGAGTCACTCTTAATCAACTGGATGCGTTAGCTTTTGGTCGCGGGCCAGGAAGTTTTACTGGAGTACGTATTGGGGTAGGTATCGCTCAAGGCTTAGCATTAGGGGCTGATTTACCAATGATTGGCGTGTCATCATTGATGGCGTTGGCGCAAGGTGTATTCCGCACAACCCGTCAATCAAACGTGCTGGTGGCGATAGATGCCCGTATGTCTGAAATCTATTGCGCGCAATATTCACGTACTGCTGAAGGTGTTTGGCAAGGCGAAGAAACGGAAGCTGTCTTATTACCTGATGATTTTAAACGTAAGTTTGCAGGTATTTCAGGGCAATGGAGTTATGCAGGCACAGGCTGGGATGCATATCCATCCTTACTCAGTGGTGATGAACCCATTAAGAACAGCCAAATAACATTGCCTGATGCTCAAGACATGTTACCGATTGCAGCACAATTATGGCTTCAAGGTAAAACTATTGCGGTTGAAAATGTGGAACCGACCTATTTGCGTAATGAAGTGACGTGGAAAAAACTGCCAGGTCGTGAATGAGTCTAACAACGACATGATCAAAATAATAGGCTATTTTTTAACAGATAGCCTTTTTTAATGCATAAAAAACACATCGAATCATTCATAAAGATAGGTTATGATTAATAAGTATCCTATTTATATCTATCCAATTTAACATATCGTGTCTTCTTTGCTACAGACTATTTTAAACCGTATGACCTGAATTTATACTGTTGCTAATCGGAGGTAGTCTATGAACATTGAATTGAACTGCCGTAATGTACTGAAAGGCCTTTTTGTTGCCAGTGTATTAACACTAACTGGGTGCGTTTCTATACCTGCATCAATCCAAGGGTCAGTTCAAAACCCCGCTGATAGCTTAACATCCATTCAAAATGCCCCTGAAATGTATATTGGTCAGGAAGCACGCTTTGGCGGTAAAGTCCTCGCAGTAGCGAATGAGCCTACACGGACACGTTTAGAAATTGCGGTGATGGCACTGAGCAAATACGATGCAGCACCAGAACTCAATGCGCCTTCAGTTGGGCGTATCTATGCCTATATTAACGGTTTTCGTGAGCCAAGTGACTTTACGAACCGCTATGTCACTGTTGTTGGGAAAGTGACGGGAGAACAGCAAGGGAAAGTTGGGCAAGTTCCTTATAAATATGTCACCCTTGATGTTACAGGTTTTCAACGCTGGAATGTCGCGCAAAGTGTGATGATCCCGCCATCAGGCCCATGGGGTTATGGTTATTATGGCGATCCGTACTACTATAACCACCCATGGGGTTATGGTTACGGCTACCCAGGTGGCCCCGCACAAGTCCATACTTATCTTACTGAATAACCAAGATATTCCCAAAGCTGGCATAGGGGTACAATATGCCAGCTTAATTCCCCCTTCAGGAAAAATAATAATAACGATGTGATAAATATAGTTGTTATTGTTGGCATTTCAGGTTTTCTCTTCAATAATGCACTTTATTTGTGGGAGAAAGATCTGTGTGTCCGCGGGAGAGAAAATGCAAAAAGTCTTCGTTGCTGGCGCAACAGGGTACTTAGGCCAGTACCTTGTTTGTGAATTGAAGCGCCAAGGGTATTGGGTTAGAGCATTAGTGAGAAATACAGGTCAGGTAAATTTAGTGACGGCAGCGGATGATATCGTTGTAGGTCAAGTGACTGAGCCGACAACATTGATAAATGTGGCTGAAGGGATGGATATTGTGATCAGCACCGTAGGCATAACAAGGCAAAAAGACGGTATGACCTACATGGATGTGGACTACCAAGGTAATTCAAATCTGTTACGAGAAGCTGAGCGTTCCGCAGTTCAACATTTCGTTTATGTGTCTGCCATTGATGGTGACAAATATCAGGATTTAAAAATCTTCCAAGCAAAAGAGCGATTTGTGAATGAGCTAAAACGTTCACCAATCGCGTCGACGGTTATTCGACCAAATGGTTACTTCAGTGATATGTGCGATTTCCTTAACATGGCAGCATCAGGGCGCATATACTTGTTTGGTGATGGTAAGGTTAAAATTAACCCAATATCTGGTAAGGATTTGGCCAAATTTATTGTCAGCGGACTATCTCAACCGCAAAATACGCTCTCTGTTGGGGGACCAGAAATCCTCTCATTGAATGAAATAAGCCAAATAGCGGCTCAAGCACTAAACCGAGAGATTAAAATCAAGTATTTGCCTGATTGGATACGAAAAGCCACTATTCTACTTGCTAGACGATTAACAAGTCAGAAAACATACGGTCCCATCGAGTTCTTTTTGACCTTTATGGGGGAAAATCATATAGGCCAACAAGTGGGCTCAGACCGGCTGAGTGATTTTTATCAAGAAGAAGCGAAGAAATTGCCCAGCCGTAAGAAAAAGAATGCATGATCCCTTTCGTGTATTATTTGTTTGGTGTTATCTATCGATTAGCATTAGATATAAATACGTAAAAAATGATTCAAGTAATATTTTATTCCTTATTCACTTATAATTCTGCGCTTACAAGCTGAATTGATTGCAGTATTTTCTGAACACACCTCCAAAATTTGCCAATATCAGTGTATAATTAGGCATAACTTATGCAGATTTACATCTGATTAACGAAATTTAAGAAAGCAGGGCGGCGTATGTCGCCTTGTTTTTTCTTGAAGGAACAAAATTTATTTAGTGATAGACCTCTCAACCTTGACATTGTCTGTTTTTCAAACTGGTACAATGAGTTAATAATTTGTTAAAAGAGATGTTGGGTATAATAACTTCACTAAATTTAGGAGCAACATTTTGGAAAAAATCTGGCTAAAAAATTACCCTGCTGATGTGCCGGAAGAAATCAATCCTGATCGCTTCGCTTCTTTAGCAGAGTTACTGGAAAACGCAGTTTCCCAATATGCCGATCAGCCTGCATTCATTAATATGGGGGCAGTGATGACGTATCGGAAATTAGAAGAAAGAAGCCGCGCTTTTGCTGCCTACTTACAAAATGGGCTTGGTCTTAAAAAGGGTGACCGCGTTGCCTTAATGATGCCTAACTTATTACAATACCCAATTGCTTTATTTGGAATATTGCGTGCGGGTATGGTTGTTGTGAATGTTAATCCACTCTATACCCCTAGGGAGTTAGAACACCAGCTTAATGATAGCGGCACAACTGCGATTGTGATTGTCTCGAACTTTGCCTCTACTCTTGAAAAGATCGTTTATAACACCAAAGTTAAACACGTGATTTTAACCCGTATGGGGGATCAACTTTCACGGCCGAAAGCGACGATTGTAGATTTTGTCGTTAAATACGTAAAACGCTTAGTACCAAAATACAATTTACCCGATGCCATCTCGTTCCGTCGTGCTATGCATTACGGTTATCGGATGCAATATATTAAACCCAATATTGCAGGCAGTGATTTAGCCTTCTTGCAATATACTGGGGGGACTACCGGGGTGGCTAAAGGGGCGATGCTAACTCATCGCAATATGTTAGCAAATCTAGAACAAGCAAGAGCGGCGTATGGTCCTGTATTGAAATTTGGCGCGGAATTCGTGGTGACTGCATTACCGCTGTACCATGTTTTTGCTCTTACAGTAAATTGCTTGCTTTTCATCAATGTGGGTGGAGTTAATTTATTAATCACCAACCCGCGGGACGTGCCTGATACAGTCAAACAGCTTGGTCGTTATCCCATCACATCAATTACTGGGGTTAATACACTCTTTAATGCTTGGATCCATAATGAAGAGTTTCAAAAGTTGGACTTCTCGCGCTTAAGATTATCGGTCGGCGGTGGAATGCCAGTGCAAAAGGCTGTGGCTGAAAAATGGCAAAAGCTGACAGGTAAACATCTTCTTGAGGGTTATGGCTTAACAGAATGTTCTCCGCTAGTTACGGGGAATCCATATAATCTCACGGCATATAGTGGTAGTATTGGCTTACCCGTTCCATCCACGGATGTGAAATTTCTTAATGATGAAGGTCAAGAGGTTCCGCTGGGTGAGCCTGGCGAAATGTGGGTAAAAGGCCCTCAGGTGATGAAAGGTTATTGGAATCGTCCTGACTCTACCGCTGAGGCGATAATTGATGGCTGGATAGCCACGGGCGACATCGCAGAAATGGATAGTGAAGGTTATATCCGCATTGTTGATCGTAAAAAAGATATGATCATCGTGTCGGGTTTTAATGTTTATCCAAATGAAATTGAAGATGTTATTGCAACTCACCCTGACGTCATTGAATGTGCGGCGATTGGCGTACCAAGTGAAAGCACAGGGGAAGCAGTGAAAGTTTTCGTTGTCACGAAAAATGCGAATTTGACGGGGGATGAACTAAAAACATTTTGCCGTCGTTCATTAACGGCGTATAAAGTCCCTAAAATATTTGAGTTTCGTGATGAATTGCCTAAATCAAACGTTGGGAAAATTCTCCGTAAAGATTTGCGCGATGAAGAAAAATTGAAAAGAAATAAGTCACCTGCTTAAAAGTGATTTAGAATGTATAAACATAACGAATAGATGGCGCCGGTTTATACCGGCGTCTCTGTAATGAAAATAGAAAAAAGAGAAACTTGTTTTGAATTATCGTTTAGTGACCACAGATAGCGAACTAGCCCAAATATGCCAAGACGCCAGTGATGCACCCTGGCTTGCATTGGATACCGAGTTTGTTCGTACAAGAACATATTATCCTCAATTAGGTTTGCTACAGCTGTATGATGGGAAGCAAGTTTCATTGATTGACCCACTCTCAATATCTGATTTCAGCCCTTTTAAAGCGCTGTTAACGGATCCAAATCAGCTTAAATTCTTGCACGCAGGGAGTGAAGACCTTGAAGTGTTTATGCATGATTTCGACTGCGTACCCGAACCGATGATTGATACCCAAGTGGTTGCAGCTTTTCTGGGCTATCCAATTTCATGTGGGTTTGCTTCATTGGTTGCAGAACATCTTGGCATTGAGCTGGACAAAAGTGAATCACGGACAGATTGGTTAGCGCGGCCGCTAAGTGAGAAACAATGTGACTATGCAACCGCGGATGTGCTGTATTTACTGCCATTAGCTGAAATTCTTATGCAGAAGGTCACGGAGTCAGGGTATTTAGAAGATGCTAAAGACGAATGCCAGCGTGTGGTTGCCCGTCGCCAAAAACTGCTGAAACCCGAAAGAGCCTACTTAAACATTCACAATGCGTGCCAGTTACGTGATGAGCAACTGGCATGCTTGCAATTACTTGCCGATTGGCGTTTGAACCAAGCTAAAGCACGGGATATGGCGATTAATTTTGTCGTAAAAGAAGAACATCTGTGGAAAGTTGCACGTTTCCTACCAACCACTCTTGGCGAGCTAGATAGCCTTGGTTTGACAGGACAAGAGATTCGTTGTCACGGTAAGCGTTTGCTAAGCATAGTTGAGCAAGCTAAGAAGCTTGATCCAAGCCTATACCCAACACCAGTGGCGAATATTACCGAACAAAGCCAATATAAAAATGTCTTTAAAGAAATTAAAGCAGTAGTTAAAGATATCGCTGAAAATGAAAAGTTTAATGCAGAGCTATTAGCATCGAGGCGACAAATAAATCAGCTACTATCTATTCATTGGGGAATTAAATCTTCCTCCACGCCACCTGAATTATTGACAGGCTGGCGCGGTCGATTACTGGCAGAGCCCATAGCTAAATTACTAGCAAGCGTATAGCGTATCAAGGTACAAGAAGGGCGCTTCTTGTACCTAATCATTAGAATAACCAAGTCTATTTTACTCAACTTTATTTTTATGTTTATTATTCCTCAATGAGCTTGTAAAAACACCACCGCATTTACTCATAAATATAATCATTCCATTTTCATCTAATAATTGTAATTACTCTTAAAAATTCAATTAACACTTTATTTAAGCCTCAACAAATAAAGTTACGCGTTGTAGGGCTATTGATTAACCCACTAAAAATAAAAAGATTATTTTGCTTTATGGCCTAATAATATAATTTTGAATTATATCCCCCGCATTTGTAAATGAAAATCATTTTTATATACTGAATCTTGAATATTAAAGGAAAGAATAATCTTTTATTTAATGTGTTTTTTAACCGCGTTATTTAATTCACACTTCAGTTGAAAAAGGATTCACAAATGAAGAAATTATCATTAATTACCGCCGCTGTATCTTTCTCTGTATTTTCTGTTGGTGTTATGGCTGAAACAGAATCAAAGCAAAGCTTAAGTTACGAATTTAATGAAACAAATATTATTGTCGGGAAAACTCAATCAACTATGGGGCCTCATGCTGGCAGTATTGGCGCACCGGGTATCGGCTCTCGCTTTATGAGAGAAGGCAAAACAATTTCATTTTCAGGCTTAAAAAACTTAGTAACGCAAAAGCCAGATAACGTTTATATTTTGGAAAGCGGCGGTAGTCCACATGGCAGAATGGGCAAATTCCAATTTAGCCAGGTTGCAGATGCCGAGGTATATTTTGGTGACTGGTCACAAACTGGTTTAGCGGATGATGCAATGCACACGGTTTATTTCTCCGGTGCGAATGCAACAACAGAAGTCCCAACCAGTGGCCAAGCGACTTATACCATAGCAGGTGTTAACCAGTTTGCGGGTGAAGCAAAACAGACAGGTTGGTTTAATGCTAATTTTGCGGATAAGTCATATACAGGTGCATTAGAAGGAACGAATAACCACTCCATGATGGGGGCCATTGAAGAAGATGGTAAATTTAGCGGTACTGCCATTGCCAATGAAACACATCATGGTAACAGCATGGGACAATTCTTTGGTGATAATGCAGAACAAGTGGCCGGTATTCTTTCTTATGACAACAATCGTGAATTAGATACGGCATTTGGTGGCCAGAAAGACTAATAATTACTGAAAATATAATTGGATAAAAAAAAGTAGGCAAAAGTAATTTTGTCTACTTTTTATTTTATCGAACAAATGGTGATTTCTTTATGTTAGCTTTTAATAAAAAAATATTTTCAATATGTATTATTTTATTGTTGCTCACTTTTCAATTTACTGCATTTGCAGAGCCAAAATTAAAAGAGGAACTTATTGGTATTTTAAATAGTTATAATAATAAAGAATATAAATTAGGAATAAATAATGTGAAAAATAGCAAAAAAAGCATCGACGAACTTGGTTTTATTCTTTATGATCTGGTTCATAAACACGAATTCGAAAAAATAGATGCTATTATCAATGGTTATATTAGTCATCAAAAACATGACAAAGAACTAGTAAAGTATATTTATTCTGTAAAGGCAATTTCAAAGAAAAAATATAGTGATGCTATTAAGCTATATAATGAAATTTTGGCTCAAAAACCTAATATGTTGCTAGTTGAATTAAAGCTCGCACGAGCATTGCTTTATGTTAAACATTATGAGTCGGCACTATCTTTATACCAAAGCGTACAAAATAAATACGGGGATAAAATATCAGGAAAACTCGCGGGTTATATTAATCGTCAAATAATAGATTTAAAAAATAAAAATCATTGGCAAGGCACTATTAAACTTGGTTCGAGTTATGATTTTAATTTAAATGAAGCATCAAACAGCCGAGAAACACACTGTTTTCATGGTAAGTGTATGAATAGTACCAACCAATCTATCGCTGGTGGAAAATGGCATTATTATATTAAATCAGCAAAGCGTTTTCCTCTCGTGGGTAACCATTCAGGGTTATTATCATTGGGCGCGGTTGGGGTAGAACCGATGAAAACAGTCACGGTTAGAAAAATGAATATATTTGTTAGCGGGGGTTATCAATATGAGGACGCTAACGCCAAAGTCCGTATACAGCCTACAGTTGAGGCGAAGTGGCATGATAACCAATATTATAATTTAAGCCTAGGGGGGAAAATAGCGACAGAGTATACGCTAAATCACCAGGTGAGCTTTTTAGGTGATATCGATTATAAAAATAAAACTTACCCTCACGAGTATAGTTTCAATGATGGTGATAAATGGGTTTATTCAATTGTTGGTACCTATTTAATCAACCCTCGGCTAATCGCTTTTGGGGGCATTCATGGCGCCAATAGGGAAAAACAACGCAATAGTGATAGCTATTCACAGTATGGGGTCAGAGTTGGTTTTTTAAAAGTCACTGAATTGTGTGATTTACTTGTTGTGCTAGGTTACAAGCAAACAAATTTCAAACAGTTTGATGCATTTTTAAATGTAAAAAGAAAAGACCACAATGGATATTTAAATACCCAAATGACCTTTGATAATAACAAAGTATTAAGTTTTACGCCTTCAGTTTATTTCAATAGCCAAGTGAATAAAAGTAAGGCGGATATTATTTATTCTTTTAAGCAAAGTGAAGTCGGTGTCAATTTCACCAAGAAATTTTAATTTTCACCGGAACAAATAATGAAAATAAAAACTGTGATAGCCATTAATATCGCGACAGGGTTATCTATTGGTAGTATTACACACTTAGTCTATGCACAACAAAGCGAAAACATCGGCTCTATTGTGGTAAATGATAAAGCGACCACTATCAAAGAGCGTGATAGAAAAGGGGCAGATGACCAATATGATAAAGACGAATCGAATATTTACATCAGTAAAGAAGAAATCGAACGCTATAAAGGCACCAACCCTGCAGATACCATAAACCATGCGGTAGGGGTGTACAGCGGTGATGCCCGTAATAGCGGGGCAATAGACCCCAATGTACGAGGGGTACAGGGGCAAGGGCGCGTCCCGGTAACTGTCGATGGCACAGAACAGGCTATCACTGTGTGGCGTGGCTACAACGGGGCGAATAACCGTAATTATATCGACCCAAATATGATTAGCAGCATTAAGGTCATGAAAAGCGCAACGCTAGACCGCGATGTGCGTACCTCCACAGGTGGTGGGGTGGCGATAACGACCCTAGGCATTGATGATGTTGTGGATAAATATGAGAAGTTTGGTTTTGATATTAAGTTAGAAACATCGAGTAACTCCACAAAACCGAGGGTTAATCATTTAAACCACGGTATAGACTATCGCGATGATAAGCGACTATTGAGTACGCTAGACATGCAGAAGTTTCGTGGAATTTATTTTCAAGATCACGAAATGCTTGTTGATGCTCGTAGTAAAGGTAATGCCAATTTCTTTAATCTGCAAGATAACGCAGCGCGCATTGCCATTGGGACACGGCAAGAAAAGTTTGATTTGATGTTGGCATACAGCTACCGCAACCAAGGCAACTATTTTGCAGGGCGCCGTGGGGCGAATAAATTTTATGATGATATTATTACCTATGACCCTAATAACACAAATAAGGCGATAGACCCATATATACCCTTTGTTGCTAGGATTTACGGGCCAAATACAGAGGTGGCAAATACATCAAATGAAATGTCGACATGGCTGGCTAAATTAAATTTGATGCTACCTTATGCACAAGACTTATCCCTTGGTTATATGCATACATCAAGTCACTATGGCGAAATCATGCCATCGCAAATTCGTTATCATGATTTAGAAGGGAAAATTCCGCAATGGCCTTTAGCTAAATTGGCGTTAAATACTTTTTACGCCAATTATTCGTTCAAACCCGAGTCCATTGGTTGGGTTGATTTCCGATTAGGTTATTGGTTGACAAAAACTAATTTAAACACAAATACCGCAGGTGGCCAGCCTAGGGAACCAATGGAAAGGGATTGGAATTATGAATTTGGTCGAGATAAAAATGTGGCTAAAAATCCTGCTATCAATGGCACCTTAGTTGATGGGATTAAATTAAACCAACTTAACGATCGCTATGGTGTTTCATTATCCAATAAGTTTCAAATTACACCTGAATTTAAAGTGATTTTAATGGGAAGCTTAATTGATGAAACCATTGGTAGCCGTGAAGATATTTTTAATTCGGATTCTAGCCCAAAGGGGAACATGTTCCGTGCTATCCCTAGGGAAGGTAAGCGTCGGGAATATAATGGTACTATTCGGTTTGATTGGCAGCCTACTGATTGGTTAAGCCTGAATGCGGGGGCTCAATATATTAGTTACTGGTCAAGAGATTTATTAAAAGAGAGGCGCATCGCGGCCAAAGATGTAAATTATGCACCTTATAGCCATATAATAGCTAAAAAATATAGCTTGTCTCGTATATTAACTTCAGCAGAATATCATCTAATACAAAAATATGTCGATGATAAAGGGCGAACGTTTAATGATTTAAAAAATAATTCACATGCTCAGACTAGGTTAGTTGAAAAAGCACTGTCAATGCCTCCCTCTACTATAATAATGGGGAAAATAGTAACTCCTGATGGAAAAAAGCAAGAATATAGAATTGTAGAGAAGAACCATTTAGCGGAATGGAAAGTAGATGAAAATAATAGGTTTATACGTAAAAACAATCCATTCTATAATGGCGAAATTGATTTAAAAGAAGATGCTATAGACCCCGTAACAGGGTTAATAGCAAAAAAAGTAGCGGTAATAAGTAGTATAAATAATGAAGTGATGGTTGCAGATAAACAAAAATTTAAAGTGCCAAAAAGAAATGAAGAATCGGCTTGGGCGCCAGCGTTAGGAGCAACTATTTACCTAACAGAGAACGACCGAATATTTGGGCGTTATTTAGAAACCGTTAGAATGCCAAGTATCTTTGAAGACACGATTGGTTTTTCGGGAGGAAGAGAGCCGAATTACACGCCACCGGTTTATTTGCCAGAACGCAGCCATACGATAGAACTGGGGTATGTGCGTAATTTCCAAGATCTCGTTGCGGCAGAAAACCATGCCGACTTACGCATAAATTACTATAACACGGTTGTCACAAATGCATTTGATAGGAACTACAGGTTAGTCTTTACGCAGGTTGATAAACATAATACGGCCGGTCTGGAATTATTAGCGCGTTATGATAATGGCTGGGTATTTGGTGACTTAGGGGTTGATTACCGCTTAAAAAATGAAGTTTGCGATGAAGTCTCACTGATGGTTATGGACCCCTATAACAAATTTGGTGGCTCAGAGTGTACAACAGCAGGGTTCCCTGGCGGCTATTTGCGTACCCAATTGCAACCTAAATACAGCATCCATGCCAACCTAGGTTTACGCTTCTTAGATGAACGTTTAGAGGTAGGTAGCCGTATGCGTTATCACAGCAAAGCAAAAAATGAGGATGAAGCGGAAATGATAGATAAATATCCATACTCATATGCGCCATTAAACAATGACCCGATGAGTTGGAATGCTGTTTTTACCGCGGATGCTTATGTGAATTATCAGTTTAATAAAGACCTATCCCTTGAATTATTAGCCACAAATTTATTTGATGAATATTACATTGACCCATTAACCCGCAGTATGATGCCGGCCCCAGGTAGAACGATACGCTTCAATGTAGCTAGTCGCTTCTAAAAGGGATCCCCCTTCGTTGATGTAGTTATGTTGTGGCATTAACGAAGGGGCTATTAGGGATATTAAAATGATTACTTTACGTTTTAATTTTAAACTTGCAGTTATGGTTTCGCTATTATTTCATTTTGGTATTGTTTTTTATTGTTTAAGTGCAGAGAAAACACGTTTCGCACAAATTTATACGCCAATAAAAGCGGCGATAATCTCTTTTGCACTGACGCAAAATGTAATTGAAAAGCAAATAAATGATGTCACATTACATAATGAGTTAACAGGTGGATTGCTCTCAGAACCACAACAAAATGAAAATGCTGTAATTAAAGTTGCGAATAAAAAAAGCACGCACAGTGATGAAAATAAAGTTTCAGCAACTCAGAAAAAAAACATCGAGAAAAAAGATGAAAAACAACCAAATAAAAAGGTTATTAAGCAGCAAAAAGAACAGCAACAAAAAAGTGAAAAAAACGATGATGTAAAACAAGAGCAACAAGCAGGGCAAAATAACACGTTCTCTGATGCCGCAGGCGAACAGGGGGCACAAAATACGAGGGCGGTTGGGGACAGTATAAGTGCGAGTCACCAATCTTATATTGATAAATTACTCCGTGAAATAGAGCGCCATAAACGTTATCCCAGAAAAGCGAGAAATACCAATATTCAAGGAACGGTAGAGGTGAGTTTTACGCTAACGCCATTGGGGGAGATAACCAAGGTAAGTATTACTAAGTCCTCTATGCATGCTCAACTCGACCAAGCAGCGTTAACGGCAATAGCGAAGAGCAGTTCTGTTGGTATACCGCCAGAAGGCTTTAAAAAACAGGTTACATTAGCAATTAAATTCAAGCTATAAATTGCCGAACCGTGGTGGTTTTCAACCTGAAAAGATGACTAATATTTGTGGCAAAGGTGAGCCTGAGCCTATTGTTATATATTGCTAATAAACTATTGGTAATAAAAAGCAAGCCGCCATACAACATAGCGGCTTCTTTGCGAATTATTTTTCTGTTGTAGTCGTTTTAATTTCGTCACCTTCTGGTAGCGTAACGTTTAACTCAAGAACAGAAATATCATCGTCTTTTTGTTCAAATTGTACTGATAACATCTCAGGATCAACTTGGACATACTTGCAGATAACCTGCAAAATATCGCGTTTCATATCAGCAAGGTATGCGGGTTCGCTATCACCACGGCGGCGTTCCGCAACGATGATTTGTAATCGCTCTTTTGCGATATTCGCTGTCGTCTTTTTTCTCGACAGAAAGAAATCCAATAAAGCCATTATTTACCCCCCAAATAGGCGTTTTAAGAAGCCTTTTTTCTCTTCTTCAATGAAACGGATAGGGCGATCTTCACCTAAAATACGCGCGACACAGTCATCGTAAGCTTGGCCTGCTTCAGACTCTTTATCTAAAATAACAGGTTCACCTTGGTTAGATGAGCGCAAAACAGATTGATCTTCTGGAATAACCCCAATCAATGGAATGCAAAGGATTTCCAGCACATCTTCCATACTTAACATATCACCGCGGGTCACCCGCCCTGGGTTATAACGGGTCAGTAGAAGGTGTTCTTTTATTGGGTCTTGGCCTTTTTCTGCACGACGTGATTTAGAGGCTAAAATACCTAAAATGCGGTCTGAGTCACGAACTGAAGACACTTCTGGGTTGGTCGTAATAATGGCTTCGTCAGCAAAATACAGCGCCATTAATGCACCACTTTCAATACCTGCAGGTGAATCGCAGACAATAAAATCAAAACCAAGATTATCACCGAGCTCATCAAGAATCTTTTCCACGCCTTCACGGGTTAATGCGTCTTTATCACGCGTTTGTGAGGCAGGTAAAATAAACAGATTTTCGGTACGTTTGTCTTTAATTAAGGCTTGATTTAGCGTTGCATCACCTTGGATAACGTTGACGAAGTCATAGACAACTCGACGTTCACACCCCATGATGAGGTCAAGGTTACGTAGACCGATATCGAAATCGATTACGACAGTTTTTTTCCCTTTTTGTGCTAGGCCAGTTGCTATGGCCGCGCTTGAAGTGGTTTTACCAACACCACCTTTACCAGAAGTCACTACAATTATGCGTGCCATGAATAATTCCTTGTAAATAAGGTCTAATTTAAATATTCGATGTTAAGTTTGTTATCAACTAAACGAAGTTTAGCTGCTTTGGCGAGAAATTCAGCAGGGATTTGATCGCTCAGCCAATATTCACCTGCAATAGAGACTAACTCTGCTTGCAAATGCGTACAATAAATCTGACTTTCAATATCACCAGAAGCACCTGCTAAGGCACGACCGCGCATCACACCATATATATGAATATTACCATCTGCTAACAGTTCTGCACCTGCACTTACATTACTTGTGACGATAAGATCACTATTTGGTGCGTAAATACGTTGCCCAGAACGAACAGGGGTATTGATAATTCGAGTCTTACGATAAACGGGCTCATTTTGTACCGCGGCAACACTTGCCTCAGCCTGAATTTCAACAGGTTTCTGGCTTTTACCTTCACTTAATATTGGTAAGCCTGCTTCATTGGCTTTTTGGCGCAATAAAGGGTCTGTACACCCACTAACTCCAACAATACGTAACCCCGCAGAAACCACAGATTTATGTATGCTGTATAAATCTGCATGTGCAGTTAATTCCGCAATATTGATGACAACAGGGGCATTTTTAAAGAAATCAGGAGCCTGACTTACTTTTTCTTGCAGCGCTTTTTTGATGAGTTTAGGCTCTTCACTGTATAAGTGAATAACTGAAAGAGTAAAACTGCTGCCTTTAAGTTCTATTGGCGATTGTGGCATCTATCTAGACTCAGCAAATTAAAATTTCCGAAACAATCCTCGGGTGAAGATATTCTGTAAAACAATAGCATGTTATAGTTACTACATTCTTCAAGCAAGCTAATGAACTAAGAAAAAGAGTTAAATATAATGATTTGTGCAATTTATAGAAGCCCTAAGCGTGAACAAACCTATCTTTATGTTGAAAAGAAAGATGATTTTTCACGCGTTCCTGAAGAGTTATTAGCCCAATTTGGAACACCTCAATTTGCTATGGTGATTGCGTTAGACAAGCGTGAAAAGCTTGCTAATGCTGATTTATCACGAGTTAAGGCTGACTTACAAGAAGTTGGTTATTACTTACAATTTCCGCCTCCAGTGGAGGATCTGCTTTCAGAACATAAAGAGCTTAATATTTAAAGTAATTTAAGAAAAACCTGAAAAGCTTTGTGTGCTCTGGAGGATACAAATGAAACCAACGTTATTATATACATTAGTCGCTGGTTTGCTTTTAGCAAGTTGCTCAGCGAAACAACATGGAACGGTTGCGACTCAACCGATTACTGCGGAACAAAGTGCGGCGATTATCCAAGAAGTTGCTGCACTAGATAAAGCGTTTCCTATTGAGCAGCGTGAACCTTCGCAATTTCCTGCTTATGTGGAATTATTGAAAGAACATGCTATTGCTCAAGGGATCAAACCCGCCACGATCGAACGTGGTTTTGCAAATATTCATTTTATCGAACGAGTGGTAAAAGCGGATAAAGGGCAGCCAGAAAAAAGAGCAACGGTCACATTAGCAAGCTACCTGAAAAATGTCCTTCCGCAATCACGTATCAATGCGGGGTATGATAAGTATATTGAAAACAAGGCGCTGCTTGATTCAATTAGCCAAAAATATGGTGTTCCACCGCAATTTATTGTTTCCCTTTGGGGGCTTGAAAGTGGCTTTGGGCGCTCACAAGGAAAAGAAGACGTCATTTCAGCGCTCGCCACGTTATCTTTCGAGGGTCGCCGTGAAGCGCTTTTTAGCAAGCAATTGCTGGCAGCACTAGAGATAATGGATAAGGGGTATATCCCTGAAGACCAGCAATTAAAAGGCTCATGGGCTGGTGCGATGGGTCAGAGTCAGTTTATGCCAACATCCTATTTGTCTTATGCGGCAGATGGTGATGGCGATGGAAAGATGGATATTTGGAATAATAAAGCGGATGTTTTCGCCTCAATCGCCAATTATTTATCAACAGAAGGTTGGCAATCCCAATTACCATGGGGCTACCAAGTCAGTTTACCAGCGGACTTTGGCCGAGCTTTAGAAGGCGTTAAAGCAGAACAAGGCAAAACTGTCAGTGATTGGCAGCAATTAGGGGTTAAGTTACCTGCATTTGCACAACTATCGCCGGATGTAAAAACATGGGTTGTTATTCCGGATGATCCTGAAGGTAGAACATTTTTAGTGACAGAGAACTTTCGCACCATCATGCATTGGAATCGCTCATACTATTTTGCATTGAGTGTTAGCCTGATGGCCGATGGCATCGCTCAAAAAATACAATAACGATAATAGGAGTTACCCTTATGTATCAACATCGTGACTGGCAAGGTGCTTTACTTGATTTTCCAGCAAACAAAGTTGTTTGTGTAGGTAGTAACTATGCCAAGCATATCAAAGAGATGGGCTCAGCTGTACCCGAGGAGCCGGTTATCTTTATCAAACCTGAAACTGCACTTTGTGATATCACTCAATCGATTGTTATTCCAAAGGATTTGGGTGCTGTTCACCATGAAGTCGAAATGGCAATTTTGATTGGCATGCCATTAAAAAATGCGGACGAAGACCGTGTTTCTCGTGCAATTGCAGGTTATGCCGTTGCACTGGACTTAACATTGCGTGATTTACAGGCAAAATTTAAGAAAGCGGGTCAGCCGTGGGAAAAAAGTAAAGCGTTCGATGGTTCTTGCCCAATTTCAGGGTTTATTCCAGTCAATAATCCAAGTGAATTGCAGAATGTTCAGTTATCACTGGAAATTAATGGGGAAATTCGCCAAGAAGGCTCAACGCGTGATATGATCACGCCGATTTTACCTCTTATTAGCTATATGTCCCGCTTCTTCACATTACGTGCAGGGGATGTCATTTTGACGGGAACCCCAGAAGGTGTCGGTCCATTGGCCTCTGGTGATATGTTAAAGCTATCGATTAATGACCACTCGCTGACAACTCGAGTTATTTAAGTATAGGATTGATAAGTATTATGTCGCAGTTCTGGCAGGTTAAGACACTAGATGAAATGACAGATGATGAATGGGAATCTTTGTGTGATGGATGTGGGCAATGTTGCTTACATAAATTAATGGATGAAGATACTGATGAAATCTATTTCACCAATGTGGCTTGCAACCAATTAAATTTGAAAACCTGCCAGTGCAAGCATTATGAAAATCGCTTTGAGTACGAGGCGGATTGCATCAAGCTCAACCGTTATAATTTAGAAACTTTTGAGTGGTTACCAACGACTTGTGCTTATCGTTTATTGCTTGAAGGAAAAAGCTTACCTGCTTGGCACCCGTTAAAAACAGGTTCCAAAGCTGCAATGCATAATGAAGGTGTGTCTGTGCGGCATATTGCCGTTAGGGAAATTGATGTGGTTGATTGGGAAGACCACATCATGAATAGACCAAAAGGTAGGGGTTAACGACTCCGATTTTTCGTTGAAAGTTAGTATTGCTTTTTACTTGATGGCAGAATTGCCGCCATCTACAAACAGCGCAGTTCCTGTCACAAAGCTTGACATTGAACTGGCTAAAAATAATGCGGCTGAAGCGATTTCTTCAGGCTCAGCCAATCTTTTCATAGCATGTAAATTAGCAGCCCAATCTCTTTGCTGTTGATCGCCAGCCATATCTGTATTTACACCGCCAGGTAATAGAGCATTTGCTCGAATATTTTGTGTGGCATAATCCGCAGTGATCCCTTTAGCCAAGGCAATTAAAGCAGTTTTCGCTACGCCATAGGCCGTCATATAAGGTAAAGCTGAGCTAGTTCCTACAAAGCTAGATGTAAAGACAAGTGATCCACCACCTGTTTTAATCATGGCAGGAATTTGGCTTTTCGCCCCCATAAATGCAGCGGTAATATTTGCATTTTGTACTTGAAACCATTCTTCTAACGTAAAGTCCGCTAAAGGTTTTAAAGTACCAACAGAGCCTGCATTATTTATTGCAATATCAAGCTTACCAAATTCATTAAGTGTTTTATCGATGATGGCACTATGCGTCTCTTCTACACAGATATCACCCACATGATAAATGACCTTACCGCTATATCCTTGTATTTCACTTACAATCTTGCGGAGGTTTTCTTCGCGTCTTGCAGTTAAACAGACAGATGCTCCATGTTTAGCAAATAGAAGGGCTGTCGATTTACCTATGCCAGAAGATGCTCCCGTAATAATTGCAACTTTGTTTTTTAATAACATCATGATGCTCCTTAGTTTATGTGTATAAACCATAACTTAGGTGAGACGATAGCAATCTCTGTTTCTTGCTTTATAATTTAATGATAGGAATTTAAATATGTAGAGAGAGATAGGACTATCTTTGATGAATACCTTTTTATGATTTTCTTTAAATATATTCAATGATAGTTGGGCTAAATAGAAGGTCTAATGTGGTTGCTATTTTGGGAAAAGCGGCTCTTATTGCAGTTGAGACGATAGAGCCTTTCTTAGTTTTTAAATTATCACTATTGGTTTTATAGTCATTGTACAAATAGGGACGGAAAGAGAACTGCGTGCCTTTTTTCTATCGGATAACAGGCACGCAGTTTGTTAGAACGTTCAGATAAATAAACCTGTTTTTGCTGGTGTATTAAATATGGGAATAAATGATTCCAACACTCAGTGCTAGAATTGACCAAAACCCGATAAATAGAGTGTACTTCGTTATCATGGAGTTTACTCCTGTTGTTTGATGTTAGTGTATCTACTTAATTTATTTTAAGTTAAATACACAAGTGAATAAGCTAACAAATTTTTACATCTATTACAATGTTGTATAAATTTACATTTAATTTAAAATTTATATAGTCAAAAGTACTTAATTAATTGTTATTATTCGTCAAATTTGCTAGATTTCTTGCTTATTTTCGATGAAATTATGAAATAACATGAAATCTATATATTCACTGCTTTGTTTATGCATCATCTCAGGATGTTCTTCGAATCCAACTTTTGAACCTAATAAGTCTACATGGCCAAAGCCGCATAAAGATTTGCGTACATCGGAGCAAAAGCGCATAGATAGAGAAGCAGTTCACGAACAACAACGCGCCGTTATGAGAGGGGAAAGACCAGACTACGGCGTTTTTGAACGTTACTAGTGGGGGGATTGTTAAATATCCACGATTTTTTATAACTAGCTAACTTATATTGTTCTTATTGTTCCTGATAGGAGGTGAATTTTAATTATGTTCACCGTAAATGGTTTTTACTTATGATTACAACCTTCTTTCGCATACTCTGTTTTTTAATATTGATACTATTTGCGTTTGTACTTGGTGTCTCATTAAACCTTAATCCTCAATTGGATGTAACGGCTCAGGCTAAATTGATGGTGGCAAACTTTATGTATCAACCACAAGCGACAGAGTTTAGAAATGTGAAACTGTATGCAGCAGCTGTAGGCTCCCCTCATAATATAATAGGGAATGTGTGTGGTGAAGTATTCACCTTTAAAGATGAAGCACCTTACCAGTATGAAAAATTTATTATTCAAGTCGCAAAAGATAAAAATAAAAAGAATATTTTATCTTTTCCTTTATTTGATTTTGAAGGTGAGATGATCCCTGAAGCTGATTTTCAAAAAATTTGGCAACAACGTTGTGTGAATGAAATTCCAGTAATGGCACCATAACATTAATATAAAGGCGTAGTTTTTTATTCTCTAATTATAGGTATTAAAATGGAAGCATCCTTACCTGGACTTGATCTAATTACATTATTGGATATCCTTTTTTCTACATCACAGTTTCCTTTATTAGAAAGGTTTAGTCATCATGCATTAATGATTAATTATGCTTTTTAGCTAATCACTCATGATTGCCTTTAAATAGTTAGACTAATTTTTTAATATAATTTTAGTTATCAAATCTCGTCGAAAATAGTTTGTGGTGTTGTTAATACGCTGCGCATTTTTTGTTAAAATATAAAGTGTAATGGTAAGTATAAGCTTTGCTTTTATTTAGGTTGTTAGTTAACATATCCTAAATTAATGTAATCTAAGGGGAACAGAATGAAAACGTTTGGTGTCGTTTTAACGATTATTGGGCTCATTACTGCTTTTCTATCATATAATATGGATGTAAGTATACCTATCGTCTATGGTGAGAATATAAAAGATGCAGGCCTTGCATTTGATAGGCATAATTACATTATTGGGAGTCTTGTTGTTGCTTGCTTAGGGATTTTAATTGTTATTTTTGATAATCGTAAGAAGAAATAATTTAGTTTAGGAATTTATTCATAACATAAGTTGTTTATAGTGCTTGGGCTAGGGCCGTAAATATATAGCCTGGTAATGTTTTTATGGGTCATTTTAAGAAGGCTCATTGAAGGAGTATTGGGATGTTGTTTTTCGTCGTGAGATGAATTGACTTAACTCAACCTAAATAAGGATGTGTATGAAAAAATACCTGGTCTTTTCAGCTTTAGTTTTAGTTGTGGGGTGTACCGCAAAAGAAACGAATATGACAAAGCCGATTGGAATGGCTAATCCGGCTTCAGTTTATTGTGGGAAAATTGGTGGAACATCTGAAATTATTGATACTGGGGAAGGGCAAGTGGGTATTTGTACATTACCTTCAGGTGAGAAGATAGAAGAATGGGCCTTATACCGCAGAGATCAACAATAAATTATCTAGTCTTTCTCCTAAAGCAAAAATCTGTTTTGGTTTTTGCTTTTCCTTAATCAAAAATAAATCATTTTTCACTCACCTTTTACTGTTATTGGCCGATAATAGTAGTGTCGTTATCTATTCGATAGTTATCATGAGTCTAGTATAAATTTTGTAGAGCGTCTTAAGTGCTTCGATGGCAACATTTTTATCGTTTCATATGGCTTTTAATGTTGAACATGATCGAACTATCGTAAATTGTTGATGTAAAATATTTTTATGGGGCATTGTCTCATTATGTTCAAAAAACGATACTAAAATAGAGTTAGCTACTTTATGTTATGTAATAGGGGTAAAAATAGGTCTTATTGCACGAATCGAATATGTATAAAAACGATATGATGCAATTTAAGATAGGATATTGTTTATTTACTGGTCTTTTTTTGATGTATTTAAGGTGGTTGATCACACTCTTACACACTACATGCGTAAATTAAGAATATTCTTAATGCTAAAAATGAAGGTTAATATCTTTTTTTGGGGAGGTGTTCGTTTTAAGAAATCATGATGGTTTTCATATGGTTATGAAATGCGAAAATTGATATAGAACAGTTTGTTTTTTATACTAACTAATGGCTTTTTTTATTCTATATCAAAAACAATGATAATTTTTTTTTACATTGTTTCTATTATTGATACTCTCATTAAGATGTATTACTTGTTTGTGCTGTTGAATGAATAAAGCATTTTATTGCGATTTTATTATTATTTTTCCATCTATTTTTTTTTAGCCTTCCATTTATATATTTCTATTTGGATTAAATCAGATTCAAATAATTCTTTAATTCATATGCATTAAATATTATTCTGTATAAATCTAATTACTGATATGATTAACCCTAAATACTCGTTTTAGGTGTTTTCTTGGGGTTAAGCATAATAATTCGCTATTATCATTTTTTAAATCTTTGAGAATGTAATCATTATCCTTATGAAGATGCATTAAAATAATTTATATTTAATGTTCTGTTTACTATTCTAAATATGATGTGTCTGGATGATATTTTGCGATAAAAAGTATCCAAATGTAAGTCAAATGTCTTTTTTTTCACTATAAGTCAGAAAAACGTGTTTTATAAAAAACCATTTAAGTTTAAATTTAAATATTTAAATTCTAGAAAATTATTATAAATCACTTTTTTATCTAAAAATTGAACTTTTTACGTGTAAATCAGCGAAAACAACACATCAGATGCCTCAGTCAATAGATCATTTTCAATAGGTATCACCTATCAAATAATTTGATATGTAATGATAAAAACGATTTAATAAAATTTAAGTTATTATGTATCCTCTTTTCGAGATCATATAGAGCATATGATTATTAATTGAAAATAGGACTAATTAAGAAACATCTTTATTTGTATTAATGCAGAAGGTTTCAAAATGAAACATAAGCCTTAATATTCGTATATTTATTGTACGATAGGATTTTTGTTTTCATTTTTACCACTAAATAAAACAAAAACTTAATGAGTTCTTGTAAGTGTAAGAATAAAAATCTCATATTAGGAAATGAAAATGAAGAAAGTATTACTGACTGCAGTTGCAACAACAATTATCGGTTTATCAACAGCTAACGCTGCTGGTACAAACGTTGGCGGTGGCCAAGTTAACTTTCACGGTAAAGTGACTGATGTTTCTTGTACTGTTTCTGTTGACGGCCAAGGTAGCGATGCTAGCGTTTACTTAGCGCCAGTTTCATTAGCAGAAGTTCGTGACGGTGGTGCAGACGTTTTACTGAAAGCTAAGCCATTTGTTATTGATGTAACTAATTGTGTTGCTGCAGATGTGCAAGATAAAGCGAATGATGCAGCAATTGATAAAACATTATTAAATGTTAACTGGACTGGTGGTAACTTACTGCAAGGTGCATCTGGGAAATCAGAAGGTTACTTAGCAAATACTGAAAGCACAGGTGCTTCTAACATCCAATTAGCACTATCTGTTGATGATAGCGCTGACTTAACAGGTAAAATTATCCCTGGTAACCCAACACAGAAAAAAGTTACTGGTGATGTGACAAAAGTTGAGAATGGTGCTCGTTTCCAATATTACGTTGGTTATGCAACTTCTACACCTAAAACGGTAACGACAGGTGAAGTTAAAAGCTATGCTACTTATGAAATCACTTACCAATAAGAGATCAGTAAGTTAATTATTTATTAGTGTTATTCCTATGACATTATTTGAATATTAAGTAAATATTACTTTAATAAGCGGTAGCTATACTGCCGCTTTTATTTTGAGGTTTAAATGAAAGCAATAGTTTTTATATTCTGCTTCATTTTCAGTATGCATTCATTTGCTAATAATATTATCGTCAATGGCACACGGTTTATTTACCCTGGAAATGAAAAAGAAATTACCGTGCAATTAAACAACACAGCGGATCGTCCTGCGATTGCACAAGCTTGGCTTGATACCGGTGATGCATCAGAAACGCCAGACACGATAAAAACACCTTTTCAAATTACACCGCCAATTTCACGTGTAGAGGCTAAAGGTGGCCAAACATTACGAATCAAATTAATGGATAAAGGAAGTATTCCTCAGGATAGAGAAAGTTTATGGTGGTTAAATATTTTAGACATTCCACCGGTGGCTAAAGGTAAGGAGGCTGATAATCAGAATGTATTGCAATTAGCGATCCGCTCTCGCTTTAAATTCTTTTATCGCCCAACGGGGCTAGGTAGCCGTGAATTAGCGCCAGAGCAACTTGTCATCAAATCAAGTGGTAAGAATATTATTATCGATAATCCGACTCCTTACTATATTACGGTTACAAAGATTTCAACAGATGGTAAGTCTGGCTTAAATGAAAAAACTGTTTTATTAGAGCCCAAAAGTCAAACAACGGTAGAATTAAAAAAAGTCGTAAGTTCAGGAAGTAACATCGTAATTAATAATATTAATGATTATGGATCAGATATTGCGGTGAAAACTACCGTTAAATAGGAATATATGATGAAACAGCGAGAGTTAATAAATAAATATAGCAATACGCTCTCTGTGACCTGCTTTGTCACTGCATGTATGGTACCTACATTTTATGCATGGAGTGAAGAAGATACAACCTATGAGTTTAATAGTGGTTTTATTATAGGTAGTAAAGAAGACGTTGATCTGGCGCGATTCAATTCTTCAGGAATTAGCCCTGGAAAATATTCAGTTGATGTTTACACAAATAACAACTGGAAGGGGCGCTATGATCTCAATTTTGAAGAGCAGAAAGATGGTCGATTAGCGGTGTGCTACACGCCAGCAATGCTTTCTGACTTTGGTATTAATACTGAAAAATTGAACCCAACACTTAACCAAGATAGTGACAGTTGCTTACCATTAAAAGATTGGAATAATGAAAAAGATGTTGTGGATATTTTCCACGCATCGACACTACGTTTAGATATTTCTGTTCCACAAATTTATGAGCAGCGAATTTCCCGTGGATATGTTTCTCCTCAGTTTTGGGAAACAGGGATCCCTGCATTGAATGTAAGCTATATGGCTAACTATTATGATAATCATACTAGTGGTTCTCAAGGAACTGATAACGCCAGCGCTTACCTTGGATTAAATGCTGGGTTAAGCTTTGATGGTTGGTTGTTCAAGCATATTGGCAACCTTAACTGGCAGCGCCATGATGGTACGAATTGGAATAGCAATCAAACTTACTTACAAAAACCTATTGCAGGATTAAAATCAAAAGCGACTGCTGGGCAATTTTATACAGATGGCGATCTATTCGATAGTATCAGCTTACGTGGTGCAAAGCTGGCGACAGATGACAACATGTACCCTGATGGGATGTCAACATATGCGCCTGAAATTAGAGGTATAGCACAAAGTAATGCTTTGGTCACTGTCAGGCAAAATGGCTCTATTATTTACCAAACAACTGTCTCTCCAGGTCCTTTTAGCTTAACGGATGTTTATCCATCAGGTTATGGGAATGATTTGGTTGTAACAGTAAAAGAAGCTGATGGTAATGAAACGACTTTCAGTGTGCCATATTCATCGTTAGCGCAATTATTACGCCCAGGTTTCACTCGATATCAAGTTGCTAGTGGTAAAGCAGATGCTGATGGATTAAGAAATCGTCCCTTTATTATGCAGGGAACTATTCAGCATGGTTTGAATAATACATTTACACTTTATGGCGGTGTGACAGCATTTGATGACTACCAGGCTTATTTAGTTGGTACAGGTATCAATACTGGATTTGGTGCAGTTGCAGTTGACTTAACACAATCAAGAACTGCATTTAAATATAGAACCGAGAATGGGCAAAGTTATCGTTTAACATTTAGTCGTTTATTCACACAGACAGATACTAACCTAGTATTAGCTGCTTATCGATATTCAACAAAAGATTATTACAATATTAATAATGCATTGTATGCAATAGATAATGATAAGCGTGGCGTAGAAAATACGCTAGGCCGCGAAAAGAATGGCTTTAGCTATACAATAAACCAAAACTTACCAGAAGGGTACGGTGGGATTTATTTTACTGGCCGTATCTCTAATTATTGGGATAAATCAGGAACTGAAGAGCAATATCAACTGAGTTATAACAATAATTATAACCGTCTCTCATATGGTATCGCGCTGATGAGAGTATATGCAGATAATACTAATAATAATAAAAAAGACGACCGTATAAGTTTAAATCTGAGTTATCCCCTGTATTTTGGCGAAAGCCAGAGTGCAACATTGACGTCAAATACAGTATTCAATAACGAAAAATTTGGTTCAACTCAAATTGGTGCGAGTGGTGCATTCGATAAAGAGAATAACTGGACTTATGGTATAAACACTTCGGTTGCAAATGGTGGTGAGAAAAATATTGGTTTGAATACGGGATACCGTACCTCACTCGTAAATACCAACGCTAACTATAGCCAAGGCCAGGGATACCGCCAATTTGGATTGGGTGCTAATGGTTCTATGGTTGTGCACTCGGGGGGAGTGACATTGACGCCTAATAGTTCAACAACATTAGCGTTAATTGAAGCAAAAGGTGCTGAAGGTGCATCCATTATGGGGGCGCCAGGAACTCGTGTAGATAGTAATGGTTACGCTATCGCACCTTATGTAAGAGCTTATCGTATTAACAATGTAGAAATCGACCCTAAGGGCAGCCCAGAAGATATTGTTTTCGAAAATACAACAAGCCAAGTTGTACCTTATGAAGGCAGCGTAGTTAAAATTAAGTTTGGTACTAAAGTAGAAAAAAATATTGCATTTAATGTCGTAAGACCTGGCAATAAATCATTACCGTTCGGTGCTAATGTGACTGATAAAAATGGTGAGTCAATCGGTATTGTTGGGCAAGGCGGAACTGTGTTTATTAGCAGTGAAACCGCGAAAGAAGCATTTATTAAATGGGACAATGGCCAGTGCTCGTTCTCTTTAGAAGCTGGAAACAGCAAGGAAAGTTTATGTCAATAACGAAACAATATCGTTTGTATATCGGAATTGGATTGCTTCTTACTGCAACTTATGCTTCTGCATATTGTAATCGTACTTCGACTCGTACATATGAACTTAATATGCAGATGGGACGGGTCGTGGTAGATCCTAATTTAAATGTTGGGGATACAATCGCTGAACAAACGTGGGATATGAGAGAAAACTCAAGTGCTATTTATGCATACTGTACTCGAAATACACCGATCTCAGCATTAGTTACTATGTCGAGTCTTGTTCCTGTAGGGAATAAAATTTATCAGACAAATGTTCCTGGAATTGGTATGAAATTTCACCGTGAAGGTGCGATAAGGATGACATACCCAGATACATTTTATGCACCAACATCAAGTAACTACTACTTAGCTGGGTCGAAGTTTATTTTAACTTTAGTGAAAACGGCTCCTGTTACAGGATCTGGTGTTATTGCGAGTGGTTACTATACATCTTATGGATATATTCCAAATAACAATCCATTTTTAGTAACGAAGTTAGATGCTGAAGCAATTACAATAGTTTCTCCTTCTTGCCAAGTAGAGGGGGGGAATGAAAAAAATGTTTATTTGGATCCAATTAAACGTTCTCAGCTCAATGGTGTAGGTACAACTGCAGGTGAGAAAAACTTTGATATTAGATTGATCTGTAGTGGTGGTGTTAGCTATTCTGGCTTTGCAAATGTGAATATGACTTTTAATGGTGATGTACCAGACAAGATGAATAACCGACAAGGTGTTTTGATTAATCAAATTAAGTCATCAAATGGAGCGGCTGGCGTCGGGGTACAGGTTTTAGAACGTAATACAAATAAACCACTTATATTTAATGACAAGTATAGAGTTGGAGTCTTAGCAGATCGACAAACAAAGTATCTTGATTTAAATTACAAGGCTCGATACTACCAATATGGCAGTTCAACTTCAGCTGGTGAAGTAAATTCAAAAATGGTATTTAATATCACTTATGATTAATTGAATAGGTTTTTTGAGGAATATTCAAGAAACTAATTAATATGTATTGAGTTTAAATTATTATAAAATGCCAGTTGTTATTATAACGACTGGCATTTTATTTAACTCAAACTATAAAAATAACATGGTGCTGATGCATCCATGTTATTTTTATAATTAATGACTATCTTAATAAAAATTTTTTAGGGACGGTTTTTTATTGGAGCAATGACACTCTCTGCTGTATATTTTAATTCTTGGCTAGTTTCATTAGATAGCTTGTTTTTATTTGATTTTGAACTAGTTGTATAACCATGAAAAAACCATTCGATTGGGCAATCCAAAACTTCAGCGATATCAACTAAATGGTTAATAGGTATTTTATTTATACCATTCTCATATCGAGATATTTGTTGCTGACTTAAATTTAATTTATTAGCTAAATCAGCGCCAGAAAGACCAAGCTCTTTTCTCCGGTTTTTTATTTTTATACCGATAATACTATGAATGTCCATATGACATCCTCGATTTTTGTGAAGGGTTATTATTTGATATTTTTAGTCAACTATTACGAGAATAGTATATTAAAAATTAAAGCGATTTGAAAGTTTTAATGCTCATAATTATGATAAAAATCTCTGTTTATAATAAAATAATTAAAGTCATTGTTTTTAGTGTGGGATATCTACGATATTAAAAGAAAAAATTCACTTTTAATTGTTAATATAGCCAATAAAATTAATAGCACTGGTGTTATCAAGTTATCATTATAATATTATTTCAACAATCTAATTCAGCGTGAATTTTAAATCATTGATTAAAATCAATATATTAAGGTTTTATTAAACGTAAGTATTCAATTTTTTAAATGAGTTAATGCATAGATAATTCATTGTTAATATTCTGATCCTTAATATCTAATCTAGATAATTAAATATTGATTATACTCATTGATAAATAACATAATGTAATAAATGTTCGATAAGGTAGAGTATAAAAACTAAAAAACATCTTATATGATGTTTTTGGCAAAAGGGTCGTTACTCGGATCTTGATTCCATATATATTCCATTCTTAATGCAATGCTTTTAGCTATTTCAACACCATAAAAATCACTGACGATTTGTAGAGACATATCAATACCTGCACTGATACCAGAAGATGTATAAAACTTACCATCATGAACCCAACGTGCAAGCGGTTGCCATTTAACAAGATGATTTAGACTGGTTACCCATTCATAAGCAAGTTTGTTCGTTGTTGCTTTTACTCCATTTAACAGTGAGGTTTTTGCCAGTATGGCAGAACCTGTACAAACCGAAATGGCAGTATCTGCAAATTCAAACTGTGTTTTTACCCACTGGATATAATCTTCATCCATAGAAAGAGGGCGGGAGCCTTGCCCTCCAGGGATCAATATGTGCCGATAGGATGGAGTTGAAATCATGTGCGTATTAACAGTTACACCTTGAGAGCTTGTCATTGGCATTCCTGTTGGTGAAATAAAATCAATTTGGCAATGGTCGAGCCGACCAAATACTTCAACAGGCCCCATCACATCAAGGGTTTCAAATCGATCAAACAGGATAATAGCAATATTGTTTATAGGCATAGGGGATTGATTTCTTATTTTCAAAATAGGTATTCTGCCATAATGCTATTTTTTAGATTGGGATTTTGTGCACTAAACACTAAAGTGTCTAAAAACAAAAATTAATCCCAAAATATGTGCATTAACATATACTAGTATTAAGGTTCTACTGGCGCTTATCACTATCCGTGAGGTGAAAAATGAAACTGTATATCTATGACCACTGCCCATTTTGCGTTAGAGCAAGAATGATTTTGGGCTTAAAAAATATTGCAGTAGAGCAAATCGTTCTGTTGGATAACGATCATGAGACACCCATCCGAATGATCGGTAAAAAAATGCTACCGATCTTAGAAAAAGATGACGGGAGCTATTTACCAGAAAGCCTAGACATTGTGCATTATATTGACCAGCTAAGTGAAAAAAAATACGCTACGGGGGTTTTATCACCACAAATTGAAACTTGGTCTAAAGCCGTATCTGGTGTCGTCTCTAAATTAGTGACTCCCCGTTTTGTCGAAACGGATTTCCCAGAAATAAGCACAAATGAAGCTAGAGCTGCATATAAAGAGAGAACGTCAAAATCCTATGGTGACTTGGCTGAATTTCGAAAAGAAACACATACTTTACTCGTCGAACTCGCACCTCAAATGTCATTATTAGATGTCTGGCTAGAAAACCGCGGCGAGACTATTGATATAAACGATTTTTATATCTTTCCTACGTTACGTAGCCTAAGTATTGTTGCTGGCTTAGCTTTCAGTAGCAATATCCGTAATTATATGGATAAAATGTCACATATCACGAAAGTGGACTTGTTGTTCGATAAGGCTAAGTAGTTTTGAATAGATATAGGTCTATAAAAGCCGTACCCATTTGAAATCACATTAATGAGTACGGTTTTGTATTTAGAATATGAGACTAATTGACGTAATCACGCAAGGAATACACTAATTTGTAATGTCCTTGAATTAAGACGAGTTGATTATTTTTTAAATTAATAGTCGCACCTTCTATAAGCATGCGTTTTAACATGGTATCCCATTTAGACAAATCTTCATCAACACATTCAAGTTCCGTCTTGGTCAGGTTTTTAACGGTGATATTAGCGTTATTAATATAGCCTAATCCATTAAAGTCATTACACATTGAGGCAGAAACAAACATCTTTTCTCCAAAAGCGATGTAAGGAACAGTTTGTTTTGCTTTAATGGGTTTACCGTCAACTTCAGTTAAAACATAGCGATGGTGAACTAAAGCATCTCGAATCGATTTATCGTCGTTCTTCGCATCGACTTGATGTGTTTGGCAAGCCGCTAATAATAAACCCAATAAGGTCAGTGGAATTAAACGTTTCATCAATCCAACGTCCAATTAAGCATTAACAATATTCGGGCAGGCTTTGCCATGGCTAACCTGATCAATATTGCTAAGAGTTGTTTGACTAATACTGGTTAAAGCCTCTTCAGTTAAAAATGCTTGATGGCCTGTAAATAATACATTGTGACAAGATGAAAGGCGGCGGAAAACGTCATCTTGAATCACATCATTAGATTTATCTTCAAAAAACAAATCACGTTCATTTTCATAGACATCCATGCCAAGTGAACCGATTTTTTGTGATTTCAATGCATTAATTGCGGCGACAGAGTCAACTAAGGCTCCTCGACTTGTGTTGATGATCATGACCCCTTTTTTCATCTTACTGAAAGCGCTTTCATCGAGTAAATGATGATTTTCAGGTGTTAAAGGGCAATGAAGAGAGATAACGTCTGATTGTTTATATAAAGTATCTAAATCAACATACTCTGCACCTAAGTCTAAAACTGTTTGGTTAGGGTAGGGATCGTGTGCAAGTAAGCGCATGCCAAAACCTTTTAAAATACGTAAAGTCGCTTGCCCAATTTTGCCCGTTCCGATGATCCCTGCGGTACGATTATGCATGTTAAAGCCAGTTAAACCCTCAAGCGAAAAGTTCGCATCACGGGTTCGTTGGTAAGCACGGTGGATCCGGCGGTTTAGGCACAGCATCATTCCAACCGCATGTTCAGCAACCGCTTCTGGCGAATAAGCTGGAACACGAACAACGTGAATTCCAAGCTCTTTTGCAGCTTCAAGATCAACATTATTAAACCCAGCGCAGCGTAAAGCTAAAATGTGAATATTTAAAGCTGCAAGCTCTTCTAAAACAGCACGATTGGCTTCATCATTAACAAAAATACACACTGCGTCAGCCCCCACGGCATTTTTGGCGGTTTGAACAGTTAATGGAAAATCAAAGTATTCAATACTAAAATTAAATTCTGAGCCTTGATTAACTTGCTCCATGTGCTTGCGATCATACTGTTTGGTACTATAAGAAACAATTTTCATCGAAGAGACTCCAATTTTTAGGAACCAATAAAAATAGTAGATAAAATAGTGTACCTACAAAAGATAAACTCAGAATAAGACAATTAAGTTTGTAAATCACCTAGAAATTAAGAAAATAGGTATCTGTTTACATATGAATATGGTTTATGCTTTTTAGACAACGAGTTAATGTAAAGATTGAATTAAAATTCAACAATCATGGTACTGAGCTAATCTCACAAGGACGAAGTTGATGCAGGTATTTAAAAGAGCTGGCAAAATTTTACTCTGGTTTTTCGGAGGGAGTGCTGTTCTCTTAGCTATATTATGGATAACAGTCGCACGCTGGCTTCCTGTTGTTGCTTCTCATTACTTACCAAAGCCACTTCAATTATCATTTTTAGATCCAAGAATGGCTCAGGGGCAATTACAGATCGCTGAGCTCAGTTTAACAGCAAAGAATTGCAAACTTGTTGATTTGCAAAATGCTCGTCTTTCTTTTTTCCCACTTCATTTAAATATAGATAATGTTAACGTTTCTACAGAGTGTATTAGCGCACTTGAATCGGATGAAATGGCATCTGGAGAACCGCTAAATATTGCTGAGCTGATTGACAAAATTCCTCTTTTTTCTATGGTCATAAATAATATCAATATCCAACCATGGGATGACTACCAGGGGAGTATTTGGTTACGCCGTTCAGATAAAAACATCCCTTTGCAGTTTGATTTTAGAGGAGATAATTTAAGATTATCCTCGCTGATTACTAAAGATAAACAGTTGGTGATCAGTGAGTTCTCGGCATTTTTACCAGAACAACAGCAAACAATAACATTAACAGGTGATGTTCAATTACCACTCATTGCAAGCCAACTTCCACAAAAAGGAATGTTGGAGGCCAATTTTAAATTATTAAGCCCTGAAAAACATTTACAAGCAAAATTAGCATGGCTAGATGAAAATGGAGTGTTAATTGTCACTGACACGGATATGCAAAAAACGGTACTGAATCTTCCATGGGCATTATCACCATCAATAGTTACCGTTTCACAAGGAAAATGGCAATGGGAAGAGGCAGGGATACCCATAGAAGGTGGTGTCAGCTTTCAAATTGAAAATTGGGAAAAACCATTAGGCGATATGATTTTTTCTGGCCGTTTGAATATGTTGACGCAGGCGAAGAAAGGTAAGGGGAATATTGTATTAACGCTACCAGAAACGCATCTTGATTTATTAAATACGGATGTTGATTTTAAGCTAAATGGGCAAGTTAAATATGATGATATGGTTCTTGATATTAATCTGCCTGCGAAAATTTCAGGACAATTAACCTCACCTAAAATCTCTTTACTATCAGGCTCATTATTAAGAGCTTATGGGCGAGCATCGCCAACGATCATGTTAAAAGAGATCCGTTTACCTTTGGCTGGAACATCTTTAAGCGAAGAAGGAATATCGGGAAGGCTACAGGCAATATTAAAAGTGCAAGAGCAATATTGGGGGGACTTTGATATTCACCTTGATGGTAAAGCCAATAAATTTACCCTTGATAATGGTAAGTGGTTTTGGAATTACTGGGGAAATGCCAAATTACCTTCATTAGCAGCACGTTGGGATATTAAGGGCAATGGTAGTTGGCAAGACTCATTAATTACCTTAAATAATCTGACAACAGGCTTCGATCAAATTAAATATGGTTTGTTATCGATGAGTGCCCCACGCTTAAAACTCATAAAGCCATTGCAGTGGCAAAGAGATGGGACAAAAGCTAGCTTTAATGGTGCATTACAATTAACCAGTAATCGAATGCAGTTTGGTGTCGAAAGTTATTTACCAAAAATAACAGTGAACGCGGATATTAAAGGAAAGTCACCTGCTGAATTTCAATTAAAAGGTGATTTAAGCACGCAAGATGTGGGGCCCATTGTTATTTTTGGGCGTTGGGATGGTGAGCGTTTAAGAGGGGAGGCACGCTGGCCAGAACAGTCTGTCACCGCATTTCAAACATTAATACCTGCCGATCTTGGACTCGAACTTAAGCAAGGTAAGTTATTCTCACAAGCGGCATTTTCAATTACCCCAGAGGATGGGTTTATTGCTGGTGGACATTGGCGTGTGGAAAATACAAGTCTTTGGTTAAAAGATGGTGAGTTATCTGGCTTAAATTTTGTATTACCATGGCGTTTAAAGCAAAGCACATGGACTTTTGGGGAAAAATCTCCCGTAGAATTGCGAATTAAAAAGCTCAACAACCTTTTTGAACTGACGGATATTAAAGCCGACTTAGTTGGAACTTATCCGCCAACAGATTCAGCACCACTGAAACTCACAAATGTTGGGTTTAAAATGTTGGGCGGTGATGTCTCTATGGACTTATTACGTTGGCCGCAAACGGATGCATCGACGATACGATTACATCAAATTGAACTGAGTCAATTATTTACCATACTAAAAGTATCTCAATTTGCCGTTTCAGGCAAAGTAAATGGTGAACTTCCGTTTTATCTGAATAATCCTGAGTGGATAGTCAAGCAAGGATGGGTAGAAAACAATGGTCCTTTAACCTTACGGTTAGATACACAATTTGTAGAATCTATTCAAAAAGATAATATTTCTGCGGGGTCTGCCATTGGCTGGTTACAGTATTTAGAAATAAAACGTAGCCGTACCGATGTGAATATCACTAATCTAGGGCAGCTAACGATGAAAACAATCCTTGAAGGCTTTAACGCTCAAGAAAAGAAAAAACGGGAGGTGCATTTAAACTACCAACATGAAGAAAATATTTTTCAGCTGTGGCGTAGTTTACGATTTGGTAGCTCTTTAGAAGAATGGCTTGAAAAGAACCTATGAAGGTTTAAGGAATAACGTGAGTACATTAAAAGTAAGTACAGTGATTATTATGGCTTTTTTCTTAGTGGCATGTTTGCGAGTAGAAGTTGCGACACCAGATAAGCCAATTAATATTAATATGAATGTGAAAATAGAGCACGAAATACAGATAAAAGCTGACAGGCAAGTTGAAGAGTTACTCAAAGAAAACAGCGACTTATTCGGGGAGGTCAGCGATAAATGAGCCGAATAATAAAAGTATTAACTCTGTGTTCACTATTAAGTGTATTTTCAGCATTTTCACTTACGGTGGATGAAGCAAAAGAAAAAGGGGTTTTGGGTGAAACGCTATCAGGCTACTTAGCGGTAGTAAAAACTGAGAATGTTGAAGCCGTTAAATTAGCAGAACAAATTAATCGTGAACGGGAAAAAAAGTACAGCGAAATTGCGTCCAAAAATAACCTTAAAACCAATGAAGTCGCTCGAATAGCAGGGCAAAAACTAGTCGAAAGGGCGAACGCTGGGGAATATGTGCGAGGTATTAATGGTCAATGGCTAAAGAAAAAATAAAAATACGCACTCAGAAAGTGCGCAAAGTATAACAAAATAACAAAGGTAGTTTAGGTTGTTTTGATGATTGATTTAGACAATAAGGCCATTAATATGTTGTTGAGCTTGCTGGTGGGCTTTTTCGACTGAATCATTACCTAAAGCTGTGCCTTCGGCAAAAACAAATTCAATATCTTTAATACCCAGAAAATTTAAAAATAAAGTCATATAAGGCACCATGGTATCTGCTGGGGTATCTTTATATATTCCACCACGGCTGGTTAAGACAAATGCCCGTTTATTTTCCAGTAAACCGACAGAGCCTTGTTCTGTATATTTAAATGTATGGCCTGCTCTCGCAATAAAATCAAAGTAATGCTTTAAGTGTGAGGGGATCGTAAAATTATACATTGGCGCAGCAATAACAATGACATCATGTGCTTTTATTTCTTCAATTAAGGAATTAGACAGGTCTAAATGTGCTTGTTGTTGCTCTGTTTTCGTGTCACTAGGGCCAAAAGCTGCTAAAATTTCACCATCAATGGCAGGGATTGGCTCATTGACGAGATCTCGAACAGTCACAGTGTCCTCAGGGTTCTTTTCTTGCCATTGTTGAATAAAGTAATCGGCTATTTTATTGCTTTGAGAATTGTCTGCCAGAATACTTGATTTTAATAGTAATACGTTACTCATTATGGTCCTTAAATTTATTGATGTTGCTTTACGTATAATCATACGTGATAGCTAACTGATTGATAGAAAGAAAATTAGACTGCCTTCTTCAAAAAAACTGATGGTATTATTTATGTAATAACAAGAACTAAAAAATAAAACGAAATATTGCTGCTATACGACGAAGTAAAAGGCCGTCGTGCATTGTACTTGATTAAAAATAAGGGTTTAAAGCGTGAAATCCATACTGATGGCATTAAATGCTGAAATAGGACAAACTTCACTGCGTGATCAGTGGTTACTGAAAAAAAGAATTCAAGGTATTGCAAAAATCCGTGATGAAAAATCACGTAATGCGGTACTCGATGTGATTAAAGCAGATATTGAATTAGCAAAACAAAAAGTTGCGATAAAAAAACTGAACCCACCTAAAATTGTCTATCCAGATAATCTTCCTGTTAGTCAAAAGAAAGACGTTATCTTGGATGCAATTAAGAAGCACCAAGTGGTGATTATTGCAGGTGAAACAGGATCAGGGAAAACAACACAGATCCCGAAAATTTGCCTCGAGCTTGGCCGCGGTCTCCAAGGTTTTATTGGTCATACTCAACCAAGACGGTTGGCGGCCCGTTCGGTTGCGACCCGTCTTGCTCATGAATTAGAGTGCGAGCTTGGTACTAATGTGGGTTATAAGGTACGTTTTAGTGACCAAGTGAGTGAAACAACTCAGGTCAAATTAATGACAGACGGTATTTTGCTGGCGGAATTACAAAATGATAAATTGCTCCTGCAATACGATACCATCATCATTGATGAGGCCCATGAAAGAAGTTTAAATATTGATTTTATTCTAGGCTATTTACGCCAATTATTACCAAAGCGGCCTGATTTAAAAGTTATCATTACTTCCGCAACCATTGATCCTGAACGTTTTTCTAAACACTTTAACCATGCTCCAATTGTCGAGGTTTCAGGGCGTACTTATCCGGTTGAGGTGCGTTATCGCCCTATAATTGGGGATGATAACGATAACGAACGTGACCAGATTGATGGGATCATTGATGCAGTAAATGAATTATCTGTTGAAGGTAATGGCGACATTTTAATTTTTATGAGTGGAGAGCGGGAAATTCGTGATACCGCAGATGCACTATCCAAATTGTCATTGCGTCATACGGAAATTTTACCTTTATTTGCAAGGTTATCTAATAGCGAGCAGAACCGAATTTTTCATCCTCATGGTGGCAGACGCATAATTTTAGCGACTAACGTTGCGGAAACATCACTCACAGTTCCAGGTATCAAGTATGTTATTGATACGGGTTATGCTCGAATTAGCCGTTATAGCTATCGAACTAAAGTCCAACGCTTACCCGTTGAAGCCATTTCACAAGCATCAGCCAACCAGCGTAAAGGGCGTTGTGGACGGGTTTCCGATGGTATTTGTATTCGATTATATTCAGAGGAAGACTTTCTTTCTCGCCCTGAATTTACCGATCCTGAAATTCTAAGAACTAATTTAGCTTCCGTTATTTTGCAAATGACCTCTATTGGGCTAGGGGATATTGCTGCATTTCCATTTGTTGAAGCACCAGATAAGCGCAATATTCAAGATGGTGTGAAGTTACTCGAAGAGCTCGGTGGTATTAAACCACATAAACAAGTGGATAAAGGCTATCAACTTACGGATATAGGCCGACAACTCGCGCAATTGCCCGTTGATCCGCGATTGGCGCGGATGGTGATTGAGGCGCGAAAACACGGTGCAGTACGTGAGACGATGGTTATTGTATCGGCGCTATCGATTCAAGACCCAAGAGAACGCCCATTAGATAAGCAGCAAGCTTCTGATGAAAAACACCGTCGCTTCCATGATAAGCAATCGGATTTTATGGCGTTTTTAAACCTTTGGGATTACCTCAAAGAGCAACAAACCCAGCTTTCGAATGCGCAATTTCGCAAAATGTGCCGCCAAGATTTTCTAAATTATTTACGCATTCGTGAATGGCAAGATCTTTATACCCAGTTACGTCAAGTAGTGAAAGAGCAAGGCTTTGCAATTAATAGTGTTGAAGCGGATTTTCGAGGGATCCATGTTTCATTATTATCGGGCCTGCTTTCTCATATTGGGCAAAAAGATGCAGATAAACATGAGTTTACTGGAGCAAGGAATGCGCGCTTTACTATTTTCCCAGGCTCTGGTTTGTTCAAAAAACCGCCTAAGTGGGCCATGGTTGCAGAGTTGGTTGAAACATCAAAATTATGGGGGCGTATTGCCGCCGCTATTGATGTTGAGTGGGTTGAGCCTCTAGCGGCGCACCTGACTAAGCATAACTATAGTGAACCACATTGGTCAAAATCAGAAGGCGCAGTGATGGCATCTGAAAAAGTGACATTATATGGTTTGCCAATTGTGGCATCACGGCAAGTGAATTATGGCAATATTGACCCGCTGCTTTGTCGTGAATTGTTTATCCGTCATGCCTTGGTTGAAGGGGATTGGTTAACACGTCATGCGTTCTTTAAAGAAAACCTGAAATTGCTGTCAGAAGTTGAAGATTTAGAACATAAATCTCGCCGCCGCGACATCCTTGTTGATGATGAAACCCTATTTGCCTTTTATGACCAACGTATTCCAAACGATGTGATTTCATCTCGTCATTTTGATAATTGGTGGAAAACAGCGTCAAAACAGCAAGCTGACTTGCTGAATTTTG
This sequence comes from Providencia sp. PROV129, assembly GCF_028482245.1. Taxonomy (NCBI): domain Bacteria; kingdom Pseudomonadati; phylum Pseudomonadota; class Gammaproteobacteria; order Enterobacterales; family Morganellaceae; genus Providencia; species Providencia sp. PROV129. Next base: position 277,352 of record NZ_JAMPQD010000006.1, read on the forward strand.
AAAAGAGCATGTTAATCAAGGAAGATGCAGGCAATGTCTCCGCGCTTGATTACCCCAATTATTGGCATCAAGGTGATTTAAAATTCCGCTTAAGTTATCAGTTTGAACCTGGAACAGATGCGGATGGCGTGACGGTATATATTCCGTTAGCAATTTTAAATCAGGTGCAAAATAGTGGGTTTGACTGGCAGGTGCCAGGATTGCGTCACGAACTGATTGTCGCATTAATCAAATCATTGCCTAAGCCTATCAGACGAAATTTTGTTCCTGCTCCTAATTATGCATCAGCGTTTCTTGAGCGAGTAGCAGAGCCAGAAGGAAATGTATTAGATAAGCTAGAAAAAGAGCTACGACGGATGACTGGCGTTACGGTTGATCGTGATGCTTGGCAGCTTGACCAGCTTCCTGCGCACTTAAAAATGACTTACCGCGTGATTGGTGAAAAAAATAAAACCATCGCAGAGGGGCAAGACCTTGATGTTCTAAAAAGCAGTTTAAAAGAAAAAGTACAAGAAACGCTTTCTGAAGTTGTTGATGATGGTATTGAGCAATCAGGATTACATATCTGGAGTTTTGGCGAACTACCACAACGCTATGAGCAAAAGAGGGGCGGTTATTCAGTGAAAGCCTACCCAGCGTTGGTTGATGAAAAAAACAGTGTCGGTATTCGGGTGTTTGAAACGGAATTTGAGCAGCAACAAGCCATGTGGAGTGGTGTTCGTCGATTATTATTGCTTAATATTCCTTCTCCAATTAAATATCTCCATGAAAAACTACCCAATAAATCTAAATTAGGTTTGTATTTTAACCCTTATGGTAAGGTATTAGACCTTATTGACGATTGTATTGCTTGTGGGGTTGATCAACTGATCTCCAACTTTGGTGGTGCTGTATGGGATGAAGCGCAATTTGAGAAGCTTAAAGAGTTTGCTCGTGCAGAACTCAATGACGTTGTGGTCAATATTGCGAAGCAAGTTGAACAAATTCTAAGCGCGGTGTTTGCCATTAATAAACGTTTGAAAGGGCGGGTAGATTTTTCCATGGCACTAGCACTTTCTGATTTAAAAGCGCAAATGGGGAACCTAGTCTTTAAAGGGTTTGTGACCGCACATGGCTGGAAGCGTTTACCTGATGTGCTACGTTATTTAAATGGCATTGAACGTCGCCTTGAAAAACTGGCTATTGACCCGAATCGTGATCGCGCACAAATGAGCAAAATTGAGCATGTGCAAAATATGTGGCAACAATGGCTAACGAAACTTTCACCTATTCAAAAAAATATACCAGAGGTGCAGGAAATTCGCTGGATGATTGAAGAATTACGTATAAGCCTATTTGCTCAACAATTAGGAACGCCATATCCAATTTCAGACAAACGTATCATTCAAACGATGGAAAGTTTGTCACAAAAACTCTAACGTATTTTTTAATTTGGATGAATAAAACCGCTTTGGGCTTATAGTCTAAAGCGGTTTTTTATGTCTAATCGCATATTACTGACACTTTAGTTACAACATACTATTTTTTGATAAAATTTATATACAATTGCGTAAGTACAACAGTTTTAGGTCACTAATCATAAAATAGGAAACAGTGCATAATAAAGTAAGGATAGGCTGAGCGAATAGAAAACTCGATATAATACGGGGAGTTGTATTGAATGAAGGAAAGGAGGGCAGAGACCCTCCTTGATAGCCATCAAGCCACTAAGTAATAAAGGGCAGGAAGGGATGCCCCCATGATAGCGAACGCCATAGTGGTTTCAATGGCCTTTAATGGAGCCTTACAAGACTGTTGTTGACGTGCATAGAAAAACACCAAGATTCCTGGAGCATATAACACAACGGATAGCATAAGATTGATTAACCCAGAGGCATATAATAACCATAGGCCGTAAATACTTGCAACGAACCCAACCATTAATAATGCTTTGCTGTGCCTTTCAAATGCGACTTTCATTAAGAATGCACCGACTAGAAAATACGGTACTAAAATCATTTCTGAGGCAATTGTCAGTAATGTATTGTAATTACTGCCACTGAGCCAAATTAAGACCAAAGAAAGCTGTACCGCGCCATTCGTTAGCCATAAAGATGAAGAAGGGGCATCATTTTTATTTAGCCGATTGAAGACTTTAGGGAAAGATTGATATTGTGCTGCAATATAAGGTACCTCAGCAGCCATAATAGTCCAGCTAAGGTAAGCGCCACAAACTGAAATGATGAGACCTGCAGCGATAATGATATCGCCACTTGAACCAATCAAATTAACCATTAAAGTGGCCATTGATGGGTTTTTAATCTCTGCCAGTTCAGCGCGAGGCATTATACCGAGTGATAATAATGTAACAAGTATATAAATGATGAGTGCAGAGCTAACGGCGAATATCGTTGCTAAACCAACATCACGGCGGTTTCTCGCTCGAGCGGAAACCACAACAGCGCCTTCGATACCAATAAACACCCAAAGGGTAATTAACATGGTGTCTTTAACTTGTTCCCAAACAGGCATTTTTAGCTCAATCCCACTAAAATCGGCACTAAAAATGTCGAGTTTAAACGCAAAAAATGCTAAAACGATAAATAGCCCGAGGGGAACGAGTTTTGCCATGGTGGCTAATTTATTAATACCTGCAGCGGTTTGTACGCCTCGTAGGACTAAATAATGAACAAACCACAGCAAGATAGATTCACCAATCAATGCCTGCCATGTATTCCCATCACCAAAAATGATGTTATCAGGGGTGTCGGTGAAAAAGCTGATCGCAGCAAAAACGATAACCAAGTAAGAGACATTGGCCACAACGGCACAAAGCCAATATCCCCACGCGGAACAGAACCCAACAAGTTCACCAAAGCCGACTTTTGCATAGGTAAAAATGCCACCATCAAGATCAGGACGAATGCGCGATAGTAATAAAAGGGCAAATGCGAGAAATAAGATACCAACGCCTGTAATAGACCAACCAATGATTAATGCCAGTGGGCTCGCCACTTCAGCCATATTCTGAGGAAGACTAAATACACCCGCACCAACCATTGAGCTAAGAACAAGGGCGGTTAATGCAGTAAGGCTTAATGTATTTTTCAAAGTAAATCCTGAATGTTCAACAATCAAAAGTTAAAATGACGTTAAAACGCCATTACAGTAATGAGTTTAACTAACAGCGTACAATAATCTAGAGAGATTGACTGCCATAATTTGAGTGGTGGATTCTACGAATGAAATGGCCGATATGCAATGGGAAAATATGCATTTTATCAGGTGATTTATTCACTTTTTCGTTAATTCTGAAAAAGCACGGTAAGAAATGAGATAAAGAGAGGGGCTGAGCTGTAATTATGGGCGAAAAAAACCAGCCTAGTGATTTAGGCTGGTTTTTAGAAGAGTACACTATTTATTATTTAAATAGGTCGGCGCTAATGGTTACGCTTCCGCCATTAGATTGCCATTCTCTTGTAATATGGAAATATTTAGCACCTTTAGCTTCAGCACGTTTCGCAATTTGATAACGTACTTCAGGAGTATTGGTGTAGTAACCAGAGAATGTAATTGAGTCAAATGGAACCATCTGCGCAGCAGCTGTTTTATTAACTTCTTCAATTACATAACCACTTGGTAACGTTACGCTAGTACGCCCTGGTTGGCTACTTGATGTTTCAAAGAAACGACCAACAGCAGTTGTTGGTTCTTCTGATGAAGCAACCCCTGGGATACGCACTTTTTTCGCAGCTTCTCCACCTTCAGCTAACAGAGCTCGCCCTGCATCTGAATCGGCTGGAACAACAGCTTCCTCATTAAGAACTTGGCGTTTTGGCGCGTCTTTCTTATAGATATAAGCTGTTGCTAATGTATTACCACCATCATTCATTGCGATATTACGAACGACATAAAATGAAGCCGCATTCTTTTTGAGAGCTTGTTTCGCGATGGCTTCATATAAATCGGGTTGAGAAGGGTAAAAACCACTTACAGTGACAGTATCGAATGGTTCGTACTGTGCTGCATCGGTTTTCGACATTTCTTCAACGCCACCGAATACTCGGCGTTTTGGTTCATCGACACTTGGTGCATCTTTGGCATAGACATCAGCAACAACACGCATGTTGCCGCTATCGCCTATATCGTCAAGGCTTTGAATGTAAAAGGCATACGCCCCCATTTTATCAGCCCTACGGGAGACGGCATCGGATGCTTCATAGATAGCATTAAAGCGCCCGGTGACTGTTATACGCTCATAAGGTTTTAATTCAGTAGCCTGTTTTGGCGTCAACTCAACAGCCGCCTGAGTAGCAGTTATACTAGTTAATGATAGCACCGCGGCTGCGATGACCGTAGTTTTCAGCTTCATACAAAATCCTTCCGCCTTGCGCAATTTATTATAAACGTGCTGAATCTTAGTTGTATCACATGTACGTGATTATTACACGTAACTGAACCTGTTGTCTCATGATTTTCTTTTTATAAGAAATAAATAATTATTGACTAGTCAAATTTACCAGATTTTTTAAAGTATCCAGTATTTTATTGACCTAAAACTAAGATTTTCACTGTGAATTCCATTTACTGTCTAAGAATCGCGATCAATTATGGATCAAGAAGCATATTTTCAGTAGGTTATTAGGACATTTAAAATCTGTTTATGCACAAAATAAGACTTTTCTCTGTGATAATGGTCATTATTTTAGCAAACACCTATAAACAACATTACATTAGGCTTTAAAAAGGGAACATTATGCGTATTGGTATACCAAGTGAACGACTTGCCAATGAAGCGCGTGTTGCTGCTACACCGTCAACAGTCACTCAACTTCTTAAGTTGGGTTTTTCTGTTTGTGTAGAACACAACGCTGGTCATTTAGCGAGTTTTGATGATACCGCCTATGAGCAAGCTGGGGCTGAGATTGTCGATCGTGACACCGCTTTTGCCGCGGATATTGTTTTTAAAGTCAACGCACCATTTGAAGATGAAATCCCGTTGTTAAAAGAAGGGGTGACACTGGTGAGTTTCATCTGGCCAGCACAGAATGCTGAGCTAATGGATGCTTTAAAAGCACGTAATATCAACGTGATGGCAATGGATGCTGTACCTCGTATATCTCGTGCCCAATCATTAGATGCATTAAGTTCAATGGCTAATATCGCAGGGTATCGTGCCATTGTGGAAGCGGCTCATGAATTTGGTCGTTTCTTTACAGGGCAAATTACTGCCGCAGGTAAAGTACCGCCAGCGAAAGTCATGATCATCGGTGCAGGGGTTGCAGGGCTTGCGGCCATTGGTGCTGCGGGTAGCCTTGGTGCAATAGTGCGTGCATTCGACACTCGTCCAGAAGTGAAAGAGCAAGTTCAAAGCATGGGCGCTGAATTCCTTGAACTCGATTTCAAGGAAGAAGCGGGTAGCGGCGACGGTTATGCAAAAGTCATGTCTGAAGCCTTTATTAAGGCGGAGATGGAACTGTTTGCTGCTCAAGCAAAAGATGTTGATATCATTGTGACCACCGCATTGATTCCAGGTAAACCAGCACCAAAATTGATCACCAAAGAAATGGTCGAGTCGATGAAGCCAGGCAGTGTTATCGTGGATTTAGCTGCTCAAACTGGTGGCAACTGTGAATTAACACAAGCGGATAAGCTGGTTGTTACTGACAACGGCGTCAAAATTATTGGCTATACCGATTTACCAAGTCGCTTACCAACGCAATCTTCACAGTTATACGGTACTAATCTTGTTAACCTGATGAAATTGTTGTGTAAAGAGAAAGACGGCGAAATTAATATTGATTTCGACGATCTGGTTATTCGCGGTGTGACTGTCATCAAACAAGGTGAAATTACGTGGCCTGCACCACCAATTCAGGTATCTGCACAGCCGCAGGCGAAACCGAAAGCAGTGGAGAAAGTTAAAGCACCTGAGAAGAAAATGTCGCCAACGCTGAAATATGGTTTGATGGCGTTAGCGATTATTCTTTTTGGTTGGTTTGCAAATTCTGCACCAAAAGAATTTTTATCACACTTTACCGTATTCGCGCTTGCGTGTGTCGTAGGTTATTACGTGGTGTGGAACGTGACACATGCGTTGCATACACCACTGATGTCAGTGACCAATGCAATTTCAGGGATCATTGTTGTTGGTGCGTTACTGCAAATTGGCAGTGGCGGCTGGGTAAGCTTCTTATCCTTTATTGCCATATTGATCGCAAGTATCAATATTTTCGGTGGGTTCACTGTAACTCAGCGTATGTTAAAAATGTTTCGTAAAGGGTAAGGGGTAACTTATGTTGTCGAGTGGAATTGTGACAGCGGCGTACATTGTTGCTGCTATCCTATTTATTTTTAGTCTAGCGGGGCTATCACGCCATGAAAGTTCTCAACGAGGGAATACTTATGGCGTGATTGGTATGGCGATTGCACTTATCGCGACCATTTTGGGGCCACACAGTGCCAATGTAGGCTGGATGATCATTGCGATGGTTATTGGGGCCGTTATTGGTATCCGTTTAGCAAAAAAAGTTGAAATGACCGAAATGCCAGAGCTGGTTGCTATTTTGCATAGCTTCGTCGGTTTAGCGGCAGTGCTCGTTGGTTTTAACAGCTTTATCGCAAGTGAAGGCCATGCTGATGCTGTGATGGAAAATATTCATTTAACTGAAGTTTTCCTCGGTATCTTCATTGGTGCGGTGACCTTTACGGGTTCAGTGGTGGCTTACGGTAAGTTATCAGGCAAAATGTCATCTAAACCAATGATGTTGCCAAACCGTCATAAACTCAACTTAGCTGCGCTGGTGGTTTCATTTATTTTATTAGTGATTTTCGTTAAGACGCAAAGCGTTGGCTTGCAAGTGTTCTTAATGTTAATCATGACGGTGATTGCATTAGCCTTTGGTTGGCACTTAGTGGCTTCTATTGGTGGTGCAGACATGCCAGTAGTCGTTTCAATGCTGAACTCCTATTCAGGTTGGGCAGCGGCAGCGGCAGGCTTCATGTTAAGTAATGACTTGCTGATTGTGACAGGGGCTTTAGTGGGCTCATCGGGTGCTATCCTGTCTTACATTATGTGTAAGGCGATGAACCGTTCATTTTTCAGTGTGATAGCGGGGGGCTTTGGTACAGATGGCTCTTCAACAGGTACTGAAGAAGAAATGGGTGAGTACCGTGAAAGTACCGCCGAAGAAGTCGCTGAAATGTTGAAAAACTCAACTTCAGTGATCATCACACCAGGCTACGGTATGGCAGTAGCTCAAGCACAGTATCCTGTAGCAGATATTACAACCAAACTGCGCGAACGCGGTATCAATGTCCGTTTTGGTATTCACCCAGTTGCTGGGCGTTTACCAGGCCATATGAACGTGTTACTGGCTGAAGCAAAAGTCCCTTATGATATTGTATTAGAAATGGATGAAATTAATGATGATTTCTCTGACACTGATACGGTATTAGTTATTGGGGCGAATGATACGGTTAACCCTGCGGCGCAAGAGGATCCAAATAGTCCAATCGCTGGAATGCCAGTTTTGGAAGTTTGGAAAGCGAATAATGTGATTGTATTTAAACGTTCTATGAATACGGGATATGCAGGTGTGCAGAATCCATTATTCTTTAAAGAAAATACGCAAATGTTGTTTGGTGATGCGAAAGACAGCGTTGATGCTATCTTACGTGCGTTGTAATCACTGAATAATTAAATAAATATTGTGGGGTTATTGGCCTATGCCAGTAACCCCATTTTTTAATCATTTATTTGTGCAAAAGCGAGCGCAATTGGTTAAACCGCGTGCAAAGGTAAAGACCAATAAGAAAGCAAGCGTCGCAATCGTTAACATACTGGCCATGAGAACGCCACCATTGAAGTGATCCATCACATAGCCCCCAACTAAACTACCGATCGTAATTAAAATTAAAAACATAAAAGTAATTAAGGCGGAACCTTTTTCTGTTAGCTCAGGCACATGGACATGCATCCACATATTAATCGTGGCAGGAACCATACCCGCCGCTACACCCCATGAAAATACGAATATTACGCTCGTTGCCCAATTAAAATCTAAGGCAGATAATGCTAAAAATGCTAAAGCTAACAGTAATGCGCTGATGGCAAAATTATAGCGAACGTTATATTTCCCCACGTAACCCGCTAAAATGTTGCCTACGACACTGGCAAGGCCAAAAAATAGCAATAATGCAGAAATTTGCCCTTCAGCAAATCCCGCGGTTTGTTTGAAAAATACGGTAAAATAGTTATAAGCCGAAAAATGCGCTAAGAAAATCAACGTGAATATGATCAACCCTTTACGTGCAATAGGGTGTGACGGCATGAGTAATAATTCATTCCACTGCATGGATGAAGAAGGCTTCAATGAAGGTAACGAAAAATATTGCATCAATAGCGCTGCAATACCCGCAATAACTAGCGCGATGTATGGCATTCTCCAACCGTAGTTGTCAGATAACAACGCCCCTAAAGGAACTCCAATGACGGTCACTAATGTCACCGCAGAAAAGAAGATAGTTACAGAAGTGGTAATCGCCATATTTTTAGGAGCCAAACGGATCACAAGGCCAGCAGCAACCCCCCAGAAACCACCTAATGCGATTCCTAGTGCAAATCGGCCTAGTAGAACTAACCCAAAACTGGATGCAAACGCAGTAATTGCATTGGCGAATATCATCAGTGCAACTAAAAAGAGTAATACTTGGCGTCTATCAATATTTTTTGCATAAATTGGGACGAATAGTGCGGAAACCATCCCTGCAATTGACGTTACGGTGACTGTAAGGCCCGCTGTTCCTGTTGAAATTTGAAAATCGTGAGCGATGTCATTTAGCACACTAATGGCTAAAAATTCACCAGTCACAATAATGAAGCAGGCAAAAGTTGCAGATAAGAGTGAAAGCCAGTTACCATTGTGCGAAGAAAGATTAATTGTTGTCATGTGCTTTCCATGGAAAATTGAATAAAGTGTAAATGTATAATTTTATAGTGACCGCTATAGAATTATTGCGCTATTCTTTATGCTAATTTAGATGCTGTCAATTGTTTTTATAGTGATCGTTATAAAATGTTTATGGTACACTGTATCGATGACTGGTGAAGTGAGAATATGAATCAGATAAAACGTGGGCGACCTAAAGGGTTTGACCAGCAAGACGCATTAGAAAAAGCCATGTTATTGTTCTGGCAAAATGGTTATGTGGCGACATCGATTAGTGATTTAACCCAAGCACTAGGCATCACTGCGCCCAGCCTTTATTGTGCTTTTGGTGATAAAGCATCATTGTTTAATCAATGCATTGAATATTATTTAACTAATGAAGCGTGCCCCATTTTGTCTATCGTGAAGCAAGCGAAAACAGCGAAAGTGGCGATTGAATTGTTGATGTATGAGAGCGCAAAGAAGCTTATTCAACCAGGTAAGCCCGCGGGTTGTATGTTAATTACTGCGACCATGAATGGTTCTAAGCAAATTGAAGATGTGCAATTGAGTGTGCAAGAAAAGCGCAAAAGCTATCAAGAAATTTTGTTGCAGCGTATGAAAAAAGGCATTGAAGATGGTGATGTTGCGCCTGATGCCCCTATTAGTGCCATTGTAGATTTTTATATTACGGTGATTGATGGTTTTACCATTCAAGCTTGTGATGGCATCGAGCTTGAAAGATTAAACCAAGTTATTTTTAATGCGATGCAAGCCTGGCCAATACTCAATACAAATTTACAGCAACAATAATAATGCTCTTAATAGAAAACCCCCAAAAGTATGGGGGTTAAATACTTAAGGTAATGGTTTAGTCATCATCAGCGGCATTAATAGGGCAAACAAAACCATCAGGTTTTATTGCTAATAAGTCACATTTTAGTTTATCAATAACGTGTTCAGCGGTATTTCCTAAGAACGCTGCGGATAGGCCAGTACGGCCTAAAATGCCCAGTACAACGACACCCGCTTGTAATTCCTCACACATTTCTGGAATGATTTTCTCTGGTAATCCTTCGCGAACATGCGTGTATTTCTCATCGATACTGAATTTTTGTCTTAATTCTTTCATAGCAATTAGGTGCTGACCACGTAGCGCATTATTATAAAGGCTAGGGTCAAAATCAGGCAGCTCAATTGCAATATTCATCGGGGCGACAGGGTAGGCGCTGACAAGATGAATTTCTTGTTCCTTAATAATTCGTGTCGCTAAATCACGCGTTTTTTCCACTAACTTAATATTTAAGTCGTCATGGTAGGATTCTTCATTAGACAAGTTAACCGCAACCACCACCGACCCGTGATCAGGCCAAACTTTATCTTTTACCATCCAAACGGGAGATGGGCATTTTCTGAGTAAATGCCAATCTAGAGGTGTGAAGATAATGGATTCAAAGTTATCGGTCTGATGAGCCATTTTTAATAACAAGTCGTGTTCACCGCTGATGACCTCTTGAATAATGGCCTCATAAGGCTTGTTATGCCAGATCACTTTTATTTCGATATCAATACCCGCTTCGAGGTAGAAGTGGGCTTGCTGTTTAATCCACGCCGCTTTTTGGCTGATGACACCTTTACGCATAGCGTTACGTTCTTCAGGAGAGAGCAGCGTTGTCATGTCATAAGACAAGTCATAGATGGGTAAAAACGCTTTTATCCGTCCACCATTACGCTGCACGATGTAGACAGCTCGTCTTAATGCAGGTTGATCATCCTGATTTGGGTCAATTGCAACTAGCAGGTTTTTATAGTTTGCCATATTGAAGTCCTCTCGATACACGGATATTTCCACATAGATAAACTAAGATATTGGCGTTAAATAGGCAAGAAATCTGGGGAAAAAAACGAAAACGGATCACCATTAATGTGATCCGTTTGGGGAAGCTAGCAAGTAATTGCTGAAACTTTACCTGCAATATCAGTCAATTTAGTCATATCTTCGATAGTGATATATTTGCCTTTTACGCTAAGCATGCCACTTTTTTGGAAGCGGCCTAATAGGCGACTAATTGTTTCGACGGTTAAACCGAGGTAATTACCGATATCACCACGAGTCATGGTTAATCTGAATTCTCTTGGTGAAAAACCACGTTCAGCAAAACGATGAGAGAGATTAAGAATAAATGCAGCTAAACGCTCTTCCGCATTTTTCTTGGATAATAAAAGGATCATTTCTTGATCGCCTTTAATCTCACCACTCATTAAGCGCATTATTTGTTGACGTAGATTCGGCATTTTGCCTGATAAATCGTCTAACGTTTCAAATGGAATTTCACAAACCATAGATGTTTCAAGTGCTTGTGCAAAACTTGGGTGCTGTGTATGAATAATAGCATCAAAACCGACGAGGTCGCCTGCTAAATGGAAACCTGTGATTTGCTCATCACCTTCTTCAGTTATGGTGTAGCTTTTTATCGTGCCTGAGCGGATGGCATATAAAGAACGTAATTCATCCCCAGCCTTAAATAATGCTTGGCCTTTTTGAATCGGTTTTTTACGCTCAATGATATTATCAAGTTGATCCAGTTCATGTTCATTCAGAGTAAAAGGAATGCAAAGTTGACTAATACTGCAGTCCTGACAATGAATTGCACAACCACCAGACTGGATGCGACGAACAACTCTTTTTTCTGGGATCATATTAAATGCTCAATCAAGTTAAAATTATTGATATGAGTCAATTTTAACATAAGATAAGGCGGCTGGTAAGTAGTAATATAGGACAGAATTGACTAATTAGACAAAATAGCCAGACAAGTAGGGGCCATCAAATTAGTTAATTTAGACGTTAATGCTAAATTAACGCAGATTATTAAATATTATGTTTGATATAGATTAAATATTAGCACCTAAACAATAAAAAGCTGACTTACGTCATTATTAGAATTAATACTTAAAAATGCAATTTTAAAGCACGATTCATTAAACTAATTAGCATTAATTTAACACAAAAATAAATTTAAAAATATCAATTTTTCAAATTAACCTCTAAAAGGAGACCATGATGACACATGTTCAACAGCCTTTACCCACTACAATGACGGTTGTGAATATTATTGAACCAGGTGGCCCTGAAAAGTTGCAATTAATTGAAAAACCGCTGCCCAGAATTTCTGCAGGATATTTACTTGTTAAGGTTGAAGCCGCAGGGGTTAATCGCCCCGATATTTTTCAGCGAAAGGGTTCTTACCCACCTCCTGCCGATGCATCTCCAATTATGGGGTTAGAAATAGCAGGTACAGTTGTTGCAAAAGCAGACGATGTTGATAATTGGCAATTAGGTGACACACTTTGTGCATTAGTAGCAGGTGGAGGTTATGCAGAATATTGCTTAGTACATAAGGATATTGCATTACCGCTAGGCAATTTGTCATTTATTGAAGGTGCCGCTATTCCTGAAAACTTTTTTACTGTTTGGGCAAATATGTGCCAGATTGGCCAACTTAAAAAAAATGAAACGGTGCTCATCCACGGGGGAACATCGGGTATTGGTAGTGTGGCCATTATGATAGCAAAAGCAATGGGGGCAACAGTGATCACCACCGTCGGTTCGGAAGAAAAAGCGAATGCTGCAAAAATATTAGGGGCAGATTGCATTATTAACTATCGAACTGATGATTTTGTCGAAGCCACGCAGAATTTCACGTTATCACGTGGTGTTAATATGGTAGTTGATATTATTGGTGGCGATTATGTGGAAAAAAACTATTTAGTTGCTGCAAAAGGTGGGCGAATAATTCAAATTGGCATGATGAAGGGAAATCCAGAACGACTTAATATGATGCCTCTTATGGTTAAACGGTTAACTCACACAGGTTCAACCATGCGTTCACGCTCTATTGATGAAAAAATACAGATAGCGACAGAACTAAAAGAACATATTTTGCCAATGTTGCAAAATGGTAAAATAAAACCAATTATTAACAAATTGTATCTGTTATCACAAATAAAAGAGGCTCATCAATATATGGAGTCGGGTGACCTGATTGGAAAAATAGTTTTAAAAAATAGCTAGTTGTGCATTTTCATTATAAGGCTGACGGCTTTCTATCTGCGAATAGAAAGTCGTTGGAGTTCACTTTCTCTATAACAAATAATTTACATTATCAAGCTTTTTTAGCGTAAATATCTCTTTACAGCTAAATAAATTTTGATTTTTTGTGCCTGCCCACAATTCCAAACAAAATCCTGATTAGTTTGTTAATAATTAAATAAAAATGAATTATATCTATAAATAAGTTGGCCATTAACGGTTTGTTTATCAATAATTAATGCTTAAATGATATTTTTAAATGCATATCATTAATATATTGATATCTTTTATATGCATACAGCCCGTTATGCACTTTCCAATGATATTAAGTGAATTAACTTAAGTGCAATTAAGCGTTACCTAATTGTAATTTGAAGGTGTAGTTAAATGAATAATTTTAATAATTCGAAAATGAATGTGGATGCACTTTTCTTAGGCCCAAAATCTGAAAATGCAGTCTTTTTTAAAGAGATGATGGAGTATTCTGTTACGGAACACATGCATTGGCGTTCAAGTTACCATCCTGAAGATCCTGACCATATTACGACTGTTGACCGCTATGCCCCTGAGTATAGAGATACATTGTATCGAACGGAGGGGATCCTTAATCAATTATCCTCAAAGTTAAAAAGTACATCTGTTCCTTGGTTTTCACCACGTTATATGGGGCATATGAATGCGGATACACTCATGGTTTCAAATCTCGCTTATGTGATGGCGATGATGTACAACCCCAATAATTGTGCTCAAGAGTCCTCTCCTACGACCACCGCACTGGAAATCGAAGCAGGATTAGACTTGTGCAACATGTTTGGTTATAACGTGAATCAATCCTGGGGGCATATTACATCAGGCGGAACTGTTGCGAATTATGAAGGTCTGTGGGTTGCACGAAATCTTAAAAGTTTACCTATAGCCATTGCCCAACATGAAAAATCTCAGCATTTGTTAATTGGAAAATCAGAAAAAGAACTGCTCAATTTACCAGTCGCTGCCGTTTTAGAACTCATTGATGAATTAAAAAAGTTAAATACTTTTGAAGAGGTGAGAGAGCTAACAGCACGCGGTACAGGTGTATCATTACATAACTTGGGGAAATTGTTAGTCCCTCAATCTAAGCACTATTCATGGATGAAAGCGATGGATATTTTGGGGCTTGGTCAACAAAATATCGTGCAATTGCCCGTTGATACATGCTATCGAACCGATGTGCAGAAAATGCGTGAAACCGTGTTCTCATTAATAGAGCAAGGAGAGCCAATTCTTGCCGTTGTTGCTGTTGTCGGTACAACAGAAACAGGTGCTATAGATGATGTAAAAGCCGTTATTGATTTGCGTCGTGAATGTGAAGAGCAATACGGAGTGTCTTTTTATGTGCATGTTGATGCAGCGTATGCAGGTTATGCGTGTGCGATGTTCCGTGATGAAGATAACCAGTTTATAGAATATGACGCACTTATTCATCGTTATCATCAGGAAGGTATTTTCCCCCAAGATGTTATTTGGCCAAAATTGGATGTGTATGAAAGCTTTAAAGCACTAAATCAAGCGGATTCAATTACAGTAGACCCTCATAAAGTAGGCTTTATTCCATATGGTGCAGGGGCTATTTGTATGAAGGATAAGCGTATTGTTGATTTGATTTCTTATCATGCAGCTTATGTATTTGAAGACGTTCAGGAAAAACATCATAAATTAGACAAGCAGCACAATGTTATTTTAGGCTCATCGATAATGGAAGGTTCAAAAGCAGGGGCGACAGCAGCCGCTGTTTGGGCTGCACACAGGTTAGTTCCGTTAAATCTTTTGGGGTATGGCAAAGTGCTTGCTGCGGGTATTACAACGGCCAACTGGATGATTGAAAAAATCAATCAGTGCAAGGCATTTAATATTGATGGGCGTAAGTTTACAATTTTTGCAATGCCAGATCCTGATTTTCACATGATTAACTTTATGTTCCGTGAATTAGGAAATCCCTCTTTAGAAAAGCAAAACCGCTTAAACAAACGGCTTTATGAACTGTGTTCTTATGCAGCAGGTCGCACCTATTCAAACGACTTTTTAACCTCGTCAACATCATTAACCTACGAAGAATATGGTGATAATCCATTGAATTTATGTCGAGATGCTAACTTTACTGACAGTGAATGGCATAACGTTCAGTCTGTGTATGTATTACGAGCAGCAGTAATGACTCATTGCTTACGTGATAAGCAGCATTTTGAAAATTACTGGGGTGCATTAATCGCAACGTTTGAAGAAAAATTACAACAACTCGTTGATGAAGAAAATAAAATAAATCACTCCAATTATAAATTAGCCTCTAATTAATTTGTTAGGATCTCAATATGAAAAATCGCACATTGGGTAGTATTTTTATTGTTGCAGGTACGACGATTGGTGCAGGGATGTTGGCAATGCCAATAGCGGCAGCGGGTAACGGATTTTTAGTTAGTTTAGGCATGTTATTAGCCTTATGGGCCTTGATGTGCTACACCGCACTTCTTTTGGTTGAAGTTTACCAGCATGAATCCTATGAAACAGGCATTGGTAGTGTCGCTCAGCGCTATTTAGGATCTGGGGGCAAATTTATTACTGGTTTTAGCATGATGTTTCTTATGTACGCCTTAACCGCGGCTTATGTGAGTGGGGCGGGTGAAATCATCACGTCAAATCTTAAAAGCAGTTTTGCGGTTGACATGGCGGATTGGATGGGAATACTCCTGTTTACGGTGATTGGTGGTGGGGTCGTCTGTTTTGGGACTTCGTCAGTAGACTTTATTAATCGTATATTATTCACTGCAAAAATTATTTTCTTAGTCATTATTTTGGCGTTAATGATGCCGCATGTAGAGCAACAAAATTTATTGGCTGCACCAACGGAGAAAGTCCTGATTTTATCTGCGATCCCTGTCTTCTTTACATCGTTTGGTTTTCACGGCAGTGTCCCAAGTATTGTGAAATATATGGGGGGAGACGTTAAAAAACTGCGAGTTATCTTTATTATTGGTAGCGCCATTCCCCTTATTGCTTATATTTTATGGCAAATTGCGACGCTGGGGAGTATCGGAACAACGACGTTTGTGGGTATTTTGGCAGAAAATGTAGGGCTTAATGGCTTATTAGATGCGATTAAAGATGTGGCACAATCAGGTCGCACAGAGTTAGTGGCACAGATGTTTATGAGTTTGGCGCTAGCAACATCATTTTTAGGCGTCGCGTTAGGGCTATTTGATTTCTTAGCGGACTTATTTAAGCGACAAGATAACGCGGTAGGGCGTATACAAACAGGTTTGTTGACGTTTGGACCACCTTTAGTGTTTGCGTTGTTTTATCCGAAGGGGTTTGTGATGGCACTGGGTTATGCCGCAATCGCCTTATCAATTCTTGCGTTATTATTACCAAGCGCAATGGCATTTAAGTCTCGCACATTAAATCAGCGTCGATACCAAGTATTAGGTGGCCCGATTGGATTGCTGGTCGTATTTTTATGTGGAATAGTCGTGATTGGTGTTCAGCTGGGTATTGTATTTAACGTATTACCCAATATTGGTTAATAAATTGGATAATACCGATCTAACCTGCAGTCAAACCTAATCGGTTTGTCAGCAGTCTTAAGCCAGTCTACGGACTGGCTTTTTTATGCTCAAAAGCGAGCAATTCAGATAATTTACAGCACAATAATGACTGCTTTAGGTTATATCAATGCGTATAATCTAACTAAGAATGATTATCATTAGCACGTTATGCAAAAAAACAGATATATCTAAAGCTAGCATTTTTTATAGAAGTGACTATTATATCCGATATATCGGTTTTGGCATCAAAACAAACACTGAGAATTTGAATGGCAAACGAACAACAACTTGATCCTTGCTTATGTAATGGTAAGAGTGTGAGTCGAATGTTTAACCCTAAACAGTTAAGAATATATATTCTACACTTACTGACTGAGGGAATAAATTACGGCTATGACCTGATCAAAAAAATTTCAGAGGAAACGGCAGGGTTTTATTGCCCAAGCCCTGGGGTTATTTATCCAACACTAACATTATTAGAAGAATTAGGTTTTATTACTGCGGGAACGGGTAAAGAGAATGACAAAGGTCGTAAGTGTTTTGTCATCACTCCAGAAGGGCGGTGCTTTTTATTATTAAAAGCTGAACTTTTGGCAGAAGTTCAACTAAAGTTAAATTATGCACAAGAGCTTAAAGCGGGAAACCAATTTGCTAATGAGATTGAATGTGCAGTGGATAAATTTAAATCACTTTTGAGGCACAAAATCGTTTTACAGCAATTAAGTAAAGACGAGTCAGCAAAAGTTGTTGAAATCATTAACCAAGCAGTTGAACGAATAGAAGAGGTCAACGCGGTATTAGTGACGGAAGGAAAATCAAATGGCTAAAACTAATGATATAATTCAAGCAAAAGAGCACTCATATATGACAGATAATCGTAAAGCGGCACAGGATAATACTTCTACATCTAACGAAGCCGAAAAAAGCACAAAGAAAGATGATAAATTTAAAGAAGTTGTCTGCCCAAATGTGCCTACATCTTATTTTAAGCGCGCAAAAAAACAAAAAATTAAATACTAAGATGAATGGTTTACAAAATCTTTATTCAACAGTGGACTGAACTGGTGGTTAACTACCACTAGATGAATGCATGCCATATTTTAAATAAATCTATTTTGATGTTTAAGAAAAGCCAAATGGCTTTAACTAAAAATATAATTATTTTGTAAACTCTGCATATCCTTTGATTGATATCTGCTCTATATTTTATTTGGATTAAAAAACCCCTGACTACATCAGTAATCAGGGGGTAAGCTTACAACCCTAATTGGGCATGTATTTGTGCTATTTCATTAACCCATTGTTGTTGTAACAATGGTTTTTGGTGGCTTAATTTACGCTGCTTATCAGCTTCTAATTTTTCCTCTAACACCAATAGTTTTTCTAACAACTCATCTTCATGGGAGATGACCTTTGGGGGAGTATTTACAGTATGGCTGTGTTTAACAGGATCTGTATTACTGTGAGATAATAATTGCGCTTGTTGTTCAATTTTGTGATAAATATCATCGATATTAAGGTATTCCTCTAATCGATTCTCATCAATAAACCAAAAACGTTGGCAGCTATTTTCAATTAGCCACCTGTCGTGACTAACGACTAGTAATGCCCCTGAAAACTGGCTAATTTCTTCACTCAATGACTCTTTTCCTTCTAAATCAAGGTGGTTAGTTGGTTCATCCAATAAAATAAGCTCATATTGTGCCAAGCTTAGACCAATAAAAAGCAGTCGTGCACGTTCGCCACCACTGAGCGTTCCCACGGTTTGTTGGTGACGTGCATAAGCAAATCCAGCGCCAATAAGTGCCATTTTACGCTGTTCATCGGTAATGGAGGCAAAAGGGCGTAGCGCATCCACGAGGCTATCATTATCATTTAGCTGCTCTAGCTGTTGGTCATAATATCCCGCACGAATTGTGGGATGAAACTTTAAGTGTTTGCTATAGCGTAAGTCCTGCTGATAATGTTGCCAAAGAAGACGCAATAAGGTTGATTTACCGCAACCATTTGCTCCCATAATGGCGATACGATCCCCACTTTTCACCTGATGAAACGCAGTTTTAAACAAATTTTCTCCCGCAGGCGTTGAAACTTCAGTTCCTTCGAGCTCGAGAACTCGGTCTGCAGGGATTGGTTTACCATTTAATGCCAATTTCCATTGATAACCTTCAGTGAGCTCTGTTTGAGTTTCTTTAAGTCTATCAATGTGTTTTTCCATTTGTTTTGCTTTGCGAGAAAGACCCTCGTTATCATAAACATGCCCCCAAATAGCCAAGCGTTTTGCGCTAGAGGCGATTCGGTCAATCTCTTTTTGCTCCGCCTGATTTCGTCTTTCATCGGTAATGTCTTTTTCAGCCATGGCACGGCGTGCCTCGCTACAAGGTAACCGATAAAAATGTAACGATTTATCACGTAAAACCCACGTACAGTTAGTGACTTTATCAAGTAAAGCTTGGTCGTGGGAAACCAGTACAAAACTGCCCCTCCAAGACTGTAGAAAATTACCTAACCAAATTAAGGTGGGCAAGTCCAAATGGTTACTGGGTTCATCTAGCAATAATAAGTCAGGCTGTTCAATTAAGGCTCGGCCTAACAAGAGACGAGTATGTTGGCCGCCACTCATTTCATTGGCTTTTTGTTCCCATTGCTGGGTAGTAAAACCTAATTCTGACAGTAATACTTCAGCCCGCCAGCGTTCAGTGACCTTGTCTTGTTCTGACATTTTTTGAACCAGTGCTTCAATTAGTGTCAGATGGGCAACATCTTCGGGTAAATGTTGTTCGATATACGCCGTGACACAGTGACTTGCGTAGGTAATGCTACCGCTGTTGGGGGATAGCTGGTGGGTAAGTAACTTTAATAGCGTACTTTTTCCACTGCCATTATGGCCAATTAAGCCGATGCGGTCGCCTTGTTGCAAGGTGAATGAAACATCATTTAATAGCGTGTGGGTAGAAATGTCGTAATTTAATGATTTTACAGATAATAAAGTGCTCATAGCTTACTCAAATTTTAGGCATGACAATGCCTTGGATAGTCATAACGACAACCCAGTAAGCTGAGGGAAGATCTCTTTGTGGCTTCGCTCAGGCAGGGTTATCGCAGTATAAAACTGTGAAAGCCTGAGCTCTGGCGATTACCAAAGAAGTGTGAGTATTCAATGAGATCACACAACAGCATAAATTAGCCTCCTTATTTTTCGTTAGGTTGAACAATGTACGAATCATAACAAACAGAGGGGAAGGATCAAAATCCAGAAATGCGTTTTTTCATAACGGTTGTAGTAATAGGTAGGATTACAGGTATAAATATCGCTTATATCGTGTGAGTTCATATGAATTAAATTGCTAAGTGTTGGGCGTTCAAGATGTAAGGCATAAAATTGCCGTTCAAATAACAAGAGAGCCGCAAATGAACGTAGAAATAAAGCCAGCAACAATGCAAGATGCTACATTGATTTTAACGATGATAATTGAATTAGCAGAGTATGAAAAAGCTCGTCATGAAGTTAAGGCCAGTGTTGCTGATATCGAGAATTCACTATTTGGCGCAGATTCTAAAACAGAAGCCCTTATTTGTTATGTGGATGATAAACCTGCAGGGTATGCGGTTTTCTTTACTAGCTATTCAACTTGGTTAGGTAATAACGGTATTTACTTGGAAGATCTCTATGTATCTCCCGATTTTCGTGGCGCAGGTGCAGGAAAAAAACTGCTAAAACATATCGCTGTATTAGCCGTAGAAAGGAAGTGCCAACGTCTTGAATGGAGTGTTTTAGACTGGAATCAACCAGCAATTGATTTTTATAAAAGCATCGGCGCACAACCACAAGATGAATGGGTTCGTTACCGTATGGATGAAAAAACAATTGCAGAGTTTGCACGTTAATCGCTAATAATTAAACGAATATAAAGTTTGTCTGAAAAAGCCAGTAAAATAAATTTACTGGCTTTGTTTTTATATTCTTTCATCTAAAGTTGTACAATTAATGCCTTCTGATGAATTTTGTTAATTTATTCTGATTTTTTGTGATGCAAGGCAACTATACTTAATCCAAATTTTGATAAACTTCCGTTAAATTAGATAGATAGCTGATGGTTGAATAGCAATGACACTGATTTAACCTATTTTAAAAATATAATTTTGTTTTTTCGTATTTGGCCGTATTTATTTCGCATATTAACAATTATATGGCTTTATTAATTTCACCAGGTTAATAAAAATAATTGTTGTTCATTGTTTTCTCATTTAATGGAAAAGGGATGGTATGAAAATAAATAAGCAAAAAATATCTTTTTACATCATTTTAATACTCATTATTGCAGCTGGTGGTTTTTACTACTGGAGCATAAATTCAGGTGGGTTACCCTCTGGTTTTGCGCAAAGTAATGGGCGCATAGAAGCGACAGAGATTGATATTGCGACTAAAACTGCAGGTCGAATTGAAACCATCAATGTAAGAGAAGGGGATTTTGTCAAAGAAGGGCAAGAATTAGCCCGTATGGATACTCGTGCGCTTCAAGAACAACTCCATGAAGTCCAAGCACAATTACGCCAAGCGATTAGTGCTGTCACCACCGCAGAGTCTGCGCTTGCTCAACGCAAAAGTGAAAAAGTAGCCGCTCAGGCAGTGGTACGCCAACGCGAAGCTGAACTTGATGCCGCACAAAAGCGTCTTAATCGTTCAAGAGCATTGGTGAGAACTAAAGCGGTTTCTCAGCAACAGGTTGATGATGATACCGCGCAAATGCAGGGCTCACGTGCAGCTTTAGAAGCATCAAAAGCCCAAGTTGCTGCAGCAACATCTGCGATTGACTCTGCAAGTGCTGGCATTGTTCAAGCTAAAAACCGAGTCGATGCAGCAACCGCTACAGAGCGCCGCATTATGGCTGATTTAGACGACAGTATTTTAAAAGCCCCTCGTAATGGGCGTATTCAATACCGTGTTGCAGAGCCTGGAGAAGTCCTTGGCGCTGGGGGGCGAGTATTGAATATGGTGGATTTAAGTGATGTATACATGACGTTCTTCTTGCCAACAGAAGATGCAGGAAAAGTGGCTCTGGGAAGCGATGTGCACATTATTCTTGATGCTGCACCTAATATTGTTATTCCTGCTAAAACGACCTTTGTTGCCAGTGTTGCCCAGTTCACACCCAAAACCGTTGAAACACAAAATGAACGCTTAAAACTGATGTTCCGCGTTCGTGCGCGTATCTCCCCTGAATTACTCGAACAACACCTTGAATATGTGAAAACAGGTCTACCAGGTAAAGCTTATGTCCGTTTGGACTCAAATGAATCTTGGCCTACTGAACTTGAGGTGAGATTACCACAATGACCAATAAACTGATGGATGATGTGATCATTGATATACAGCATGTCAGCCAGCATTATGGTGAAAATTGTGCATTGGATGACATTGTGCTGTCGATTCCAGCTCGCAAGATGGTTGGGTTGATAGGGCCTGATGGTGTGGGGAAATCCAGCTTGATTTCGTTGATAGCAGGGGCGCGGGCTATTCAACAAGGTAATGTGTTTGTACTTGATGGCGATATGAATGATGCTGAACACCGTCGCGCAGTATGCCCTCGAATTGCCTACATGCCGCAAGGGCTTGGTAAAAACCTCTACCATACCTTATCAGTGTATGAAAACGTCGACTTTTTCGGGCGTTTATTTGGCCAATCAAAGGAGGAAAGGGAATATCGCATTCAGGATCTACTTGAAAGTACGGGGTTAGCGCCGTTTAAAGACAGACCTGCGGGTAAATTATCAGGGGGCATGAAACAAAAACTTGGTTTATGTTGTGCGTTAATCCATGATCCAGACTTGTTAATTCTTGATGAGCCTACCACAGGGGTTGACCCCTTATCACGTGCTCAGTTTTGGGATCTCATTGATCGTATCCGTTTGCGTCAAACTAATATGAGTGTATTAGTGGCAACAGCCTATATGGAGGAAGCGGAGAGATTCGATTGGCTGGTGGCAATGGATGATGGAAAAGTATTAGCGACAGGGCATGCATCGGAATTAAAAGCCCAAACACGATGTGATGATCTAGAAGCGGCTTTCATTGAACTATTGCCAGAAGAAAAACGCAGTGGCCACAAGAAAGTGGTGATCCCTCCGAGAGACACCTCAAAAGATGATGTTATCGCAATTGAAGCGCAAGATTTAACGATGCGTTTTGGCAATTTCGTTGCTGTTGACCACGTGAATTTTAAGATCCCAAAAGGGGAAATATTCGGTTTTTTAGGTTCAAACGGTTGCGGTAAATCAACAACGATGAAAATGCTGACTGGGCTTTTGCAGGCGAGTGAAGGGCAGGCTTGGTTATTTGGGCAAGAAATTGACCCGAAGGATATCGAAACGCGTAAACGAGTTGGGTATATGTCACAGGCTTTTTCTCTGTATAGCGAACTGAGTGTGGAACAAAACTTAGTTTTACATGCAAAACTGTTTCATATTCCAGAAGACAAAATTGCTCGTCGTGTTGATGACATGTGCCAACGGTTTGAACTTGATGAAGTCAGGGATACGATGCCTGATGATTTACCATTAGGTATACGCCAGCGCTTATCTTTAGCGGTTGCGGTGATCCACGAACCCGAGATGCTAATACTGGATGAACCCACATCGGGTGTTGACCCTGTAGCCAGAGACATGTTCTGGAATTTAATGGTTGATCTATCAAGACGTGACGGTGTCACAATATTTATCTCTACGCACTTTATGAACGAAGCGGAGCGCTGTGACCGTATATCCTTAATGCACGCAGGTAAGGTACTTGACTGCGATACCCCAGTTAATCTCACCAAAAAGCGCGGTTTGGCGACACTCGAGGAAACCTTTATTGCTTACTTACAAGATGCCGTGGGTGATGCAGGACAAGGAACCGAAACCGCACCTGAGTTCCATGTTGATCCAGAGCTAAAAGAGCAAGCCACAGAAGCTTTAAAAAAACGCTTTAGTTTACGTCGCTTATTCAGCTATTCCATCCGTGAAGGTATGGAGTTGCGACGAGATCCAGTGCGCTCCACACTTGCTTTGCTTGGTACGGTGATCTTGATGTTTATTATGGGCTACGGGATCAGTATGGACGTTGAAAACTTACGTTTTTCTGTGCTAGACCGTGACCAGACAGGCTTAAGCCAAGGTTATACGTTAAACCTTGCAGGTTCCCGTTATTTTATTGAACAGCCACCTCTTCAAGATTATGACGCACTTGAAGAAGGCATGCGCAGTGGTCAAATCACTGTCGCTATTGAAATACCCCCAAATTTTGCTCGTGATATTGCCCGTGGAAGTAATGTGAAAATCGGTGTTTGGATTGATGGTGCAATGCCAAATCGTGCAGAAACGGTTCGCGGTTATGTTCAAGCAATGCACCTTGCATGGTTAAGTACCATGGCGGCTAGGCAGCCTGTAGGGGTAGCAGGTATGCCTGCTATTGATATAGAAACGCGGTATCGTTATAACCCTGACGTACGCAGTTTACCTGCGATTGTTCCTGCCGTTATCCCATTGTTATTAATGATGATTCCAGCAATGTTAAGTGCATTAAGTGTGGTGCGTGAAAAAGAGTTGGGTTCAATTATTAACCTTTATGTCACCCCGATCACCAAATTAGAGTTTTTACTGGGCAAACAGCTCCCCTACATTTTATTGGGGATGTTTAACTTTGTACTGCTTTGTATTTTGTCGGTGTATATTTTTGGTGTGGAATTTAAAGGCAGTTTTTTAACGTTGACCTTGGCTGCATTTTTGTACGTTAGTATTGCAACAGGGATTGGATTACTCATCTCTTGCTTCATGAAAAGCCAAATCGCGGCCATTTTTGGTACGTCGATCATCACATTAATACCCGCAACACAGTTTTCGGGAATGATTGACCCAGTTTCATCATTAGAGGGAATAGGGCGTTGGGTGGGCATGGTTTATCCAACCTCACACTTTCTCACTATCACGCGAGGGACTTTCTCCAAAGGCCTTAACTTGTTTGATTTACAGGCATCATTTATCCCGTTGTTGATTACAGTTCCTCTTGTCATCGGGCTGAGTGTATTGTTCCTGAAAAAACAGGAGTCCTAATGATGATACATAAAATTCAAAATATCTTTAATTTAGGTGTTAAGGAGTTACGAAGCTTAGGGCGTGACAAAGCAATGCTGGCTTTGATTGTTTTTGCTTTTACGGTTTCGATTTATTCATCCGCAACGGTGACACCAGGGTCTTTACATAACGCTCCGATAGCCATTGCAGACCAAGATAAGTCGCAGTTATCAAACCGGATTATTAATAGCTTCTATGCCCCTTATTTTTTACCGCCTGCGGATATTACGCCTGATCAAATAGATGGCTTGCTTAACCGAGGTTCATATACTTTTGCCTTGGATATTCCGCCTAATTTTCAACGGGATGTCTTAGCGGGTAGGAGCCCTGAAATTCAAGTGAATATTGACGCAACACGTATGAGCCAAGCATTTTTAGGGAATAGTTATATTCAAAATATTACCCTTGGTGAGGTCAATGAGTTCTTAGCGAAATACCGCAGTAATGCGAGCTTGCCTGTTGATTTGGAAGTACGGATGCGCTTTAATCCTAACCTAACCCAATCGTGGTTTGGTTCCGTGATGGCAATTATTAACAATATCACTATGTTATCGATTGTTTTAACGGGGGCAGCGTTGATCCGTGAACGAGAGCATGGCACGGTTGAGCACCTAATGGTGATGCCATTGACGCCTTTTGAGATCATGATGTCTAAAATATGGTCAATGGGATTGGTGGTGCTGATTGCATCAGGAGTTTCATTGATGCTAGTAGTGAAGACACTGTTGCAAGTCCCAATCGAAGGCTCGATTTTGCTCTTTATGTGTGGCGTTGCTTTAAGTCTTTTTGCGACAACATCCATAGGTATTTTTATGGGGACAATCGCCCGTTCAATGCCACAGTTTGGGTTATTAATGATTTTAGTCTTATTGCCATTGAATATGCTTTCTGGTGGGATGACGGCGCGGGAAAGTATGCCACAATTAGTGCAAGATATTATGTTAACGATGCCGACCACCCACTTTGTGAGCCTTGCACAGGCTATCTTGTATCGCGGAGCAGGCTTCCAGATTGTTTGGTCACAGTTTGCTATTTTACTGGTTATTGGCAGTGTTTTCTTTGCACTCGCCTTAATTCGTTTTCGCAAAACCATTGCCACAATGGCGTAATAACGTCCTAAATTGCCTACCTAAAAAGAAAACGCTTGCTGAATGCCTCAGTAAGCGTTTTAATGATTTGCCTATCAATTATTAATAAATGATTAGATTATGCCTATCAAATCGATAGCGCGTACTGATTGGATTAAGTCGCTGTAAAACAGTAACTTAATAGGCAACCAAACAGGAGAACATCATATGTCATTAATTAATACTCAAATCAAACCTTTTACTAACCAAGCATTTAAAGATGGCAAATTCATCGAAGTTTCTGAAAAAGACGTTGCGGGTAAATGGAGTGTTTTCTTCTTTTATCCAGCTGACTTTACGTTTGTTTGCCCAACTGAACTGGGTGACGTTGCAGACCACTACGAAGAATTCCAAAAATTAGGTGTTGAAATTTTCTCTGTTTCTACCGACACACACTTTACACATAAAGCATGGCACGCAAGCTCAGACACTATTGGTAAAATCAAATATGCGATGATCGGCGATCCAACAGGCGCATTAACGCGTAACTTTGAAAACATGCGTGAAGCTGAAGGCTTAGCAGACCGTGGTACATTTGTCGTTGACCCTCAAGGTATTATCCAAGCGATTGAAATCACTGCTGAAGGTATTGGTCGTGATGCAGCAGACTTACTGCGTAAAGTGAAAGCGGCTCAGTACGTTGCAAGCCACCCAGGTGAAGTTTGCCCAGCTAAATGGAAAGAAGGTGATGCAACATTGTCTCCATCTTTAGATTTAGTCGGCAAAATCTAATTAATCTTTTGATTGAATATTAGATGACTCGAGTTACAGGTATTTAGTGCAATGATGCCTTGCCTGTAACTTGCAGTATGGCGGGTATATGTACCCGATTTTAGGATTAAAATTAAAGGGGATTACATGCTCGACAACAATTTACAGGCCCAATTAAAAGCCTATTTAGAACGTTTAACTAAACCCGTTGAATTAGTTGCCAATTTAGACGACAGCCAAAAATCAAACGAAATTAAGCAATTGCTCGATCAAATTGCCTCGTTGTCTGATAAAGTGAGTGTACGTGAAGAACGTAATAGTGCGATAAGAACGCCATCATTTTTAATTACTAACCCAGGTATTGATAGTGGTTTGCGTTTTGCAGGATCGCCACTGGGACACGAATTTACCTCTCTTGTGCTAGCACTATTGCAAATTGGTGGGCATCCATCGAAAGAAGCGCAAGAGTTATTGGAACAAGTAAAAGGCCTTGAAGGCGAGTTCCAATTCGAAACATATTATTCATTATCTTGCCATAACTGCCCTGACGTTGTTCAGGCATTGAATTTAATGGCAGTTTTAAACCCAAATATCAGCCATACCGCCATTGATGGTGCGCTTTTCCAACATGAAATTGATGAGCGTAACGTGATGGGCGTTCCAGCCGTTTACCTAAATGGCAAAGAATTTGGCCAAGGCCGTATGACATTGAGTGAAATTGTCAGCAAAGTTGATACTAACGCAGATGCACGTGCCGCTAAGTCATTGACTGAACGTGAACCTTTTGAAGTGCTAGTGATTGGTAGTGGTCCCGCGGGCGCATCAGCTGCAATTTACACCGCACGTAAAGGTATCCGCACAGGTGTTATCGGTGAGCGCTTTGGTGGCCAAGTGATGGATACCGTTGATATTGAAAACTATATTTCCGTTATCAAAACGGAAGGAGCCATTTTTGCTGGCGCATTGAAAAACCACGTTGATAGCTATGATGTTGATGTTATTGATGGTCAATCAGTGGCTAAACTGATCCCAGCCGCTGAAGAAGGTGGTTTACACCAAATCGAAACAGCATCTGGTGGTATTTTAAAATCACGCAGTATTATTATTTCGACAGGTGCGCGTTGGAGAAACATGGGCGTTCCTGGTGAACAAGAGTATCGCACCAAAGGGGTGACATTCTGCCCACACTGTGACGGTCCGTTGTTTAAAGGCAAACGCGTTGCAGTTATTGGTGGTGGTAACTCAGGTATTGAAGCTGCCATTGATTTAGCGGGTGTGGTTGAGCATGTCACTGTGCTTGAGTTTGCGCCAGAACTTAAAGCAGATTCTGTATTACAACAAAAAGCACGTAGCTTGAAGAATGTCGATATTATTGTAAATGCCCAAACCCTTGAAGTAAAAGGTGACGGTAGCAAAATGACTAGCCTTGAGTATAAAGACCGTACAGACGAAAGTGTGCGTTCTTTAGAGGTTGCAGGTGCATTCGTACAAATCGGTTTATTGCCAAATACCAATTGGTTAGGTGATACAGTTGCAAGAAACCGTATGGGCGAGATTGAAATCGACGCACGTAATGAAACCAGTGTAAAAGGCATTTTCGCAGCAGGGGATTGTACAACAGTGCCTTACAAGCAAATTATCATCTCTGCTGGAGAAGGGGCAAAGGCCGCACTTAGCGCATTTGACTACCTTATCCGCACAAGTACCAGAACCGCTGAATAGGTGTAATTTATTTTATATTCAGTGAGTTGTAGTCAAAAGGCACTCGGGGGCGAGTGCCTTTTTTTTGTACATAATCTGTACAAAAAAGGCTCAAAAGTGCCTAAAAGTGTTCAAGTGTGGACAACTTGTGGACGATCTAAACGCTGATTTGGTGGTACTTACAGCGGAGAAATACATCCCAGTGTGGACAATTTGTGGACATGCAAAAGTTAAATTTGTATAGCTTTTCGTCGTCAAAATCATCCTAAAACGAACAATCTATTAAGCTAACTAATAAGCCGTTGAGCGCTGATATTAGCTTAACGGCTGGTGATGTGAGCGCATACACGAAAACCGAAACCGATACCAAAGTCGCCGATGCGAAAAAGGCGGGTACAGATGCACAAGCCACGGCAAATGCAGCTAATACTGCGGCAACCAATGCCAATAATAACGCGAATGGCCGCGTGCCAAGTGGACGCAAAGTTAACAATAAAGCTTTAAGTGCAGATATATCCCTTACGGCAGGAGATGTGGGCGCTTATTCTAAATCAGAGACTGACGACAGGATTTCTAATGGTGGGTTAGGCCAAAAGCAAACTTGGCAAAATTTATTATCATCAAGAGCCGCTGGTGTGACATATACAAACACATCAGGTAAGGCAATATTTGTTGCCGTTTGTAAAAGAGGTAATGGGTTAATTGAAATTAAGGTTGACGGGGTGATTGCAGGTCAGGGAGAGGATTGGTCATTTGTATGTGCTGTTGTACCAAATAACTCAAAATATATCTGTACCGTAGTCGGAACAATGACAGCATGGGCGGAGCTGAGATAATGAAATACTACAAAAATAGAAACAATGAAATATATGCTTACGAGTCAGATGGGTCACAGGATGAATTTATTGCTGATGATTTAGCCCTTATTTCTGAGCAAGAGGCATTAACAATCACCAATCCGCCGCCATCAAAAGAACAATTAATCGCTGAGGCAAAGTATCAAAAACAAGTGTTATTAAATGAGGCTACCGCCGCGATTGCACCTTTGCAAGATGCTGTTGACCTTGGTATTGCTACAGATGAAGAACGAGCGCAGTTAAGGGCGTGGAAAGAGTATCGAGTACAGGTGAATAGGGTGGATGTTGGGTTGGGGATGAATGTTAATTGGCCTGAAATGTAGATTGTTATGGATAGTGTGATTTTGTTTGTAGCTTTTAATGAGGAAAAAAATTATATTTCTACATTATTAAATATAAAAGGATTTTTGCATGATAAGTATCTATGGGGAAGATGAATTTGTATATTTAGATTACAAGGTTGAGAATGCTAGTTATGATTGGGTTCTCCATGAATTTGAAAATGGAAGAACTATTTGTTTACTAAGAACATTTTTTTTCCGTAAAAAAAAACTGATTGGAAAAGAAAGTGAAGGAAGGTATTTATTTGTAATAGGTGAGTTGATAGGTGAATATTATAAAATAGATAGTGAAGTTTTGGATATTACTTCTAATTTCTATATTCATAGAAATGTTAAGTTTTCAGTTAAAAGCTTTGTGGCACATAGAAATATATCCATCCCTAGAAAACTAAGTAATATTATAGATGGTGATATATACATTGGTGGGGAGCATGATGGTAATATACCTGAAAGTGCTTATTTTGAACTTATCAAAGAATTTCCTAACAGTTATGAATTAGATAGGTACACAGAATCAAGAATATCATTGATTCTTTCTGAGTATATAAATCAAAAACGTGATTTCTTTAGTCAGTATAACAAATATATGAATAAAAAAGTCACAATAAGTTCTGAGAATATTTTAGGGCAATATGCACTTCAAGAGATTATTAAATATGAAAATAGCCTTTTGAAGCTAAATGAAATGCTTGTTGATTACAAATCATACAATGAAAATTCTTGGCAGAAAGAGGTACTGCAAATAGTATTGTTATTATTCCCTAAGTATATTCACGTGGCTGAAAATGTAAAAATAAAAGATGAATATAGGGGAAAAGATCGATTCATAGATATAGTTCTAGTCGATTATGATGGGAATTTAGATATTATAGAAATAAAACAACCATTTGAAAAATGTATAGTTACAAATAATGGTTATAGAGAGAATTACATACCATTGAAGGAGCTTTCAGGCTCTATAATGCAAGTTGAAAAATACATATTTCATTTGAATAAAAGTGGAGTTGAAGGTGAGAGATTAGTTAGCCAGCGTTTATTTCCAAATGGTGAAATGAGTATAAAAATAACTAATCCTAATGGCATTGTGCTTCTTGGGAGAAGTCATAACCTTACAGATGAACAACGTCATGATTTTGAAATAATAAAAAGAAAATATAAACATATAATAGATATTATTACCTATGATGACCTGCTTAACAGATTAGAAAATTTAATTAAATTTTGGAAATTGAAGGCTGAGATTAATCCTGGTGAGGCACCGAAAGATTAAGAAGATATAATTATTAAGGAAAAGTATGGCTATTTTATTTTGTAACATTGGATGGATGGAAAATTACCGTGGAGAAACTACGGATAAAATAATTAATGGTGGTTCTTACGTAAGTGAAATGAAAACAGGTCATGAAAACCGAAACTTTTTGGAGTTTGGCGGTAAATATTATGGTTATGTAAGGAATAGGGGCTCTTCTTTTGATTTAGAGCGAATTTCAGGCAATGATAATATAAAAGAGCCATACATTGATGGTGTTGATGTTATCTGGTGCGCAACTAGTCCTAGTGATGGGAATGTTGTCATTGGGTGGTATAGAAATGCACGTGTTTTTAGGAATATTCAAAAACTAGATGAGAATACTGCTAAACCAAGAGCTCATTATGATGAAGAGGAAAGTTATTGGTTTGAAGCTGATGCAAAAGATAGCTTACTGCTTCCTGTAGAAGAACGAACTTTGAGAGTACCTAGAAATGGAAAAGGTTTAATGGGAACATCACCTTTTTGGTATGGGGATAGCCGTGAAGGCGCTGACTTTGTTGAACGAGTGAAGAGAATTATAAATTTAAGAACCTCTTTAATAAATGAACAACAAGACAGTATGACGCAAGAAGATATTATCTCTGCTATTTATAATAGTAATCCTGAGCTAAGAAGGAAAACAGAAAAATCAGCAGTTGCAAGAACGACGGAGTACTATGAGAAACAGGGTTATAGTATAAAAAGTGTTGAGCGTGACAATGTTGGTTGGGATTTAGAAGCATATAAATCTGATGAACTATTAAGAATCGAAGTTAAAGGTTTATTTGGCCTTGGCAAACAAATTCAGCTAACCCCCAATGAATATAGACACTTCTTAAAAAATGAATCTGATTATAGGCTTTGTATTGTCAATAATGCACTTTCTGATGAAGATTTTAATTTATATGTATGTTTTTACAGTTCTAGAAATCAATGTTGGTCAATTGAAAACTGTTCAGGTGGTAAAGTGAATTGGAATGAGTATGTTTCGGCAATAGTTCAAATTACTGCATAGTTATATTAAAAAAATATCATTCCAGTTGATAGAGCTGGAATGATAATTTGGTTATTGTATTGTAATCAACTCCCCAACATCCACACCTGCCAGCCTTTCCCTCACATCTTCATTCACCCGACTCAAAGACAGGGTAAAATCTATTTTCTTCGCCTTACCATCGGTAAAAAATTCCGTTCTATCAGTCACTAAATTGGTGATCACATACATCCCATAAATGGTTCCTGTACCTTCAATCAAAGGCAGTGGCTTAGCCACATAGGCCGAGATTTTCAATAATTCCAGCGATACATCACCGCCGGTCACTTCGGGATAAAGCGTACCGGCTAGTGTGATCTTATCTTCACCGGCGCCGATGTACTGCCATTTTGCACTGCGGCCAACACGGTCATTTTTCACATGGCGCCAGTCAAGTGAATGGTTAAAGGTTTGATAAGGGGCGGTGCGTAGCTCAAACACAAACATGTCATAAATCATCATCATAATTTAGTCCTGATCTTTTAAGCTGGAACGGCGGCGGCTATCACGTTCACGTAACAAGGTGGATAATTGCTGTTTCACAATGTCGGAAATTTCTTTTTTATTGCTCATATCAACACCGTAAAAATTCAACTCAAAAGTATTGTATTCCGGCTGCATGATTTGGCGTTCTGGCCGTGTCGGCGATACTGCCACCGGTACCGCATTTAATTTGGGTTGAATAGGGGCTAACGTATTGATCAAAGCATCATTGAATTGTGGAAATAATGACGCTTTTTTGGCGGTAATGCGGGGCTCTTGATATAGCCCATTAACGGCCGTTACTGCCGGAAAGTTTTTAAACACAATATCGCCGAGTTTATTTCTATCGACACTTTCCGCGGCGTCACTTAATGCAGATTTACTGCCTTTGGCTTTACTCTTTTTCTCTGCGCCGTCATACACCAAGGTGCCGTATTTTTCTGCATTTTCTAATGGGTTAACGTCATTGGCTTTTTTCTGCAACTCGCTGCTTTTTTCAAGCTGTTTACCAGCTACGGTTACACTACTGGTGATTTTACTGGTTGCCTCGGCTTGCTGTTTTTGTACCTGTTCGTTGGCCTTGGCGGTTTTCCCTGCATAAGCTGAAACGGAGTTCAGCACTTTGAAAGGGTCTTTTTCGTTCGGGTCAACTCCCATGGCACGCGCCGCATCTGCGGCAGCTTCGGCCGCGGAGGGGATAACACCCAGTTTTTCTAATATCCAGCCAAGGCCTTTGGCGACTTGCTGAATGGGAAAAAATAGGGCGCTGATAGCTTTACCCACCACTTCGCCAAACACTTGGCCTGCTTCAGTACACGATTTCAATTCTTCCGTAGATAATTGAACCGGTGACAGTAATTCTTTAAACCAATTCCACACCTTGCTGACGGCATTTGAAATGCCATCAAATATCGGGGCAAATGGTGCGAAGGTGGCGCTGAAAGCCAAACCAATTGGCGCAAGGGCAGACGTGAAACCATCCCAAAACCCGCTAAAAAAGGCTTTAATGGGTTCCCAATATTGATAAATTAATACCCCAGCGGCGACGATGGCCGCAACGAATAAGCCGACAGGGCTTAATAACAAAGAAAAGCCGCCACCAATAAGGCTAATGGCACTACTACCCGCGGCCATTAAGCCGCCAAAACCTTGAGCACTGGTAAGCATAAATAGACTAAGTCGCATCGCGGCAAACGGCACAATCACCGTGGCAGCGGCAAGGGCTAACGCGCCAAGGGCAGTGACTAGGGTGGCAATAGCAATCCCACCGACGGCAAGGATTAGCTTTTTAACGCGCATGGCTGAAATGCTCGGCGCGATAGCCACCATTAAAAATGGCAGTTTATTATTTATCGTGCCTAATCAGGGAGTCACGCAAAGCGGCAAGCCGTTACCAGTAATCACAATCATGCGGGAAAGTGGGGATAGGCATTATTTCCGATTGGCCGACCGGCAAGCGTACACAGGCGTACAAGCTTACTGGTTAGATTTGAACTACGGCAAACAAAAGAAAACCAATCTTAAACGCAAGCAAAAGCCCAAAAAAGAGAAGTCGAGCAAAAAAGAGGGCGATTACATCGAGGGTGCTGAGGGTAATGTTTTTGTGATGCGACAAACCTTTAAAAACGAACAATCCGCTAAGCGTGCCGCCGCGGCCAAGTGGTCAAAATTACAAAGGGGCGTAGCAGAATTTAATATTACGTTGGCCGAGGGGCGAGCCGATTTATACCCTGAAATGCCTGTCACGGTAACTGGCTTTAAGCCGACCATTGATAGTCACCAGTGGGTGATTAGCCGAGTGACACACACCATTGATGGGAACGGATTTATTACCCATTTAGAACTGGAAATAAAAATCAAAGATGTTGATATGACGGATGACGAGCAAAACGATGGATAATTGATTATAATAACGTCAGGCATACCCATAACCCAAGGTTATAAAATGGCGTTCAATTGTCCAAAGTGTGGCGCTGTGACTTATACCAAAACCAGTAAATCCATGAGTAGTGAAACCCGTAGAAGCTATCACCAATGCCAAAATTTGCTGTGTGGCTGCTCTTTTACGACAATAACCTCAGTGGAAATTTATCTCACAAAAACAATCCCCCAAGAGTTGCCAGAAGGCTTTGAAATCCCGATGGATGAGCTACCTAGATCACATCGGGGAGAGAAACAGATGGAGATGTTTTGATATGTGGATTCGACTTAAATATCTACCTTACATGATAAAAGGTCGTATATAGTATTACAATTTCAAGTAATATTATAAATAAGCTGAGGTTACCAGCTGTTTAGTTTGGAGATTAATTTGGTCATTTAAATTTTTTAAGAATAAGTATTTCATAGAAAAAAGTCGCTTTGATAAGATGGTTCAAGTTATGAACCTCTCTAAATAATAATAAAGTTTTACGAAGAAATTCCATAAAAGAAATTTCTTCGTACTTATTTCTTTCCATGCCTTCCTTTGATGGGTAATAGGTGATTTTTTGTGTCGACTCTTTATACTCATATTTATAATGAGCAATTCCATTTCTAAGGCGGCTATCGATAGCCTCTTTATTTATGGAATAAAAACAATCATCAATAAATTTTATTTTTTGTCCTAAATCTATATCGGCAAATGTATTTAAAGAAATAAGTTCTTTTCTAATTCCTTGTTTTTTTGTCATTTTCAAAGATGCTTCAAATTCATTATGGTCAGCACGTTTTAGCAGATTGTTTAATCCAGCAACTAAAGTTAATTGACGAGCAAAAACCTCAGCTAAATCTTTGTAATAGTTATTACAAAGGTCAAAGTCAGCAGTAGACACGCGAACTGGCACAGGGCGATATTTATCTTCATTTATATAATCATAAAAAAAAGCTGTTCGTAAGGGTAAATCAAATTTAATAAGTTTTGGATATAAACTTAAACAATCGTAATGAAGATTCATTAGAAATTTATTTGAAATTATTTCATTAATAAAATCGATGGTTTTTTCAGTATGGTTTTCATGTAAGTACATATATATTTTAGGGAAATTAATTGCTAAATTTTCATTTTCCTCATGAAGTGTAAATGGAGATGACATAATTGATGTTGCAGAGTATAGCGCTGCCAAAATGTCCTCTTTTTTATGAGATTTAAGTTTTATATTAGGTATTTGGGCACAGGATTTTTCAAAGTTACTAATATTTCCTTGTTTATACTGTGTAATAATACGCTCTAAGTTTCTTTCCATTGGATGAAGGTTATTCAAAAGTTCAAGACGAGCAGCTAAATGAAAATATGAATCTTGACCTATTTCACTGATCACTCTGAAAAATGTGGTGATTCCTTTTTGATATTTTCCGAAATAAACAGGAAAATCGAGATGAAGATCAACGAAATGGTTTTTACCTGTAAAAGGAGAATCAAACTCAGGAATATCAATAGCACCTGTAAGGTGATCATTTTTAGTTCCAAATACGAATGTAATACGCTCTTCACAAACAGGACAAGCAAATTGGAATGGCTGAGTATCTCTGTTTGACATACCAATTCTACAATCAATTAAAGTCTCACATGTTTCACACTGAAAGCATTTGCATATATTCATATTTTTACCCAATTTATATTTTAAGTGGATTTATAGGATTTATTTAATTATCTCACATCGAAATAATATTAAAATGATCATTTTTACAGATTATGGTAAATATAAGTGCTTTAAATGTTGTAAATCACAATGGATAAATAATGTCAAAAATCACAAAGAAATTTACTGAAAACTATTCTAAAGGTTTGGTAGTTAAAGAGATTTGCGTTCAGTGTAATAGAGAGACAAACCATGAAATCGTCACTTCTTACGAGTTACACGGTCAAGAGGATTGTGGTGGAGGTCATACTATCGAGTGGGGTAATTCTTGTCAGGTAATCCAATGCAAAGGCTGTGAGGTCTTATCATTTCGTGAGGAAAATTCTTGTTCAGAAGATGTTTATCTAATTAGTGATGATGAGTGGGACGATGGAACAAGAATAACTTTATATCCTAAACGTTCAGAGCATATGATAGTAGCAAAAGAATTCGATAATGTTCCTAGCTCTCTCGTAAGAATTTACAAAGAATCAATTGAAGCATTTAATAATGATTCATTTGTTTTGGCAGCCGCTGGTTTAAGAGCACTTGTAGAAGGAATCTGTTCCTATTTAGAGATTTCAGATGGCCCAGTAATTTTAGAGAGTGGTAAAACTATAAGAAAAAATAACCTAGAAGGCAAAATATTCGGTTTAAATGAGCGCGGTCACTTAACTGTTAGCAGTGCTAAATCTTTGCATGAGCATCGATTTATGGGAAACAATGCAGTTCATGCATTAAAAAGATCGACGCGAGGAGATTTACTAATTGCAATTGACTTGTTGGAACACTCTCTTAATGAGATATTTGAAGTACAAGCTAAAGCTGAAGGACTTGAAGTATCTCGAAAGCTTCGAGAAGAACACCTTTAGCTAAAAAAGTAAGTTATAGTGGCTGCATTTAACATTAATACTAAAACCAATTTTAGTTAGAAAAACTACTCCTACCCATTGAAAAATAAGCAAAAATAAAGCCTCTCGTCAAAAGAGGCTTTATAAGTGTGGTCAATATGTGGACATTAACCATTGACTAAATCCATTTAAATCAATTATTTAACTCACTTTTAGAACGCCGCACTTAGCGCATTTGATTACCTCATCCGCACAAGTACCAGAACCGCTGAATAGATGTAATTTGCTTTATATTCAGTGAGTTGTAGTCAAAAGGCACTCGGGGGCGAGTGCCTTTTTTTTGTGTGTAAACTCTGAACATTGAAATATCAAACTAGGCTCCTCGTAAGTTCAACACCTATCAATAACCAGGCTTATCTCATCTTTTTTACTTATACCTTTTTAATCTAAATTATGTGATACAGATCTAAATACTGCACAAAGCCAGTCATATCCATGATCATGAATTTCATTCATGTTGTAGTGAAATTAAGTCGCTTTCACTCATTCAGCGGCTCTGGCATAAATGAATTAACGCTAAAAAGTTAACTTATTTACAACATAAAGATTGATGAATGAGAAACAAAAACTTCTAAAAAATCAAGAAGTCAATTTAGTTTCCATCTTGGAATTTAGGGGCGACAAGACGATGAACAAAAATTTTACATTTACGATTAAAAGTAGTCTTTTTGATGAAAATTATAATCCTTCTGAAAATACACGGATCACAACTAACTTTGCTAATTTAGCTAGAGGGAAAAATCGTCAAGAAAATTTGCGTAACACGCTTGCCATGATGAACAACCGTTTTAATACGTTAGCCTATTGGGATAACCCGAAAAGTGACCGATATGCAATTGAGCTTGAAATTATTTCTGTGGAAATGCGTGTTGAAAATAATGCCAATACCTTCCCTGTGATTGAGGTATTAAAAACAAACATCGTTGATAACAAGACGGGGCAACGTACAGAGGGAATTGTCGGAAATAATTTTTCTTCTTATGTCCGTGATTATGATTTCAGTGTTTTATTGTTAGATCACAATAAAGACCAAACAAACTTTAGTATTCCTGAAAAATTTGGCGATTTACATGGAAATATTTTTAAATGTTTTGTTAACTCGAACGAATACAAAGCACATTTTAATAAGCCGCCAGTTATTTGTTTAAGCGTCTCAAATAAAGATGTTTACCATCGCACGGGTAATCAGCACCCAGTATTAGGTATCGAATATCAGCAAAATGTAGCTTCATTAACGGATCAATATTTTAAAAAGATGGGATTACAAGTTCGTTATTTTATGCCACAAAACAGCGTTGCTCCATTAGCCTTTTATTTTACGGGAGATTTGCTGAGCGATTACAGCAATATTGAACTGATTAGTACGATCAGTACGATGGAAACATTCCAGAAAATTTATCGCCCAGAAATTTATAATGCAAATTCAGTTGCAGGGCAATGTTATCAACCGAGTTTAACTAACCAAGATTATTCGTTAACAAAAATTGTTTATGACCGCGAAGAACGTAGCCGATTGGCTATTGAACAGGGGAAATATACAGAAGAGCATTTTATTGAACCCTATAAGCATATTCTAGAACAATGGTCTGCTAGCTACGCACTTTGATTAATGATAAAAATTTAAGGTCAATTATTATGAAAACATTATTACCAACATCTACCGCTGGCAGTTTACCAAAACCTTCTTGGCTTGCTCAGCCTGAGACTCTTTGGTCGCCTTGGAAGTTAAAAAATGAAGAATTAATTGAAGGGAAACAAGATGCGCTGCGTTTATCCCTCGAAGATCAATTGCGTGCTGGGATTGATATTGTGAGTGATGGTGAGCAAACTCGCCAGCATTTTGTGACTACATTCATTGAACATCTCAGTGGCGTTGATTTTGAAAAGCGTGAAGTGGTTAAAATCCGTGATCGTTATGATGCGAGTGTTCCGACGGTAGTTGGGGCTGTTGAGCGTCAAAAACCAGTCTTTGTTGAAGATGCTAAATTTTT
The DNA here is from genome assembly GCF_028482245.1 of Providencia sp. PROV129. Taxonomy (NCBI): domain Bacteria; kingdom Pseudomonadati; phylum Pseudomonadota; class Gammaproteobacteria; order Enterobacterales; family Morganellaceae; genus Providencia; species Providencia sp. PROV129. The sequence continues at coordinate 316,089 of NZ_JAMPQD010000006.1, forward strand.
GCGCCAGTTAACGAAACAGCCGATTAAATGGGCATTACCAGGCCCAATGACTATGATTGATACGTTGTATGATAACCATTATAAAAGCCGTGAAAAATTGGCATGGGAATTTGCTAAGATCCTGAATCAGGAAGCAAAAGAGCTCGAAGCCGCAGGCGTTGATATTATTCAGTTTGATGAGCCTGCGTTTAATGTATTTTTTGATGAGGTGAACGATTGGGGGGTGGCGGCGCTGGAAAGGGCGATTGAAGGCCTGAAGTGTGAAACAGCAGTGCATATCTGTTATGGATACGGCATTAAAGCCAATACAGACTGGAAGAAAACGTTGGGTTCTGAATGGCGCCAATATGAAGAAGCATTCCCTAAGCTGCAGACTTCGAGTATCGATATTATTTCACTGGAGTGCCATAACTCCCATGTTCCAATGGATTTAATTGAGCTCATTCGTGGCAAAAAAGTGATGGTCGGGGCGATTGATGTGGCAAGTAATGTCATCGAAACGCCAGAAGAGGTCGCTAATACGTTGCGTAAAGCACTTCAATTTGTGGATGCAGATAAGCTTTATCCATCAACTAACTGCGGAATGGCACCACTGTCGCGCCAAGTTGCGACGGGTAAACTCAATGCCTTAAGTGCAGGGGCAGAGATTATCCGTAGAGAGCTGTTAAATAAGTAATCTATTCGAATAATAGCGAATCAAGAGAAACCCAGAATCAATATCTGGGTTTTTTGTTGCCTTAGATTTCTTATTTCAGTCTAACTTGAGGTATATTAGATGAATTATCATTAAATAATTTTTTGAAATAGGAATGTCGGCAATGGCTCTAATCCCTAAAAACTACGCACGTTTAGAAAGCGGCTACCGTGAAAAAGCCCTAAAAATTTACCCTTGGGTGTGTGGACGTTGTACTCGCGAGTTTGTATATTCGAATTTACGCGAGTTAACGGTTCACCATATCGACCATGATCATACCAATAACCCTGAAGATGGCAGCAATTGGGAGCTATTATGTTTATTTTGCCATGATCATGAGCATTCAAAATACACAGAAGCAGACATGTATGGCACCAATGTTGTGGCGGGGGAAGATGCACAAAATGATATCGAAGCGGCAACTTATAACCCATTTGCTGATTTGAAATCGATGTTAAACAAGAAAAAATAATAACAAGTCACCTATCGAAAAATAAGCTAGAGTCTTTAGCTTTATCTTATTTGCCTTTAACTAAGCCTCTGATAAAGAGGCATTTGTGTTTTAGGCGAGCTGTTTCCAATGGATTAGAATCTTTCACTGTTTGATTGCATATCAAAATAGAATTTAGTCATTAGCACAAAATGGTCAAGCAAGGGTTTGACTTTATTTCTCAATGCGGACTATATTTAATTCATTCAAATGAATTAAATATAAATAAGAGAGGAAACAGATGAATAACCTAACGATACCAAGTCCATTTTCGTTTGAAGAACGCGATAGACGATGGGGGATTGCGCGGAAAATCATGAACCTGCATGATCTTGAAGTCCTTATGGTTTATGGGGACAGGGAATCAGCGGCACCCGCACCGTTTTGTATTGATCACTATTTCACCAATGATCGTTTAGGGTCGGTTGTGATCTTCCATCAAGATAAAGCCCCACTGGTAGTCACATTCGCCCCCATGATGGTAGCTGATCATATGCAAGCACAAATGCGAGGTGATAGGCAGTGGATATCACCAGAGCAAATAGTTGTAGGGAAAACAGGGCGTAATATTGCGCAGGTATTTGTTGATTTAGGTGTGTCTGCAAATGCGAATGTTGGTGTAGTGGGGCTAGAGCCTTACCCGCCATTTTATTTCGATGGTGCAATGCCGTATAACACATTGACGGGAATAAAAGCGCGTTTACCTCAGTTAAATTTTGTCCCTGTTTACCGCTCGTTTTTTCAACTCGCCTCGGTGAAAAGTGCAGAAGAACTTGAACATGTAAAATATGCTGCAATGATAGGTGAGGCAATGAGTGAAGCGATGCGTTCTACAGCTATTGTCGGTAATTCAGAGGCGGATATTGCGGCTGCAGTCACCGCGAAATGTTTATCTATGGGGGGATTCACTGCCGAAATTTTGATGGGTTCAGGACCTGAATATATTGGGTGGGGTCAGCCTGCGTGGCAATACCGTTCACAAACGCCACGAAAGATACAGCAAGGTGATATTGTGTTAACAGAAATATTTGCTCTGTATGGCATGTATGAAACACAGCACCAAGCTGCGGTTGCGGTGGGGAAAATTCATCCCAATATCGAAAAAGCGGCAGCTGTTGCAAGGGAATGCTATGAAATTGGTGTTGAGTACCTTAAAGAGGGGGTCACATTCGGTGAAGTGGTGGATGAAATGGAAAAACCGCTGTTAAAATCGAAGGGGTGGCATGTACATCCATTGATCCACAGTATTAATCCTTATGGGCCTATTGGCTTTGGCACAGCCCCTGGTATAGAGTCATTACCTATTGCCCAAAAATACCGTCAATTGGAACGGTTGCCAAATCCAGGGCGTGAATTAGTTTTGCAGGAAGGGATGACGTTTGCCTTTGAACCTAACTGCGCATTTGGCTATCATTTATGTAATCTCGGTGGCACAGTGGTTGTCGGTAAAGATAGGGGGATTGAACTGAATAATAATTCTACTTATCTTATGCGCGCGGACATATAATTTTAGGAATAACAGCAAGATATGAATGACACAAATAAAAACATACTTTCATCAGAGTTAACGAAAGAAAAGTTAATTAATGAAGGGATTAAACAATTTGCGATTCATGGCATCAATGGCGTTCGTACGCGACAATTGGCTGAAAGTGCGGGTGTTAACCAGTCTGCAATTCCCTATCATTTAGGGGGAAAGCTAGGTGTTTATTGCGCTGTTATTCAAAAAATTGCGAGCGATTTATCTCGGGAAAGTAATGTTCAGGCGTTTGATGCACAGCTTAAACTAGCTATGCAACAAACACCTATTGAGCAGGCGCAAGCAAATCAGTTAATTAGTTTATTGATAACAGGGTTAGGGAATGCGTTGTTATTACCAAAGCATGAATATTATTCCGTGCTTATTCTTCGTGAGCAACTTGAGCCTACAGAAAATTATGATGTTATTTATCGGGACTTTATCGAACCTTTCCATATACGTTTGTCAGGGCTGATCCAAACGATTAATCGCATTGATAAACAAACCGCGATTATCCGAGCTCATGTATTGATAGGACAAGTATTAGGTTTTGTTGTCGCGCGAAAACCTTTTCTTAAGCGACTCAATGCTCAGCAAATTGATGAACGTTTATTGAGTGATATATTGCAGCAAATCAGCTTGATGGCAATTCAAGCTTTAATGATAGGGAAATAGTGGCTTAGTATACTAAGCCACTTTTAGGCGACGTTCGGTGACTTCGCTAATATTCTATTCTTCAATTAGTGGATATCTTCGTGGCTGCGGTAAACTAACGATAGCTCAGGATGATTCCACAGACTGGCGGGCGTTACAGTAGTGCGTTCCCAAGGTATTTGACCAATAAACCAAAGTTTCCAAAAATTTAATTTTGCATTCGGATTCTTTGTTAATAATTCTTCAAACGTTTCAATTTCACCAATTTGTACAGATAAGGCAGATTGGTAAATATCAAAGACAAATTTAGAACAAAATTGCCTTGGCGACTCATAATTAAACCCCGTATGGTAAAACTTATTTAAACGGGCAGGGACTTGTGCAACCAAGGCATTTTTTTGCTCTTGTGTTAACGAGTTGGCGAAACGGCGCACACTATAACGCTTATCTGAAGAACGAGCGATAAAACGTGAAAGTGTCGTGGTTGTGGATAAAGGCACACGGCTTTCGGCAATTAAATAATCTTCACCATCGTGCCCGATGATCATACCGACATGGTTGCTCCAACATAAAGAGGCTGAAGCAATTTGACGAAATAACTCGGTACCAATACTGGTAAAAACAATATCACCCACTTCATATTCATAGGGGTAGTTTGTTTGCATCATTACAATACCTCAATATAAATGAAAGAATATCATTAAGGTATAGTTATAAAGCTTAGCAAAAATCTGACTATCAGATAAAAGCGTAAAATCTTCTTTGTTTAGCTTGGGTATATCTTATTCATCTGCTCACTTAGTAACTTCACATTGTGCACAATATCAGTTTCAGTATGTGCTGCATAACCAAATAAAATGGCGTTTTGCTTGGTACTTTTAATGCAATATCGTGATAAAGGCTGTGCACCAAAACCTAATAAGCGGCACTGTTCAAGTATAAGATTAATATCGTACCCAGCCTTTATCCAACATACAGTGTGTATTCCTGAATCTGTCATTTGTACTTCAAATAAATGAGGGAGGTACAGGTTAATCGCATTGAAAAACGCGTTCTGCCTATCATGGCATATTTTGCGTATTTTACGCACATGGCGAGCATAGTGGCCCTCTTGAATAAACTGGGCTAGAGAGGCTTGCTCTAGGTATCCACAATGGCTATCACTGTAGTATTTCATCATGGTAAATGCTTCACTCAGAACTTCTGGCACAATTAAAAAACCTAAGCGAAACCCTGGGTACATCATTTTTGAAAATGTGCCCGCATAAATGACTCTTTGCTGGTTGTCTAAGCCTTGTAATGCTTGAATTGGCTTAGATAAAAAACGGAACTCGCTGTTATAGTCATCTTCAAAAATCCATGCATTATTATGTTGTGCCCAGTCAAGCAATGCTAAACGGCGGGATAGACTTAATGTAGTGCCTAAAGGAAATTGATGGGAAGGAGCGGTATAAACTAATTTGGCATCTCCATGGTGTTTCGCACCATAAGCGATATCCATGCCTTCGGAATCGGATGGTATCGGTGAAACTTCAGCCCCTGCTGCAGTTAAAATAGCGCGAGCGCTGTCATAGCCTGGGTCATCAAGCCAAACTTTATCACCTTGTTGTAACAGTACTTTCGCAGCTAAGTTAATTGCCTGTTGGGTTCCATTGACAATGATAATTTGTTTCTCTTTGCAGTGAACGCCGCGAGTGGAGTGAACATAATCCACCAGCAATTTCTTAAGGGGCGTAAACCCATCTGGATGATTGAAAAAAGGGATAGTTTGTTTCGATTTACGCCAAACACGGCCTAATAATCTTCCCCATAGTTCATGAGGAAACTGATCAACACAACCAATACCAATATTAAACATTTGGCGCGATTTTGTATTTGGTCGTGATTGATTCCACAAACTTGTCAATATTGCGACTTTAGGATTAAGATTAAGTGCATTATATTCAGGCTGCTTAATTGTTTGTGAAGTCGATGCTGTACGAACTAATTCGTCAGGAATATTTGCTGACACATAAGTGCCAGAGCCTTTTTTGGAATACAAATAGCCTTCATCAATTAACCTCTCAAAGCCTGCAATGACTGAGTTACGCGAAATAAACATCATCTCAGCTAAAGCCCTTGAGGACGGTAGTTTCACACCTGAAGCTATACGACCATCTAAGATTGCATTGCGGATCGTGTGATACACATTTTCTTTTATATATCCCTTATCAAGTAGGAGCAATGGAAACTGAGCTTGTTGTTTACGTCGCATAAGTGGATCCTAAATAAATAACAAAAGTGTATCTTATACAGCACCAGATGGGATTGTACTATAACCACATTATGTAATATATCTACAAATGGAAGGGTTATTATGAATAAAGCTACATTACCAGTTACGATTGAGTTTGTTGCCCCAGAACATTATCCAGAATGGTTAGTGTATTGGTTGGAATACCAAAAGTTCTATCAAGTTGAATTAAGTGAAGAGGTAACATTAAAAGCTTGGGAGCGTTTTTTTGACGATAATGAGCCTATGCACTGCGCAGTCGCTCTTGAAGATGGCAAAGTGGTTGGTTTCGTCAACTATTTATTTCATCGTTCAACATGGGCAAAAAATGACTTTTGCTATTTAGAAGATTTGTATGTCACGCCAGAAATGAGAGGGCGTCACGTTGGTAAGCAGCTTATTGAATTTGTTCAAGTGCAAGCACAAGATAAACAATGTGGTCGCTTATATTGGCATACACAAGAAACTAATTTACGCGGGCAAAAACTGTATAACTGGGTGGCAGAGAAACCAGGGGTGATTGAATATAGAATGCCATTGTAATCAATGTAGTAGCATATCCTACATTTCAGTGACTGACTGACCCGTTGTTTGATAACAACGGGCTTTTTAGTGGAGTGGGATTAAGTGCAAAAAATATGTTTAACTTGCGAGTTGGGAGCGAACTTCCATTAAAGCAAAACCTAAAAGATTTAATCCTTTCCACGTGAGTGGATTTTCGATATTTTCTGCATCTTCGGCAAGGCCTATTCCCCATATCTTATCAACAGGGCTGGCTTCAACTAATACGCGCTCGTTGGTTGAAAGTAAAAATGTTTTAAGTTGTTCGTTTTGGCTAAACTTGGCCATATTCGCGGCAACAACAATTTCGAAACGTTTATCATTCCAAACATCTTGTTTAAATCCACGAACCTCGCGACCAAACGCTTTTGCTGCTCCTGGGTTAGGCGCATGAATGATTTTTCCTAACGTTTCAATATCACCAAATAAACGTGCTTTTTCTGCCATCATAAAATGCTCTGCACTTGCGAATCGGTGCCCATCGACAATAAACGGTGAAGGGTACCACTGACTAAAGCAGCTTTTCGTGACTTGATTTTGTTTGGTTTGGTGCCCCCAGAAAAAAACATATTTGAATTTTTTCCCTGAGCGGTAATGCTTACAAAGGCTTTTAATATCCATAGGTTAAGTTTAATTATATAAGAATAATATTCTTAGCATACGGAGAAAAAAGGAATTGAGCTATCAGAAAAGCCTGCTTATGTTGATAAGCAGGCGGGGTAATTAGAGAACTTTGCTTAAAAACTCTGCAGTACGAGGGTTTTTAGGTGCTGAGAATAGTTGTTCAGGAGGACCTTCTTCTTGAATGATGCCTTGGTCAATAAACATAACGCGATCCGCAACCTCACGGGCAAAACCCATTTCATGTGTGACAATAACCATCGTCATACCTTCAGTTGCTAACGTTTTCATAACAGACAATACTTCACCAACTAACTCAGGATCCAGTGCTGAAGTCGGTTCATCAAATAATAAAATAGACGGCTGCATTGCTAATGCTCGTGCAATGGCAACACGCTGTTGCTGCCCACCAGAAAGGCTTGCAGGCCACGCATCAATTTTATCTAATAGGCCAACTTTGACTAAAAGCTGCTCAGCTTGTTTTAACGCTTGCTCTTTTTTTAAACCTTTAACGAGTGTCGGAGCCATCATCAAATTTTCAAGCACTGTCATATGTGGAAATAAATTAAAGCGTTGAAAAACCATACCAACATTTTCACGCATTTTATTGAGATCTGTTTTTGGGTCATGAACATCAAATCCATTGACTTTGATTTCACCGCCGTCAGGGCGTTCCAGTGCGTTTAAACAACGTAAAAAAGTACTTTTCCCTGAGCCAGAAGGACCAATAACACAGATAACTTCTTGCGGATGGATCTCACAAGAGATTCCGCGTAAAACATGGGTATCCCCAAATTTTTTTTGTAAATCATTAACGTAAATCACTTCTGCCCAACCTTCTTTCCATATATTGCACTAACTGAGCGAGTATAAATGTCAGCATCCAATAAATTATTGATATTGTTAAGTAGGGTTCCCAGTATGTGGCATATGCCCCAGAAACAGTTCGCGCAGCATAGGCGAGATCGGCCAAACCAATTGCGGAAGCAAGTGATGAATCTTTGACAATAGCAATCGCGTTATTACCTAAAGGAGGTAGAATTCGGCGGAAAGCTTGCGGAAGAATGACCTTACGCATTGTTTTTGCCCAACTCATTCCTAACGCCCGCGAGGCTTCCATTTGCCCTTTATCAATTGATTGAATGCCTGCACGAAAAATCTCAGAAACATAAGCCCCTGAATTTAAAGTAATAGCAATGACACAAGATAAAAATGCACCATAGTCAGAACGTAGCATTTTGGCGGTATCAACGGACATTAACCCTGATGTAACGAACAACCCATCACGCGGATTAATAAATAATGGAACCAATGCAAAATGAACAACCATTATTTGTACAAATAATGGTGTACCACGAAAGGCGCTAACATAAAAACGCACGGGCCATTGTACGAAATAGCGTAAAATGGGTTTCCAAATCCCTTGTTCCGCTTTGGCCGTTCTCCCCAGCCCAAGCGTGAGCCCCCACAAAGAGCCTAAAATAACGCAAATAATGGTGGCCTTTATGGTCATTAATGCGCCTTCAGCAAATAGTGGGGCGTACTCTTCAATTATTTCCCAACGAAACGCAGACATCTTAATTTCACCCTGATTTATAACGAGAAAAAGCCACCTAAAGATGGCTTTAAATTAAATAAAGCTATTGTTTTGGTAATTGCGGAACATTTGCATCAAACCATTTTTGGTAGATTTGGTTATAAGTGCCATTTTCAAGGATGGTATTTAAACCATTATTAATCTTTTGTTGTAATTCACTATTTCCCTTAGCAACCGCAATACCGAAATATTGTTTTTCAAAATGGTTATCGTAGATTAATTTAAATTTTTTCTCTGGGTGAGTTTTGATGTAATACTTAATGACACCAACGTCACCAACTGCTGCGTCAATGCCGTCTTCATACAGTTCTTGCAACAATAAAGGTGTATTATCGAAACGTTTAATTGATGTGCTGTTTTTACCAATTACATCGGAGACCACAATATCCCCTGTACTGGAATTAACAACACCAACGTTTAAATCTTTTAAGCTATTTAAATCGGTAACATTGGAAGACTCACCGATCACGATAGCTTGTTCAGCAGGAAAATAAGGATTGGAAAAATCAACCATATTTTTGCGTTTGTCTGTGATAGTTATCCCTGAAATTAAAATATCTCTATCCCCTGAGGATAAAGTGGCAAAAATACCTTCCCATGGTGTGTTAACCAGTTTGACGTCAAAACCTTCTGCATCAGCAATGGCTTTAATAATATCAATATCAAAACCTTCCAATTGTTTTTGGCTATTTTCAAACTCAAATGGTCGATATGTTCCACCAGCACCTACGGTATAACTGTCTTTTGCGTAAACATTCCCTGCGAATGCAGCCAGTGTCATACAACCAGCAAAAACGAGCTTTTTAAACATTTTAGACCTCTTTAATTATGCATTTATAGTGAATAAAAATACATAAAATTAATCAGGCAAGCAAATAGTATTTCAAAATTAAGGTTGGATAATGTCATTTGCTGATTTACTGATGCACGGTCGACCTTGAATCTGGCTAAAATACGAACAAAAGAGTAAAGGGGAGATACGCTGTATGATATTTTTGTTAAACCAATCATAAAATCGGAAGGATATGGTTAATGAGGGCTTTTTTTACCTATCCGTTACAAAAAATTAACGTTAAACTCTGGAGTAACTTCTTATAATGGACTGATATAAAAAGATAAATCATAATGAGTAAAATATTGTTAGTGCTCTGGCCACTATTTGCATTGATTGCGATAGGCTTTATATTAAGACGTACTCGGTTATTTTCGCCTGATTTTTGGCCTGGAGCCGAAAAACTCAACTATTTTATTTTATTTCCCGCCTTATTAATTAATAGCTTAGCAAGTGCCCCTTTAAATAATCCTAAGTTAGCTTATTTAGGTAGTGCGATCCTCTGCATTTTAGCGATAAGTTCATTATTAGTGCTGATAAGTAAATATTTATGCAAAATAACTGTCCCTCGATTTGGTGCGCATATTCAAGGGATCACGCGTTTTAATACTTATTTAGGCTTAGCTATTGTGGCCGATTTATTTGGTAAAGAGGGGGTTGCCGTTGCCGCAGTTATTATGGCAATTTTAGTGCCAAGCTGTAATGTTATCGCGGTGCTGGCGTTATCTTCAGGGAAAAAAGTGTCAGTAAAACAACTCTTATTACCCATCATTAAAAACCCGTTAATACTCTCTTGTGTTATCGGAATTTTGTTAAATTTATCGCCTGTGGGGCTACCTTTTGGTTCTGAACAATTATTAAAATTACTCGCAGCAGCAAGTTTACCATTGGGATTGATTTGTATTGGTGGTGCACTGCAAACAACAACACTGCGTAAAGAATTCAAACCAATCATACTATCAACATTATTACGCTTGCTTGCTATGCCTGTATTAACGTTAATAATGGCTAAATTGTTTTCTTTGCCAAACTTAGAAACGATTTTATTGGTGATATTTTTTGCCATCCCTACTGCACCAACGGCCTATATTTTGACTCGTCAGTTGAATGGTGATAGCCAATTAATGGCTGGGATCATTACATTGCAAACTATTATCGCCGTGTTCACCTTGCCTATAGTTTTATCATTCGTCATGCATTAATGGTGATATGTTTTGCAACTGTCACATTGATACTCTATGTTATCGGGAGATTACTTCATCTGATTAGGAGTTGTGTGTGTCTTTGGAAAAATGCCAGAAAAATGAAAACTTATCTATTGAAGATGTTTTGGATAAACTTTCGTTGTTATATTCAAATGCCATTCAATCATTAAGAGATGCCATTGCTGTTTATGTTACAAAAGGGCAGATACCAAATACAGACGAGAGAAAAAATGGGTTATTTGCTTACCCTGAGCTTTGTATGACGTGGGAAGGAAAAATTGATCACTGTGAAAAAACCCGTGCCTATGCACGCTTTGTAAAAAAAGGAAATTATTCCATCACTGTGACTCAACCAGAGTTATTTCGCCATTATTTAACGGAACAACTTTCTATTTTACAGCAAGATTATGATGTATCTTTTGCAGTTCGTCCGTCTAAGACGGAAATTCCATATCCGTTTGTAATTGATGGCTCGGATTTAGTCCTTGATAGAAGTATGAGTGGTAGCCTTGCCGCTCATTTTCCGATAACAGATTTAGCCCATATCAGTGATGATATTACCGATGGCTTATATACCGTTTCGGAAGAAATGCCTTTATCGCATTTCGATGCTTTACGTGTAGACTTTTCACTTGCACGCCTTAAACATTATACTGGTACGCCACCAGAGCATGTGCAACCGTATATCTTATTTACCAATTATAACCGTTATGTGGATGAGTTTGTCAGTTGGGCTTGTGAGCAAATCCGTGATCCTGAGAGCCGTTATATTGCGTTGTCTTGTGTTGGTAATAACTACCTGACGGTTGAAAATGCGGATCCACAAATTGCTATTTCAGACATGACGTGGAAAAAATTCCAAATGCCTGCATATCATCTGATTGCACGAGATGGCTCAGGAATAACATTAGTGAATATTGGTGTTGGCCCATCAAATGCAAAAAACATTTGTGATCACTTAGCGGTATTAAGACCACATGCATGGTTAATGATTGGTCATTGTGGAGGGTTAAGGGAAAGCCAAAATATTGGTGATTACGTTCTTGCGCATGCTTATTTACGTGATGACCATATTTTGGATGATGTATTACCGCCAGATATTCCTATTCCGAGCATCGCAGAAGTTCAACGAGCACTTTATGATGCGACTAAACAAGTCAGTAATATGCCTGGCGAATTGGTTAAGCAACGTTTACGTACTGGAACTGTGGTGACGACAGACGATAGAAACTGGGAGCTGCGTTTCTTTGCTACAGCAAGGCGCTTTAGTCTGAGCCGTGCAGTTGCTGTTGATATGGAAAGCGCAACCATAGCTGCACAAGGTTATCGTTTTAGAGTACCTTATGGTACGCTTTTGTGTGTGTCAGATAAGCCATTACATGGGGAAATTAAATTACCAGGCCAAGCGAATAGCTTTTATGAAGGGGCTATCTCAGAACACTTACAAATAGGTATTCGTGCTATTGATTTATTACATCAAGAAGGGGATAAATTACATTCTCGGAAGTTAAGAACCTTTGATGAACCCCCATTTAGATAGCAAGGAGATGCAATCTATGGCTTTAATACCTGAAATAGAAACAGAAAGACTGATTTTATCGAAACACCAAGTCAGTGATTTCCCCGCGTTGACAAAACTGTGGGCGACAGAATCCATGGTACGCTATATCGGCGGTATGCCGTCAACTGAACGAGAATCATGGATGAGAATGCTAGCCTATGGTGGGTTATGGCCATTGTTGGGTTTTGGTTACTGGGCGGTAAGGGAAAAAGCAACAGGGCAGTATGTTGGTGACCTTGGGTTTGCGGACTTTCATCGAATGGTTGAGCCGCAAATAAAAGGAATTCCCGAAGCAGGTTGGGTCATTGCACCAGAATTTCAAGGCAAAGGCTATGCAACCGAGGCGATGCAAGCGGCGCTGAGTTGGTTAAAAGCGCAAAATAAGTATCAGCAAACGATTTGTTTTATTGAGCCGAGAAACTTACCGTCATTACGCGTTGCCGAGAAATTAGGCTATGTTATTGATCGTGAAATATTTATGAATGGCAATATTACTGTGCTATTACGGCAGAAGCTAACGCCTACAATGTTATAATATTAACGGGTTATCGTTCTATGCATGATGAATTAGATATTTCACAAGTGAGTCAACTGTCAGGTTTAGCGGCCTCAACGCTTCGTTACTACGAAGAGAAGGGGTTAATTAAACCGATTGGCAGAAAAGGCTTAAAGCGTATTTATCATGGCAAAGATGTGATAACCCGTTTATCTCTGATAAGTTTAGGGCAGCAGGCTAAGTTTACACTCGATGAAATTGCGGCAATGCTTAATCACCAAGATGGCCCCAATATAGAGAGAGCCAGCCTGATGGCTAAAGCTGAAGAAATTGAACAGACGATCCAAAATTTATTGGCGTTAAAAGATGGCATTATTCATATAGCTAATTGCCCAGAAGAGAACCATTTTTTATGTACAAACTTTCAAAAAATCCTGAATAACAGCCTAAAATTAAACCGTATCAAGCATAAATAACCCATCAATTATCCCATATTTGATATTAATTAATCCCAAATTCAATCATAGAATGGGATAGAATAACCCTTTACACTCTTAAAATTGTGTTAATGATTTTAAGGTCTGTATGTCTACTCATTTTTTGGCTTTTGAAAAACCGATAGTTGAACTTAATGACAAAATAGAAGCACTAGTTGCCTTCAAGCAACAGGGGCATCCTAGCGAAATTAAGCTTGAAGAAGAAATCAAACTGTTAGAAAAAAAGTCTCACTCATTGACGAAAACCATTTTTTCTTCTCTTGGTGCATGGGAAATCGTACAGTTAGCAAGGCACCCATTAAGACCATATCCCCTTGATTATATTTCTTTAATTTTTACTGAGTTTCAGGAGTTGGCGGGAGATCGCGCATTTGCTGATGATAAAGCGCTGGTGGGAGGCTTGGCGCGTATTGCAGGGCGTCCTGTCATGGTTTTAGGCCAACAAAAAGGACGAACAACCAAAGAGAAAGTGATGCGTAATTTTGGCATGCCATCACCTGAAGGTTACCGTAAAGCGTTACGCTTAATGCAAATGGCGGAACGTTTTAAATTACCTGTTATTACACTGATAGACTCAGCGGGTGCGTACCCTGGCGTAGGCGCTGAAGAGCGTGGACAGGCCGAGGCTATCGCAAAGAATATATTAGAAATGTCCCGCTTAAAAACGCCAATTATTTGTGTTGTCACGGGGGAAGGTTGTTCGGGTGGCGCGCTAGGAATTGGTGTTGGTGACAGAATTAATATGCTTGAATACAGTACGTATGCTGCAATTTCCCCCGAAGGTTGTGCATCAATTTTGTGGAAAGACGCTCAAAAAGCGCAAGTTGCGGCTGAAGTTATGGGAATGACTGCCTCTCGATTAAAAGAATTAGGCATTATCGATACGATTATTCCTGAGCCATTAGGGGGGGCGCACCGAAACTATCAGTTAGCAGCTGAACATTTAAAACAGCAATTGATAGCAGATTTAGCTGCACTAACTCGACTCGATACGGATGCTTTATTATCAGAGCGTTACCAAAAAATCATGGCATTTGGTTACTGCTAGTGTTATTAGTTTAGGCCAATCATGTTGAATGAAAAGGAAGTATGCACAGTGGTTGACCTAAATTTATTAAAGGTTTTTATTGCGGTTGTAACGCAAGGTAACTTTATTAATGCTGCAAAGCAGCTTTCGATGCCATCATCCAATGTGAGTCGACAAATTAAGCAATTAGAAGAACAGCTAAATTGCCGTTTGATTGAGCGAACAACAAGGCAGATGCGATTAACGGAAGCGGGTAACATTCTGTTTGAGCAAAGCCAAAAATTAGTGGGTGAACTGGATGATATTGTCCAACAAATTAGTCACCCTCAAGGGATTACAGGTACCTTACGCCTTACTATTCCGAGTGAAGCAGGCAGTGTATTATTAGCAGATTTATTAGCAAAGTTTGCATTACTGCATCCGCAACTCAATATCTATTGTGACACACAATTAATGCCCCGAGACGTCATTAGTGATGACATTGATTTATTACTGACTTTTCACCGTGGAGAGCTTGAGGATAGCAGCTATCACTCAAGATTAGTGAAATCTTGGCAAAGTGTGGTCGTCGCATCCCCTGAGCTGATTCATAAATTTGGTAAACCGAAAACCATCGCTGATTTAGTGAAGTTACCTTGTATTTCAAGCCTTAGTGCCTTACAAGGTCAGCCTTGGATTTTTATTGATTCTCAAGGCAAGCAACGCACAGCGATGATAAATAGCCCATATCGGGTGAATAGTGGGATACTCGCTCATGCAGCCGCGGTGAGTGGTGTTGGTTTTGCTATTTTATCGTTAGAAGCTTGTCATCAACAAATTCAATCGGATCAATTAGACATTGTTCAATTGGAGGGGCTAAACCCTGCACCTATCGAGTTAAGAGCAGTCTACGCAAGCCGAAGTGTGCTATCCCCAAAAATAGACCTATTTTTAAACTATTTGCTACAAAATATTTAATCTGAACGCTATAGATGATGGTGTTAATAGGGCAAGGCTATTTGGTATTTACCTCATGTGCTTTAGGCAAATACCAGAGCAGAGTAAAATATGTGTTATTTATCGCCACGTAAGCGTGTGGTTAGGCCTTTAAGGAAATAACGCAGAAGTTGATCCCCACATTCACGGTAGTTTTTATGTCCAGGTTTACGGAAAACAGCATTAAGCTCAGGTTTTGATACTCGAAAGTCTGCCAATTGGTAAATTTCAATCATATCAGTATCTTTTAGTTCGAAAGCGACCCGTAGTTTTTTGAGAATAATATTGTTATTTAGACGGCTTTCTATTTCTGGTGCAGGGCGGTCTTCATCTTTACCACGACGATGATAAATTAAGCCATTTAAAAAGTGCGCGGTTATGTTATCGTTACATTCAACATATTCAGGCTCACTATCTTTTTTGAGCCAGCATACCATTTCTTCTTTCGTCACGTCTAAATCTGCAAGTTTTACGATTTTGACCATTTGAGCATCGCTCAAGTCCAACATATAGCGAACACTGCGTAAAACATAATTATTAAGCATGGTTGTTTATTATCCATTATTGATAGAATTAATTGGCGCAATTGAAAAGCCAATGGATCACAGACTTTCATAAAGAAAGGGAGTAATTGAATAGGGTCGTATTGCGACGAAGTCGGCTATTATGCGGGATTAGTGGAATAAAGCAAAGTGTTGTCACCTGACTTTACTCCTATTGAACGGTATTAACCCATGAAATAAATCAGAGAATAAAAAAATACAAGGGTCAATCCTACAGTTAACAGCATATTTTTCAGCAATGATGCGATGACAACACAGAATACAGCACCCCACAAATACGGGTTATCGGGAAAGTCCCTGAGCTCATGGTTTTCTAATAAAATAACAGGTGCGCAAATCGCCGTTAACAAGCAAGGTGCTGAGTAACCTAATGCTTGGCGAACAATCAAAGGTAACCGAAGTGGTAGCTGCGGGATTAAAAATACATAACGCAATGTAAAAATAACGGCGGTTAGCGTGATAATCAAAAGCCAGATCATTTTTCCTCCTTCAATACGCGCGAAACGATGACCGAGACAAACATTCCACCGACACCTGCAATGACAATCGCGCTACTGATGGAGTACATGGATAAGGTTATGGCTACGACGAGTGAGAAAATGACGCCACATAGCGTGCTGATTTTTTTCGTCAAAGGTACAACAATCGCAAGGAGTGTCGCTACAACAGAGAAATCAAGGTGTAAGCGACTTAGGTCTCCAACAATATTCGCCATTGCAATGCCACAAAGGCTGGTGATTAACCAAACAAGATAAAAGCTAAACCCTGCGCCAAATAGGTAAGGGAAACTCAAACTTTGACGTTTCGCCGCGCTGATTGCAAACAGCTCATCGGTGAGAAGAAAGCCAATGCTGAGCCTTTGAGGGGTTGTAAAATCTTTCACTTGAGGACGTAACGTCAGCCCATACAGTAAATGTTGAGATGTAATAAAGAACACCGAAATCACAATCGTGATAAAACCGGTGCCTGAATTGAGTAATCCGAGGGTGACTAGTTGGGCTGCACCTGCAAAAACCATCGCTGACATTGCAACACTTTGCCAAAAATCTAACCCTGTTTCTACGGCCATTGAGCCCGCGAGTACTCCCCAAGGGATCACAGCAAGGTTAAGAGGTGCGGAATGAGCCGCGCCATCCATCATGGCTTTTTGCCAGCTGCGACTTTGCTTTGAATCCATGTTAACTAATACCTGTTGAAATAATGCCTATGTAACGTACCATTCATATTAAGGATATGAATTGGCGGCAGATAGAATAAAATTGCTCTTTTTAAGTAATTAGATGACGCACAAAATTACCTGGTGTGACGCCTAATGACTGTTTAAAGTGGCGTGTAAAATGGCTTTGATCAGAAAAACCACATAAATTCGAAACATCAGCAGGGGTGTTTCCCGCTAATAACAGTTTTTTGGCTTTATGTAGACGCGCTTGAACCAAAAAAACATGGGGCGTTGTGCCTGTTTGCAGCTTAAATTGTCTTAGAAAATGCCATTGACTGAATCCCGCTATTTGGGCTAATTCAGCTAAAGAATGTTCTTGCTCACAGGTATTTATCATCAATTCGCAAATTTGTTCTATACGCTGTTTTGCAGGGGTAATTTTAGCTAACTCGGTTTTAGTCTGGTTATAGCGTAACGTTAACCAACTTAATGTAGAGAGCAGTAAGGTTTCTTTAAACAGTAAGTTTCCAGGTTGCAATAACAAGCTGAAAAGTAACCGTAACTGAGCAGCCAGTCCTGTATCTTGCACGACCGCACAAGGAAACCAAGGCACTAGTCCTTGATTTTCAATTTTTAAGTCGGTGGTGAGCTGCGAAAACATGTCAGGGGTAGGGTAGATTGCCTGATATGACCAACCATTTTCCATTGCAGACGAACCCGTGTGTATTTCATCTGCATTGACCAAAATGATATCGCCTTTTGGTGCGTAATGGTTTTCACCTGTACGAAAGAATTGCTGAGCACCATCTTCAATAACGCCAATACAGAAACCTTCGTGGCTATGGCGAGAAAATTTTTGTTGATGATATCGAGCATTTATCATTTCAAGGCCATTGAGCTCTTGCAAATGAAAGTAGTTAGCGCTTTCCATGTGATCCCTAAAGCTGATTAAATATAAAGTACTTCTTGTTTTAATTATCCGAGATTCGTTAATTAAATGTGAGCGTAATATATTTATTACAATAGCCAAAAAAACATCTAGGCTAAATTAATATTGTTATCTATAGCCATTTTCAGGGTATTAATACGTTTCTATGTTATAACGCGAAATGAGAATCAAATCACTATCAACATTCCCAAGTTAAAACCTCCATGTAATTCCAATTTAACATTAATATATGGTATATAATCCTGATTGGTGAGGTGTTTTTAGTTTGCTTCTGGTTTAATGGTTGCAATTGAACTATAACTCTAAAATTAAGGCGTAAAACTTGTTAATTAAACTGGATTCATTGTTTATATTGAAATATAAACCTGTATTTTGATGTGTTAAGTAGTGATATCTTTTATAAAAAAATAAAACCTGTATCATAATCTCTATCAGAAATTAATGTGAATTTTTTGTTATAACTTTTATTGAGTTAGCGGGTTTCCTATGCTTGAAAATCTCGGTATTACAAACTTATGGACTTATCTTATCGGTGTTATTTTTATTACACTGGTACCAGGCCCTAATTCTTTATTTGTTTTAACTAGCAGTGCAAAATATGGCGTAAAAAATGGTTACAAAGCAGCGCTAGGGGTATTTACAGGGGATGCAATACTGATATTCCTATCTTTCCTAGGGGTTGCTTCATTGGTCAAAACATCGCCAATCTTTTTTAGTGTAATTAAATACGCAGGTGCGGCTTATTTATTTTATTTAGGAATAAAAACACTTTACAGCGTATTACACAAAAAAGAAGGTGTGCATGATGTTGATAGTATTATTTTAGAGACGAAAGGAACTTATAAAAAAGCGGTCTTTTTAAGTCTTCTAAACCCTAAAATGATCATTTTCTATGTGTCATTTTTTATACAATTTATTGACCCTGCATACCCAAATGCAGGTGTGCCATTCTTCGTCCTTGGTGTGATTTTAGAAATGTGCAGTATGATTTATTTATCATTGTTGATTTTCGGCGCAGTAGCCGTGACGAATATGGTAAAACACAATAAGAAACTGTCAAAATTCTCCAATAGCTGTATTGGGGCAGTGTTCTTAATGTTTGGGGCTAAATTAGCGTTAACAGCCTAAAAGAGAACGTACTGAAATATCACCCTGTGATTCAATAGCCAGCTAAATGTGCTGGCTATTTTGTGTCTAATACCTTAGCGTTTCATAATGGTGACAAGCTCATCATTGACTTTACGCTGTTCCACATCTTGCCACCCCATTTTTCGATAAAGACCCTGCATATCAGGTGTATATAGGTAAAGACTTTCACTTGTGGATTTTCGATAGTGCTGATAAAGCGTTTCAATCAGCTGGGTGCCAATCCTTTTTCCTCTGGCTGATGGCACAGTTAAGACTTCCCCTAGCCACCAAGTCGCCTGCTGAATATCTGGGAGCTCGCGAAGGATCGTGCTAGCGGTTGCAAGTAGCTGGCCATTACTGTCTACGAAACAAGACAAAATTTGCGGATTAGCCGCTTGGCTGCGCTCGTGCAGCCTGTGTTTTATCTGTGCTGTGTCGGCCCATGGTGATAAACTCGCCCACTCTTGGTGTAATGCATCACTAATTTGTTCAATTAATTGAATATTTTGCTTAGTAACAATCACAAAATGCATATTTTCTAGTTCTCATGTAAAAGTAAATCAGGTAACAGCATGTCTAATTGTTCGAAAAGTCGACTATAAATATCCCTGACAACCGCATTTTTATTGTCGTTATACTCTTTGACATAGTTGGCATCGACTACAGCGGCTAATTTAGCGTTTGCATATTTTTCGCTATCGTCGGGGTGCTCAATTAACCAATTACGAAACAGTAAGTGGCGTAAATGTTCAGGACAATCTGGTGCAAAAACGTGTAAGTTCACTTGTGGATCTTGTAATTTAAGCATTCGATGCTGGTACCAAGAAGGCTCTCGCACAGTAAGTTCAAATCCAAGTTCTTCAAGGGTTGGAACATAACTTTTTTCGTCTTCGGGGGTTGCTACAATCAAGTCAATGTCGATAACAGGCTTAGCCGCTAAGCCAGGAACGGCTGTTGAACCTACATGAGCAATCTTAAGCGCTTTATCACGTAGAGCATCACAAATATATTTTTGCTGTTGCCGATAGATTTCTGGCCACTTCAGGTCATAAGGGACAACTTGAATTAGACGAGGAACCGGCTTTCCTTTCACCCAAGGGTTTTCAGTTAGGTCACCTTCACTAAAGTGCATAATCTGCCGTTTATAATCTGCTAAAGAAAGGGCCACTGTTCGCTCCTATTTAATTCATATGTAGCTGCAAATAATAAAGTAAATTTTTATTGCGATCGCGCTTTGTGTGCCTACAGATACAGCCAATTTTAACTCGCGAATTTTTTCGAGGCGGCAACGCAAAAAATAATGCCACAAGTTGATGCAATCATTAAAGAATTGACGGCCTCATCAAGCAGCCAAGCTGAAAGTAGTAAGCCAATAAAAGGTTGTAATAGTTGTAATTGCCCCACACCTGCAATACCTCCTTCTGCAAGTCCTCGATACCAAAAAAAGAACCCTAATAACATGCTAAAGAAAGAGACGTATACTAAACCTAGCCAAGCCTTTGTTGATACGTTTGCGAGGTTAGTAGGCCATAAAATCACACACAGCACTAGTATAATGGGTAATGAAATCACTAACGCCCAGCAAATGACCTGCCAGCTTCCCAGCTTCTTAGATAAAACGGCCCCTTCAGCATAACCAAGCCCACACAGTAATATTGCCGCAATCATATACAAATCGCCAATAAGAGTGCCTTTCCCTCCTTGGAATAATGCGAAGCCAATTACAAATAAACTTCCTATTACAGAAAACAACCAAAACAGTTTACGAGGCCGCTCACGGGCACGTAAAACGGCAAAAAATGCAGTTGCAAGAGGAAGCAAACCTATGAATACAATGGAATGCGCGGAACTCACATATTGCAAAGCAAGAGCGGTAAGGAAAGGAAAACCAATTACGCCACCAATAGCAACAATAATTAAAGGAAGAAAATGAGTTTTAGTGGGTATGCTTTGTCGTAAAAAAGCAAAAATGATCAGGGAAAGAATACCTGCAATTGCAGCACGAGCGGCCGTTAGAAAATCAGGTGAAAACCCTTCAATGGCAATTTTTGTTGCGGGTAATGAACCACTGAAGATGACAACACCAATAAAGCCGTTTATCCACCCTCGTGTTGTATTGGGTTGTGTAATGAGTGTTTGTTCCATGAGATCCCTTAAAATAGGTGAATACGTGTCTTGAGAAATAGAAAACTAATGTAGATAATCATGACAATCAAAAAATTGTCATAGGTACAATTTCATGTCAAAACCTCGTTACCAAAAGTATGTAGATAACATTGCTGAAAAAATAATCAGTGGTGAGCTAAAACCAGGTAGTCGCTTAGAGCCACATAGAACCTTTGCTAAGCAAGAAGGGATTTCATTGGTAACTGCATCGCGGGTCTATCGCGAATTGATCGATAAAGGTTTAGTGAGTGGAGAAACGGGGCGAGGGACTTTTGTTAGGGATATCCAACTGTTGCCCACATTGAGTATTCAACATGATGTTGTGCCTGAAATGCTAGATTTGAACTTTAGCTATCCCATTGCTAAGGAACAAACAAAATTATTACGAGAATCGTTAAGGGAATTAGCGGTTGGGGGGGATTTGGAGGGGATACTTTATTACCAGCAACATACAGGAAGGCACCATGAGCGAGTGATAGCGGCTAAATATTTAATGCAGCAAGGGTTTAGCAATGTCTCAGCTGAGTTTATCACTTTTGTGAGTGGTGCACAGCATGGCTTAGCCACGATTGTTTTAGGTATGTTTAGCCCAGGTGATATTGTGGCGGTAGATGCATTGACCTACCCAGGGTTTAAAGCCTTAGCAAAAATGTATCACATTGAATTAGTAGCTATCCCAGTATTAAACAATGGGCCAGATTTAAAGGCGCTAGACATACTTTGCCAGAACCGGAAGGTTCGTGCCTATTACAGCATGCCGACACTCCACAATCCATTAGGCTGGGTTATGCCATTATCAATGCGAAAGACGTTGGTGGCTATGGCGAAAAAACAGGATTTTTTACTAATAGAAGATGGTTCATATGCATTTTTACATCGTCCAGTCATTACTCCGTTAGCCATGTTAGCTCCGGAAAGAACCTTTTACATTGCGGGGTTTTCCAAAAATGTCGCAACAGGTTTACGAGTGGGAATTGTATTGGCACCCAAACAGTACATTGAAAATATAGAAAAAATAATCCGAATAACGACATGGAACACACCAGCGCTTACAACAGCGATTATTTGTGATTGGTTAATGAAAGGTGAAGTTGCAAAAATTGAACGTAATAAACGGCAAGATGCAAGAAATAGGCAAAAAATTGTCCAACAAGTATTTGGCGATTTTCCCTATATTGCTCATCCTAATAGCTATTTTATTTGGGTACCATTACCTGAAGGTTTGCGTTCCGAATCGGTTATTCGTCAACTCAATAAACGTAATATTGCGGTGAGTAGTGCTGAGTCTTATTCGACATCAACCGCTGTGCCACAGGCCATACGTGTGGCTGTGAGTACGGTTTCTTATGATGAGCTAGCCGCTGCATTAGATACTATCAAGTCAGTAATATTGTATATGGTAGATCTGGAATAGAGCACAAAAAAATTAATACTTTTTATTATGTTAGCGTTTAATTAAGGCATTCAATTAGCATTAAAAGAGGGCAATTATGTTAAAACACCTCGTCGAGATTGCGAAACAATATGCGAAGCCAGCGACGTTTAATGGGTACATTGAAAGTGGGCATGTTGCTGCTGCATTAGAAACCGATGATGGCAATATTTATAGTGGCGTGAGCATCGATTCCGCATGTTCACTGGGGTTCTGCGCAGAGCATGCTGCCGTTGCAGACATGCTAAAAGAAGGGCGTTCAGTGATTAAGGCGATTGTTGCTGTTGATGCATCAGGTTGCATCGTGCCACCTTGTGGCCGCTGTCGTGAGTTACTTAGTCAGCTATCAGATAAAAACAAAGAGACAATCGTTGGTGTTGATGATAATACCCAAGTGACCCTTGCTGAACTCATGCCATATGACTGGAAAACATCACGTTGTTGAACACCGAGAAGAGTCATCATCAAATGAATAATGAGATTAAACACTTTACTGCAACGGCAATGATCCGTAATGAAAAAGGGGCATTTTTACTTCATGAACACCCTAAACTAGGTTTTTGGTTACCGCCTGGGGGGCATATTGAAGAAAATGAAGAACCGCAAGATGCGTTATATCGCGAAGTATTAGAAGAAACGGGGCTTCATTGCAATATTATTAGTTGTGGATATCCCTTTAAGACCTCAGTTGTTGCTTCATCTCATACGCAATCATTATCATTACCGATGGCCATTCTCAAGGAATTTATCGCGGATAAGAAAAAAGGTGACCATTGGCATATCGATATGGTGTATTTATGTGAATTAATTTCACCTGAGCAGCCACCTTTTTCACCGTTTAGTTGGGTGCCTTTTCAACAACTCGCGCAATTAAATATGCCTAAAGATGTTATTGAACTGGCACAAATGGCAAATGAATATTATCAGGGGCTCAATAAGGCTTAATTGATATTGAAAAAGAGCAAAGAAAAACCAAGTAAGACTAGCAAGGTGCCAATGGTTTTATCCATGACTGATTGATAACTCAATACTTTATTACGTACTGAAGGGGTGGCAAAAAATAGTGCGATTAAGCTAAACCAAACTAAGTGCACCAATGAAATAAACACCCCATAACCTAAGTTGAGCCAAACAGAGTTCCCGACTTGGATAACTTGACTATAAACGGAAACAACAAAAAACATGGTTTTGGGGTTTAGGGCATTGGTTAAAAAGCCTGTTTTAAATGCATTAAATTTAGATATTGGCTGTGTGTTGGCGCTATCAGTGGTTATTTTTGTTTTGTTGGTGAATGACTTAAAGCCGATATAAACCAAATAACAAACACCGATTAACTTAACGGCTAAAAATAATGCACTTGAGCTCATAATAATTAGCGTAATACCGAAAATTGTATAAAATACATGCACTTGAACGCCAATTGCAATGCCAAAAGCACATAATAATCCTGTCTTTATGCCGTAGGTATAACTTTGCCGAGTTACCATCGCAAAATCAGGCCCTGGACTGATCACTGCAAGGATTGTTATTGTTGCTACTGCAAGGATTTCATTCATTTAAGTTTCCTAAAGAGTTATAAAAACTAACAGTTATAACCATGAATATGGTTGTAATGATCTATTTAATGTTTTTATTATCAATATATTGAATAAAGTTAAAAAGCGATTTATCCTGACTGAAATCTGTCACTTTTCGTTACCAATATGAAATTGCCGCCGTTATCGACCTTACGCTTCTTTGATGCCGCTGCTAAAGCGGGTAGCTTTGTTAAAGCTGCACAAGAATTAAATGTCACTCACAGTGCTATCAGTCGCCAAATCCGCCTATTGGAAGAACACCTTGGTGTGGCGTTATTTGAGCGGCGAAATCGTGCTGTTTTCTTAACAGCTGCAGGCCAACTTCTTTTACAGACGACCAGTAGCTTATTTGAGCAGTTAAGCGCGACAGTTGAGCAAATCAAGACAAATGCCACGCCTGACGTGGTGAGTGTGTCTTGTGAACCAACGATTGCCATGAAGTGGCTAATTCCTCGTTTAACTGATTTTTATCAACGGTATCCCCATATCACTGTTCACCTTGTTGCTGCTGGTGGCTCTATTGATTTTGCGAAGACCCATGTTGACCTTGCTTTAAGGCGCAATGATTTTGTATGGGGAGGACAAATATACGCTACCAAGGTATGTTCAGAGCAAATGGGGATAGTACGACTACCTGAAAAAGAGGCTGTTAGTTTGTTACCAAACCGCCCGCTATTAACAAGTTCATCACGCCCTGAAGCGTGGGTAACATGGCAAAAAAATAGCGGCGTAGATTTAACAGGCTATAAATATGTGACCTATGAACATTTTTACCTGTGTATTCAAGCCGCTTTATCAGGACAGGGGGCTGCGTTAGTGTCTTTTCTTATGGTTACAGATGAAATTCAATCAGGGCAACTTCAAGCTCCTGAGGGCTTTATTCCTGACGGATCTGCTTATTACTTGCTCTCGCCAAAACCTATTGCAGCAGATGGCGCAGTGGCAGTCTTTGTGAATTGGTTAATTGAGCAAATCAATATCAGCATCGGTTGTATTAATAATTTATAGATATTCCATCAAAAAACTAATGATTGCTCATTATTACAGCGAACCTCACTGTAATATAAAGATTTTATGACATAACTTTTGCCGTGCATGCTATATTTCTCTGTTAGGTATGGTGTATTACGTTGGAGCAGATAATGAGCAAAGTACGGGTAGGTGTAATTTTTGGTGGAAAATCGACAGAGCATGAAGTTTCTCTGCAATCAGCTAAAAATATTATTAACGGCCTTGATCGTCAGAAGTTTGACGTGTGCCTTTTGGGTATAAACAAAGAAGGTCAATGGCATGAATATAATGAAGCGGATTTTCTTATTCATGGGGATGATCCATCCCGTATTGCACTCAATACACAGAAACGTAGTATTGCACTTGTTCCAGGTAGGACGCATGAACAATTTATCTCCCTAGAAGACGCAAAACCATTGCCACAAATTGATGTTATTTTCCCTATTGTTCACGGTAATTTAGGCGAAGATGGGTCATTGCAAGGTTTATTGCGCATGGCAAATTTGCCGTTTGTAGGGCCAGGTGTTTTAGGTTCGTCGGCCTGTATGGATAAAGACGTAACTAAAAGATTACTCAGAGATGCAGGCTTAAATATTGCCCCGTTTATTACTGTACTGCAAAATAAACGCACAACAATAAAGTATGAAGTAACAGTAGCACAGCTAGGTTTACCGCTATTCATTAAACCCGCAAACCAAGGTTCATCGGTTGGCATCAGCAAAGTCAGTAACGAGGCAGAGTTTGAAGCAGCATTAGATTTTGCATTCCTGTTTGATACTAAAGTGCTTATTGAAAGCGCAGTAAAAGGGCGTGAAATTGAGTGTGCGGTATTGGGTAATGACGACCCACTCGCTAGCCCTTGTGGTGAAATAGTGTTACACGATAGTTTTTACGCATACCATACCAAGTATATTGATGAGAATGGCGCATCTGTCGTAGCCCCAGCTCAGTTAGAAAATGCGGTGAGTGAGAAAATTCGCGAGATTGCTTTATCCGCATACCAAGCATTAAATTGTAGTGGTATGTCCCGTGTTGATGTCTTTTTAACGGAAAATAATGACGTTGTTATCAACGAGATCAATACATTGCCTGGTTTTACAAATATCAGTATGTATCCGAAACTTTGGCAGCAAGGTGGTATGACGTATCAGCAATTAATTAGCCGTTTAATTGAATTAGGGATTGAAAAATTCCAACAAACGGCGATGCTAAAAACTGCGTGTGATGAAATTTAATCGCTGAGGTAAGCTATTCTCGGTAGCTTTTATGGCTACCGAGATGTGTTAACCGAACCTGAGTTATTTCAGCTGTTTGTCCTCAATTTGCGCTTTCATTTGTTGTAAAAACAAACGCGTTTCCTTTGGTGATGTGAGCCGAACAAATTGAATATGGCACAAGTTGATATTCGCCATATGTTTTAGGTTTCTTTCCTTATTTGGATAGTAAGTCTTTAGTAGCCATAGAATAATTGAGTCTCGGCTGAAAAAGGCTTTTCCCCAACGTTCTTTATTGCCAGTATTTTCCCATAGCTCTTGTCCTGAATGAATGCGCGATAATGTACGAGTAATTGACTGATAAAGGGTTCGCGGCAATGAATAATCAAGCCAAATCACCATATCGACATCTTTCCATTTGATAGGTTGAGTCCGTGTATAGTTTCCGTCAAGTACCCACCCAGAAGGCGCGTTATTCAAAGAAATGCTGAGCCTTTCTGCCAATGCTTCATCTGAGGAACCTTGCCAATTTGCGAGCCAATATAAACTATCTAATTCAATGGCAGGGACATTTAACAATAATGCTAGCTGTTGGCAAAGGGTGCTTTTACCGCTGCCGCTGGTACCGATAATATTAATTTTCATAGGATGTTGATGTCAGATATATTTGTGATAAATACGCAAAGAGAGCTGACTTAATGCTACAGACAACTGCCACCCACAGCGGATGAGTAAGTTATCCGCAACGGCTGTTGCACAAAAAATTTGGGGGTATTGTTGTTTATCAATGATCAACTCAAGTTGTTCAAATAAATACTGTCCGAGTCCCTGATTTCGTTTTTCTGGGATAACAAAAGCGGCACCGACCCATGGAAATGGCGTGTTATCAGGTAAAAATTTGTCATTTTTCAAGGCAATAAAACCACAAGGTTTATTTGCCTCAAAGGCGATAATCCCCATACCCGTTCCTTCACGATGGCGATAAGTGGCGATATCTTGCCAAACATCACCTTTTCCTAGTGGGCCATAGTGGGAAGGCCACTCCTGAAGGAACCATTGTGCAATTAATGGCTCCAATTCAGGCATATCGTGTAAATAACACCAGTGACGTAGGTTATTTACACCAGACATAATTGATATAGCGGAATAAGGGCTCAAAACCAAACTTTTTATACAAATCAAACCCCGCTTCAGAGGCGTCAAGGAAGCAGTGTTCAACACCTTGTTGACGGCAAAATGCTAACGCGTAATCAATGAGTTGTGATGCGTAGCCATTACCTTGGTGGCTTGGTTCTGTACCAATGTCATCGAAACGAGCAAGCGTTCCTTCAATTGTTACGGTCATAGATGTAGCGGGCTCGCCATCGACAAGTAACACTAGGTGAAATTGTGGAGCGCCTTGTTGTAGAGCATCTTCGTGATAACGCACATACTCTTTAATGACTTGGTCGTGCTCTTCCGACAGGTAAAATGCAGAAACTAGCGGCTTTGCCCACAATGACAAATCGTGATTAGCTAAGACAATATCCACTTGGTTATCAGGTAGTTCAACCTTATTTTGTTTCGCTAGAGTTAATGCCATGGCAGTCGTTACGCTGTCACGTTTGTAGCCTAATGATTCAGCTTCGTTAACCACCTGAGGGAGCATTTCTTCAGGGATCACTAAAGTGTGATTTTTCTTTTGCGACACAAACAGATTGTGTGCTTGCATAAATGCGTGACTGGTGGAGTCAGGTTGCAAATAGATAAAGTTAAACGCTGGCGAATTAAGCGGCGTTAAATAGCAAATGGTGTGTTGCGCAATCTGGATACTATGTTCACAAATAGATGTCCAAAACGTTTTTTCAATCGATTGATAATGTCTTAAATAGTACAACGGAATATTCATTTGTCAGTTACCTGATGCAAAACGAGTTAATCGATATGGGCCAAGTGCAGTGTGTTCTATTCCATGCAAAATTTCATCTTGAGCCAATTGGCATATCAACGGCGCTAGTGTAATTGCAGCGTGCATACTGATAATATATAAACCTTCGAAATCAGCAACTTTTCCGGCAATTGGCATCTCATCTTTTGGCATGGGTCTCATTCCGATGAAAGTTTTTTCAAGATTTAACGTATCACTACCTATAAATGAATTTTTGATAACGGTTAGGGCGTTTTGTGCGATACAGTCTGCGCTATGTTCTGGGCGATCACTCAGGTAATCCTCAGCACACAGTATTTTACCTGTAGAAGCAGGACGTAACTCCATTTCAGGAGTTGAAATAATATGCTGCACTAACGGTTTTTCATCTGGCGCATTAATGTGCACAATAATTGACGGTGAAGCACTTACAGGTAACTTAACCCCAATTGAGCCAATGAGCGCAGTGGTATCAATACCCGCTGTTATCACCGTTTGGTCGGCTAAAAATGTACCATGATCTGTGATCACACCTAAAATACGCTGACCTTCTTGAACAAGTGAGAGTACTTCATGTTGGGGTAAATAGATTATACCTTGATCAATGGCTAACTTTAGCAAGGTTTGAGTCGCATAAACAGGGTCGACGCTCCCTTCATCAGGGCAAAAAGCAGCAAGCGTCGGGAGTGTACATAAATTCGGCTCCATCTTTTGTAATGCATTTTTATTTAGTGCTTTGACGTTAAAATGATTTTTCTGATGCTCATCAATAAAAGATGCTGTCGCTGTTTCGTTATCTTGCCAACTAATTGCACCGGACCACTGGATGTTTAGCTGGCCCTGTGTGTGCTCGTCAAGAGAGCGCCATTGCGCAAGTGCTTGCTTGCGAAGTTGACTGTAAGCGTCAGGGCGGCCATAAGACACATTAAGCCAAGCAAAGGCGTGTTGGGTAACACCTTGGCTTGCGTGTTTTTTGTCTAATAAGATAATGCGTTGATTTGTATGTTTTGATAAATACCATGCTAAGGTGGTGCCGACAAAGCCCGCACCCACGATAATAATTGTATTTTTAGTTGTCGAATCCATGGGTTACCTGTGTCAAAGTATTAATTACAATAGCTATCTTAATGTGTTATTGCATTTATATACACAAAACATTGTTAGCTAGCGCATTATTATTCCCATAGTAAATATGGTAGTAACGACGTCAGAGGAAAAAATGAAGTATATTTTTGAGCAAGTGAATGTTTTTTCAGCCAGTAAACTGGATGGTAACCCATTAGCCGTTGTTGTTGGGGCGGATAACCTAACAGATGTACAAATGAATAAATTCGCAAAATGGACCAATTTAAGCGAAACCGTTTTTCTATTGCAGCCAACAAAGCCCGAAGCAGATTATCGTGTGAGAATTTTTACGGTAGAAGGTGAGTTACCGTTTGCAGGGCATCCGACTTTAGGGAGTTGTTTTGTGTGGCAGCAAACCTATGGGCAGCAGCAGAAAACATCGATAGTTCAAGAATGCAAAGCAGGGTTTATCGCAATTAAAATGGTGGATGGCCGGTTGGCATTTAAGGCACCACCACTCATCCGTAGTGGTGAAATTGCTCAAAATGAAAAAATAAAGGTATTTAAAGGGTTGGGGATCACCGAAGATGATGTTGTTGACAGTAATTGGGTAGATAACGGCCCAGGTTGGATGGGGATTCAGCTTAAGTCAGTGGACACACTCTTAAATATTAAGCCTGATTATTTTCAACTGAAGGGCTATGATATCGGCTTGTGTGCGATTTACCCTGAAGGTAAAGATAAACAGCTCGAAGTCAGAGTTTTTTGTGGTACCAGTTCAGTAGAAGACCCCGTGACAGGAAGCTTTAACGCGGGTGCGGCACAATGGTTAATCCCTCAAGGAAAACTCCCAAAACAGTATACTGTTGGCCAAGGGCAGTGTGTTTATGGCGAAGGGCGAGTGTATGTGAGTGCAGATGATGACGGAATTTGGATTGCTGGTGATGTAATTAACTGCATCAGTGGGACGATTGAACTCTAATTATTTGGTTATCATAAGGTTGCCATTCATTAGCAACCTTATGATATTCATTAGACTAAACGCGGATAAAACGGGTAACAAATGCAATAAATACTAATAATACAGAAATCATTAAAAGGGCAGTCGCTAGTGTTAATTGGAATGCGACAAAGCCAATTACTGCAGGTCCCGCCAAGATCCCTAAGTAACCCAATGTCGAAATCGCAGGTACAGCCAAGGCTTCTGGCATCGTGTTTTGTTTACCCGCTGCAGAAAACATCACAGGAACGATATTCGATGAACCAGCTCCCACTAAAGCAAAACCAATAATTGCAAGGGTTAAATAAGGGGAAATAACTGCGATTACGAAACCAAGGCAAGCTAGGAGTGCACCTAGAAAGACTACACGAGCTGAACCGACCCGCATCACTATTTTGTCACCCAGTAACCGGCCAATCGTCATTGTTGTAGCAAAAGCAGCAAAACCCAAACCACCTAAGGTCTCTTTAAGACCATGGTGTTCGATTAAAAATACGGCCCCCCAATCTAGCACAGCCCCTTCGGCAAGGAACACAGCAAAACAGACGATACCAATCACCAATACAATCCCTTTAGGGATAGCAATAAGCGGGCCTGTTGGGGCATTCGCATACGTAATTAAGCCGTTATAACAGATGGCTAATAAAACTAACGCAATAACAGAAACAAAAATAGACGCTAAAGTCGCGGATACCCCTAAGAGCAGAACTAAGCTCATAGTACCTGCACCCGCAATTCCCCCGACACTGTAGAATCCATGAAAGCCCGACATAATAGGCTTATCTGAGGACTTTTCCACAATGACGGCTTGCACATTCATCGCACAATCGGTCAAGCCAATAAAAATACCAAATAATAATAAGCCTGCCACCAGAAAAATGATGCTAGAAAGTGACGATAAAACAGGAAAAAGCATACAAAAACCAATAGTTGCGATAACCATCAAGCGGCGACAACCATATTTGGCGGCTAATGCTCCTGTCACTGGCATGGCAACAAGTGCACCACCACCAAAGCAAAGTAGTAACATGCCAAGTGTTGCATCATTTGCTCCTGTATTGACTTTGACATAGGGGACGATAGCCGCCCATGCTGCGGTAACAAAACCAGCGATAAAAAAGATAATGCGCGTGGAAATTTGCTCCCTTTTCGCAGATGCTAAGTGAACAGTGGTATTAACGTGTTGAGTAGATTGCATTTTTTATAATACTTTTTTAAATGATAAATTAACTACCTGAATTTAGGATAGTCAGAACGCGCTCATGAAGGATTGGGCAACCCGTTGCGACGACAGCCCCGCCAGATTCTGCACGTTTTCCTTCAAGTGTGGTAACGACTCCACCCGCACGCTCTATAATAGGGATTAATGGAACAATATCATAAGGTTCCAGTGCGAATTCAACACAAATATCAATTCTTCCTGCTGCAAGCATTGCCATCCCATAGCACTCTCCACCATAGCGGGTCATTAAAACACGTTCATCGAGCGCCTTAAAGTGAATATCAGGTCGAGATAATATTGGTTCTGGGGACGTCGTATGTAATATAGCCTGTTCTAATTTAACGTTTTTTCGAGTAGCTAAACGAGAATGTCCATGCGGGCTACTCGTCCAACTGCCATGCCTATCTGCCCAAAAGCGTTCCCCAATATAAGGTTGGCTCATCATGCCCATCACGGCTTTTCCCTGTTCAGTCAGGCCGATTAAGTTAGCCCAAAGTGGAATACCACATAAAAAAGGGCGAGTACCGTCTATCGGGTCGAGTACCCATTGAATGTCACCATCCCCTGAAATTCCATACTCTTCACCCATGATAGAGTGATTTGGATAGGTTTTAGTGATGTGTTCGCGCATGGCTTTCTCAGCCAGCTTGTCTGCTTGCGTGACAGGGTCAAAACGATAATTAGCCTTTGTCTTGTTTTCAACCACACTGAGCTCACTAGTGCGGTAATAATCGAGAGAGATTTTCCCCGCAATATTTGCGAGTTCATGTAAAAAGAAGCTGTCAGGTAGCGGTAAGTTGTTCATATCTTCTTCCTTATTACGTTGTAAAGAGGGATTGACATAATTTTGTGCTCGATTATGATCACTTTAAAATAATTAAGAGGTATTACATGCTCGATTATGCAGCTTTTCCAGAGCAAAGACAAAATAAAATTCGCCAATTGTTACGTGAGCAAGGGCGAGTAATTTGTACTATCCTTGCCCGTAATATGCAGGTTTCTGAACATACAATTCGTAGGGATTTAAATGAATTAGCTCAAGAAGGCGTTTGTCGTCGAGTACATGGCGGAGCGGTGAGTATACTTGATGAATTAGGCTCGTTCGAGCAAAGAATCGAGCAAAATCAAGCGGAAAAAATTAAAATTGCACAGGCCTGTAGCTTGTTAATTAAACAAGGGGCGTGTGTATTTATTGATACAGGCTCAACGAATCTAGAAATTGCACGCAATTTACCTGCACATATTGCGTTTACCGTGGTGACAAACTCTCCCGCCATTGCAATTGAATCAATGAAAATGCCGCTTTGCGAAGTGATTTTAATTGGTGGGAAATTAAATCGTGAAATTGGTGCCAGCATTGATACATCGGCAGTTAACCAAATTGCTCATATTCATTTTGACCAATGTTTTATTGGTGGCTGCGCTTTAGATCCACAGATGGGGGTGACTATTTTTGACTATGAGGAAGCTGAGTTAAAAAAAACACTCATTGAGCGTAGTAACCAAGTCATTATGGGGGTTACTGCAGATAAGTTACCAGGTGTTGCCCGCTACACAATTGCAAACTGCGATCAAATATCTATTTTGGTAATGGATAAGAATTTGAACTCAAATATCGTTGAATTATTTGCAGAGACTTCACTAAAAATAGTGATGACAGATTAACAAGTGGAGCATGATAAGAACCAACTTAATAACCTTATTTTATATAATGGCGAATAAAAATAACTCATGGTTTCTCTATGACAATTAAACTGACTGTACTTTTAACTTCTTTTTGTTCATTTAGTGTACTTGCTGCACCTAGCTCATATCAAAAACAAACCTTACTCAATGATGGTAAAGAAATTCATTATTACGTTATTCAAAAAGGTGATAACAAATCGCAAGATTTGCTAGTTTTATTGCAGGGTTCAGATTGCAAAAGCGTGGTAAATAACCCCAATATGGTTAAAAACTTTGGTGCAGTTTTTCCCAGAAACGATATTTTATTAGTTGAGAAAACAGGGTTGAATAGTTTAGTCGGCGCAGACGGTGAAGAAGCGTCAGAAGAAGATTGCCCTGTAGAATATATGTCTCAAGATTCTCCTATTGAGCGAGCGGATAATTATGTGGCGGTATTAAAACAACTCAAAAAAGATTATCAACATATTATCTTATTAGGGGGTAGTGAAGGGGCGTTAGTCACGCATTTAATTGCAGCTAAAGGCGACTTTATTTCGGCATCCATTGCGCTAAATGTGGGTGGGCAATATTTTATCGATGATGTGCTTTATAGCATTAAAAATAATACGCCAAAGGAAGATGTCGCTAATTCATTAGAGGGCTTTAATCAATTTGCGCAGGCGGCAAAGCATAAACAATTAAATGATGACCAGTTTGTCAGTGGTCATGGGCCACGCTGGTGGTATGAAATGCTGACGATTGATAACTTGAAATTAGTGCAGGCAATTAAAACGCCGCATTTGGTTATTCAAACTATGGCAGACACGAATGTCGATGCTTACAGCACAGAAAGAATGATGAGCCAAACGAATAACCCATCAGTTAATTTTAAAAAATATGAAAAACTCGACCACTTCTTTAAGGATAATAAAGGGCAATTGCACACTGAGATGATTGTGAAAGATATTCAAAGCTGGTACAGCAATGCTGGATTAAAATAGATAACTAAATATAAGGTTTGTATCTGTGGATATACTGGGTTTTATAGTGACGTTGCTTCCAATCGTTGTTTCCCCAGGGGCAAGCTTTGCAATTGCGCTGAATAGTACATTAACTCAAGGAATGAAAGGGCTACTTGTTCCAATCATTGGGACTGGGTTAGGGATATTGACTCATGGCTTATTAGTTGGTATTGGTCTATCAAAAATTCTAGCCTCTTATCCATGGGCAATGCGTTCAATCGGTATTTTAGGAACATTATATTTAGTTTATTTGTCTATCACATTAATTAACACAGGTTTAAAAGTAGGTAAAAGTACAGCAAATAATGTGATAAGGACAGTTACGGTTAAAGATGCGTATTTAGCCAATCTACTTAATCCCAAGGCAATTGTTTTATATTTAGTGGTGGTATCAAACTTTGTTGGCACAGACCCTTCTCTAATCAGTTTTCTGGTTTTATCTAGTATACATGTATTGATGATGGCGGCTTGGTTGGCGGTATCATGTGGAAGCCTTATTATCTTTTCCTCATCAATTCAAATTAATACACTGAGAAAATATATTAATATTGGTGGTGGTATATTGCTGTTACTGATTACACTCATGCCGTATTTATTTTAAATAGCATGTACCTTTATGGCTCAGGTACACGCTAAATATTTATTCCGCAATAAAACTTAAGTAGCTAAAAATAGGCTCAAAACCCAGTTTTTTGTAGATTGAAAGCCCGTCTGATGATGCCTCTAATACGCACTGTTCAAGACCTTGCTGGTTGCAAACTGCTAATGCGTGTTTGATAAGTATTGTCGCAAATCCTTTTCCCTGAAATTGAATATCAGTGCCAATATCATCCAACCGTGCAGTTTTATCATTTACTGTTAAAGTTAAGGTAGATACAGGTTGCTCACCAGAAAATAAGACAAAATGCATCATATTGGTTTGTTTGTCTAATGCCCTTTGGTGGTAACGAATATATTCATTAATGACGATGCCGTCCTCTTCCTCATCATCGGAATCTGCAGGAAATGCGGTAATCAACGGTTGTGCCCAATCACTCAACCGTTCATTACATTGCTCAATTCGGTAGCCAGTCTCAATTGATGGTGGCTCCTTAAATAAAGACAGTGAGGATTTTGGTAAAATCATTGCTGTAGACTCGCCATCTGCAATGAAACCTCGCTTCTCAATTTCTTGCTCAAATTGGGGCAGTTCGTCTTGATGAACAACTAATATATAAGGTTTAGATTGTTGCTTAAATGTATTTTCTGCCTTTTCAAACTCGCTAAGATTAGTACCTTGGTGCAGGTATATAAAATTGAAAATAGGTAAATTGAGTTCAGAAAAATAGCTAATAGTATTTTCACTAATCTTTAAAGTGTCGGAACAAATAGCAGACCAAAAATGTTCTTCTTGTTGGTAAAATAAGGTTTCGTTATTATTCATTATTGATATCCAGTTTTTTTAATCATGTTCAGATATAATTGTATAGAAAGCCTTGCTCCAACAGTAGAGTAAAGGCAAGCCACAGCACGAAAACAACCATTTGGTTGCATTTTGGCGATGTTATAAGAAAATGTGTTTTCAATAGGTTTTTTAATAAAATTTAGAGAAAAATTATGAATGATGCACCAGATACAATTACGTTTTTTGAGCGATTACTGCCATTGGTGGTATCTGGAAAAAAGGTAATCACAATCCGTGATAAAAGTGAAAGCCATTACGTACCAAACACAACCGTTAAGGTATATGCGCTTGAGACAGGGAAATATTATACCGAAATTGAAATACTCTCTGTTGAGCCTATTTTCTACAATGATATTTCTGAGTACCATGCAGAACAAGAAGCAATGACATTAGATACATTGAAAAAGCTCATTAAAGAAATTTATCCGACAGAGCAATCTTTATATGTGATCACCTATCGGTTATTAAATTAACCATACGTTTTTTTAGCAATTTGAATAAAAGCCTTTGTCGCGGGTGACAGTTGGCTTTTATCATTAACAGCAAAGGCGATATTGCGTTTAACTGGCGGGTCTAGTGGTTTTACAACAATATTTTGAATGTAATCTGGAATTGCAAGCTGTGCAACAATTGAAACAGCATCACCGCGAGCAACTAAAGCAAATGTACTAAGTAATTGCCGCGTTTTAAATTGGATTCTTGGTGTCAGCTTTTGTGCATGAAATAAGTCTAACACGAGTTTCCCAGACCCTGCCTGCGTTAAATTAAAAGGGTATTTGCACAATTCTTTCAATGAAATACTTGGTAGGTTTGTCAAAGGATGATTTTGAGGGAGAATAGCCACCATTTGGTCGTCTTTTACTTTAAAAGTATCAAACCGTTCATCAGGTAACACAACTACACCGATATCAATACGCTTTTCTTGTAACCACTGAGCGACAGTTTCGTCATCACCTTCATCAACCACAATATTAATCAGCGGGTATTTTTGGCGAAATTGGGCTAAAAGTGGTGGCAATAAGTTTAATGATGATCCAGGGCCAAAAGAACCAATCCGTAAAACACCTGCTTGTAAACCATTGGATGCAAGAGCTTCTTGTTTTATAGCTTCTTGGATATTTAGCATATGGTGAGAATGCAATAACAGTGTTTTACCTATTTCAGTTAATGTTGTTTGATTTTGCTCACGAGTGAATAGCATAACATTGAGATCTTTCTCTAAGGATTTTATCGCGTGAGAAACGGCGGACTGGGAAATATTTAGTTTCATTGCCGCTAAAGTAAAACTTCTTAATTCAGCTACGATGGTAAAGATTTCAAGTTGCGTTAATGTCATGAGTAAACACTCATTAGTTTATGATGTTAGATTAGGGTTAGCTTATCAGTGGGAAAGAAATTAACAAGATTTATCTTTATCGCTGAGAGAACAAAATGCAAAACACAGTAACGATAGCAAAAAAGCGCTCACTAAATATTATTGTCATTCAAATGGTGTTTGTTTCAGTTATTTGGGGAGGTACATTTATTGCGGGTAGAGTTATCCAACCTGAGATCTCCCCTTTATTGTCTGCAACATTACGTTTTCTTTTTGCTAGCCTTTCATTAATTTTAGTTTTGTTTATTGGCCGTATTGGTTGGAAACGCATTTCAGTGAAGCAATTTTGCCAAATTATAGTGTTGGGGGCGAGTGGGGTATTTATTTATCAAATTTTATTTTTCTATGGGTTACAAATTATTCCTGCGTCACGAGCCGCTTTATTAGTCGCAATTAACCCTGCAATGATTGCATTAATTTCATTTATTCTATGGAAAGAGAAAATTTCAATTAAAAAAAGCATTGGAATCAGTTTTTGCGTAATAGGTGCAATTATCTTATTGTCTGATAAAACACCAGACTCAGATGGGGTTGTGGTCAGTAGCGGTGATTTAGCTATTTTAGGTTGTGTGATTAGCTGGGGGATATATACCGTCGCAGGTAAAAACGTTATCCAAGAAATAGGGGCATTACATACTGTGACTTATGCGGTTTTGTTTGGCACTATCTTATTAGTCCTTACATCTGTTTATACACAAGAAATGAATTTTGGGGCGCTGTCTTTGTTATCTGTGGGCGACTTAATCAGTTTAAGTTATTTAGGTGTCTTAGGGTCGGCTATTGCTTATGTATGGTATTACCAAGGTGTTGCACAACTAGGGGCTGCGGGAGCAGGATCATTCATTGCGCTTAATCCGTTAAGTGCTGTTATTATTGGTACGCTTTTTCTTAATGAAAAAATGAGTTCAATGATTATCATTGGTGGGGTATTCATCATACTGGGGATAATGATAACGAATAAGAAACAGTAAAAACTGAGTTGCTCGCCAGTATGTGTAGAGCAACTTATTTTATATTCTAAACTAAAGAGTTTTGTACATAATGTACTCAAGGGTTTGTTGGGATTTACTTTTAAATAAAATTTCCTTGAAGATTTGCAGCCCATTCGATTGGTATAACTGGATTGCCCGAGAATTACTGGCAAGCACATCTAACCAGAGTGCGTTAGAGCCTTTATTTATGGCTATATTTTCAATGAGTTTGAAGGTTAATTTCCCATAACCTTTTCCTGTCGCTGAGGGTAAAAAATAGAGTTTATTTAATAACGTTCCAACGACTTGAGTATCGGGTATTTTTTCTTGATGTGTGAGCTTCACTAACCCTATAGGAAACTCGGATTCAATAACATACCACTCTATGTTTGTCTGGCTAATATCATGGATGATTTTATCAGCACTGTATTCCTGATTTAAGTATTCAAATAACTCATCTTTATTATTCCAGAGCACCGCAAAATGGTGCATATAGCTTTGCATACCAATTTCATGGAGAGTTAATGTATCTTGTTCACTGGCTAATTTGAGTGTGATAGGCATTGGTGTCATTGCGCTGTCTCTATGTCTACTAGGTGGATTGATATCCATTAATAAAAATGAGCTTATCAGAGGATTTTTGATACAAAGAATATAATGAAAATATTAGGTAAAAGAAAAGGGCAAAAATGCCCTTGGGGATAAACTGGAGCGATTAAATTGTTTGGCTAATATCTGCATAAGCAAACAAGGCTTGTGCACCGCCAGTATGAACAAACAACACAGGTGTTTTTTCGGCTGAGTTTTCTAAATAGTCAATTAAACCCGCCATAGCTTTTCCAGTATATACAGGGTCCAGTAATATGCCTTCTTGCTGAGCAAGAAGTGCAATCGCTGCAAGACCTTGCTGGTTAGGCATCCCGTACATGGGAGCAAAAAAACTATCCCATAAAATGACGTCAGGCACTTGATTCAAGGCTAATAGCTGGGCTAATTCATTCTGTAGCTTTTCAACTTTAGGGGCTTGGTCTTGCTGCTTTCTTGAGACTGTCACTCCAATGACTTGGCTTCGAGGTAACAATTCTTTTAATCCAATAGCAAGACCTGCATGTGTGCCAGCACTACCTGAGGCAACGATGACTTTATCAAACTCAATGTTTTCTGGTTTCTGCCCAGCAATTTCTACCGCACATTGAATATAACCTAATGCGCCTAAAGCATTAGAGCCACCAACAGGCACAATATAGGCATCACGAAGTGACTGTGATGTAATGAGTTCTTCCATTTGGGCTTGTGGATCAGTTAATTCATCGCACATAACACAGCGCGCACCAAATAAATCCGTCAATAACTTATTACCATTATGCAGGAAATTTGTGTCATTGCTTTGAATTGGATTTTCTAATAAGGCCACACATTCCAAACCATACATAGCAGCAACTGCCGCGGTTTGTCTAACGTGGTTTGATTGAATTGCACCCGCAGTAACAATAATCTTTGCATTTTTTGCTAGTGCATCTGCCATAAGAAATTCAAGCTTACGTAATTTATTCCCACCCATAGCGAGAGGGGTCATGTCATCACGCTTAATATAAATTTCACGGCCAAACCTTTTCGACAAGTTATCAAGACGATGAAGTGGTGTTGAGGTTTTTAATAAATCAACTTTTTCAAATTGGCGTAGTGTTTGTTGAATTGACATCTAAATTTCCGTGTAATTAGTGGGTAAAACCAAGATAAAGGTAAATAGCAAGCACGACACTGGCCGTCACTAATGCATAAGGCATTTGTGTGCGAATATGTTCAATATGCTCACAATCTGTTGCCATCGAAGCCACAATAGCATCTGCAGAAATAGGCGACGTCATATCACCAAATATTGAGCCTGAAATCGCAGCGCCAATCATATACTCTACAGGCATTCCTACTGATAAGCCTAATTGCACACCAATTGGGATCATAATTGCAAATGTTCCCCACGATGTACCTGTTGCTAACGACATAATTGCGCTAATAATAAAAATAAAGCCAATGGAAAAACCAGGTGCCATTACCCCTTGGGTAACTTCAGCAATATAAGCACCGGTATTGAGTTCAGCAGAAACATCGCCCATTAAGAATGCCAAAATCATAATAGAGCTTATTTTTAGCATGTTGGCATAACCAATAAATAACTCTTTAAAAAAACTATCGATATTTAATAGACGACGACCAATGAACCAACAAAATGACACAGTAGTACCAAACATTACTCCCCAGTAAACAGAGGTTGAGCCACTACCTTTACTGAAATCGCCATCACCAGTGATATAAAGAGCGATAGGCACCATTAATACAGTGGATAAAATAGGAATAAAGAAATTTAGCGAAGAGTGAGCATTTGGATGATTGATAATCTCTTCTTCATTGTCTTGAACATTAGATGTTGAAATATTTCCAGCAATAAACGCTTGTTGATACTTGTCTTCCGCTTTTTTCATCGGTCCCCATGAAAAATTCATGAAGACATAGATTAAAATCGTACCGAGGGATAACCAAGCCATCAGGTTATAACCAATAGAGGTAATTAAAATATCAAAAGGCTCACCTGTAATTAACCCTTGTGAAATTTGTACGCCAATTAATCCCATGATAACGGCTCCCCAGCCATTAATAATGGCGGAAGAACAAACCGAAACGCATGCAGTTTGAATTAGATAAGACATTTTTTCTGGTGCGACGCCATATTGACGTGCCAAATTTTTGGTAGAAGCACCTGCAACTAATTGGTTAATGGAGCTTTCAATAAATATGAGGGAGGTAATCACAATAGCCAGTAATTGTGTTGCTGTACGGTTTTTGATTAACCGAGTTTTATTTGTCAATAATTGAACGAGGGCTCTAACACCCCCAGTAACAACAACCAACCGCATAATTCCACCAATCATCACCATAAAAACAATAGTGCGAGTATTTCCTGCGGATGAAAAGGTGTTAATAATACCATCAACGGTGCCTTTAACACCTAAAAGAACGTTCTGATCATTAATAACCGTAAAACCTACAAGTATTCCTAACATTAGGGAAAGCATTACTTGGCGGGTGAGTATTGCCAATATAATTGTCACAATAGGGGTGATTACTGTCCAAATACCATAGTCGTGCATGTGTTTACCTGTTAATCCTATATAAAAATTTAAATTTTTGACTTTATAATTATCGAAAAATCATAGCATTAATTGGTAAAGGGTAGAATATGTTTGTGCGTTTAGAAATGTGTTGTGACAATAAAAAAGAATAAGGCATTCAGTAAGATGGCCTTATTCTCTTAAACATTACAGTAATGAAAGCCATTCTTGTTTTGTAAGTCGGCTTATTTCTTCAGTTTTTGTTTCGCCAATTAATTTAATAAATTGAGGTGCCAAGGTTTTGTAATATTTAAAACCACATTTTTCTTGTGCAATTTTTGATTGCTCATTGCCTTGAAAATAGCCACACCATAGATTATCTAATTTTAGGTCTATGAATCCATGGCGAATAATTTCTTTAATAGATTCAGGTATCAATCCTTTACCCCAAAATGGTACGCCGATCCAATAGCTGACTTCAGCATCATTATCCCCTATAGGGAAATTACTTTCATGGCTTAAAGATAATCCGATTAGGCCAATTGCGCGCTTGTCTTCTTTTAAAGTAACGGCATAAATTTCATCGCGCATGAAAATCTCTTTAATAATCATACGACTTTCTTCAACGCTTTGATGTGCAGGCCAACCAGCAACTGGGCCTATTCTTTCGTCTTTTGCATAAAAATATAGATCTTCAGCATCCGTTTCTTGCCATGGACGTAAAATCAGTCGTTCTGTATAAAGTACCATCTGTTTTCCTCTTAATGATGGAAGTAATTAATGCGTGTATTTTAGGTATTAATGAGTAATATTTAAGAGGTAAATTTGTTCATTTTAGGTACTTATGACAACTATTGTGGACTGAGGCACTGTTTGCTAAGAGGGACAAACGTGATGTTAAGCATACAAACATGTTTGATTAATATTCCAGAAGCGCTCCGCATTGGCGTGACCAATATGGATAAAATGCAGAAAAAACAATTATCTTCATCATACGTAACAGTGTGCATTTGTTTGCAAGGCTGCGCGATTTTTAGTATTAATTTTAGGCAGTACCGAGTACAAAAAAATGACCTGATTGTTTTATATGATGATACCTTTGCCATGCTACAAGCAAAATCACGATGTTTTAACCTTGAATATTTGTTAATTGATAAAAAATTTGCCACCTCTATTGCTTATTCGCTGCCTCAACAGTTATTTGCATTTTTTAATGACTACCCTATTATTCAAATCCCTATAGAAAAGCATGAGTTGTTTGATTATTGGAAAAAAATCATGCTTTCAATAGTGATTGAACGTGGAGAATATTGGCAATTACAATTGAAAAACCATTTGCAAAATTTGTTTTTGGAAATCAGTAATGGCACTAAAACGATTTTAGTTAAACCTGAAAAACGAAATAGGCAAGAGCAACTTTGTTGGCGTTTTTGGGGCTTAATCACACGGCATTGTAAACAGCATAAAGAGGTTAAATTTTATGCTGAAAGATTATCGATAACCCCATTTTATTTATCAAAAATTAGCCAAAGCTTCTTTAATGATCCACCAAAGGTGTTGATAGATAGACAAGTTATTTTAGAAATAAAAGCATTACTTGAGATTGGCAAATTATCAATAAAGGAAATAGCAGATGAAGTTAATTTCGAAGATACCTCGTATTTATGTCGTTACTTTAAACGGCATACAGGAATAACGCTGACAGAATTTAAAAAAGGAGTAAGGTTTAAAACGGGGAAAAGCTAGAGAGGCTCTATTTTGGTTGAATATTTCTTTATAAAATCAATGAAACACCGTAGGCGAGGTGATACCGCTTGGTTTCGGTAATAAACGGCATTAATGGGCTGGCGAATAACTACGGTTTCTTTTTCTAAAACTTGCACCAATTGACCACTGGCAAATGCGTCCATGGTTACAAAATCGGCAGAGCATAAAATTCCAGCGCCTTGCATTGCGAGGTGGAATAAGACTTCACCACTTGTCCCTGCAATATTGGGTTTAATTTTAAGTAAATCTTCATTTGAATTTTTTACGGGCCAAATATTCAGTGAGTCGGGTTGAGTAAAGCCCAGTAAACAGTGTTTTTTTAATTCGTTGCTATTTTGTGGCACACCATACTTTGCTAAATAAGCAGGGCTGGCGACTAATCGCTTTTGACTAAAACCTAATAAGGTGGCATTGAGTGATGAGTCTTTTAGTACGCCAATGCGAAAAGCCACATCAATTCGATTTTCTAATAAATTAGTGACACCTTCATAATTATGAATTTCAAGTTCAACTTGTGGGTAACGCTCATGGAATAACGGGATCAGCGGGGCAATTACATGTGTCAAAAAAGGGGTTGAGGCATCAATACGTAGCTTACCGGAAGGGATGGCTTGGCGGACAGATAGCATTTCTTCTGCCTCGTGAGCGAGATCAATAATCTCTCGCGCTTTTTGCAAAAATGCGGTGCCTTCATCACTGAGCTTGATCGAACGTGTTGTTCGGTAAAGTAACGTTGTATCCATTTTTTTTTCAAGCCTAAGTAATGCCCGGCTTACCGTTGAAATGGTCATGTTTAATTGTTCGGCAGCTGAAGTAATAGAACCAGAGTCAACGACACTGATAAAAGCTTGAAGTTCTTCAAAGGTTATTTTCATTATTGCATTTCCAGCAAAAGTTATTTTCACCTTAGCGTCTTTTTCATTGGCTTTCAATATGGAAAAATTCAGCCCATTAATAAATGTTAATAATTTATTTCAATAAGGCTGAAAAAATGAGAATTAACACTGCACTGTTGGCACTAGCAGTAGGCGCTTTTGCTATTGGAGCAACTGAATTTTCCCCAATGGGAATGTTACCTTATATTGCTGATAATATTCAGGTTGATATTCCATCCGTTGGGTCAATAGTTGTTATTTATGCCCTTGGTGTGATGATAGGTGCTCCAATCATGACATTATTACTGGTGAAGAGAAAACCGAAAGTGGCATTGGTATTCTTAATGTCTATTTTTACGGTAGGAAATTTACTTTCAGCAATGTCTCCCGATTTGGTGACCTTATCAATTTCACGTTTTATTACTAGCTTAAACCATGGTGCATTTTTTGGGTTAGGGGCCATTGTGGCCGCGAGTGTTGTTCCACCGAGTAAGCAAGCTAGTGCAATTGCAGCCATGTTTATGGGATTAACTATTGCCAATATTGGTGGTGTTCCGCTCATGACCAAATTAACCCAAGTCGTGGGATGGCGGGAGGCATTTTATTTAATCGCCGCACTTGGATTATTAACTATTGCGAGTTTAATTTGGGCTTTACCCAACAACCTTCAAGGGCGAGACGTTAACGTTAAAAACGAATTACGTATTTTACGACGACCACAAGTGATGTTAGGCATGTTATCGACAGTATTAGGAGCAAGTGCAATGTTTACCCTATATACTTATATTACTCCGATGCTGATGGATTTCATCGATGCTTCCGATCAAATGATTACCATCATGTTAGTGATTATCGGTGCGGGTTTTACAATGGGTAACTATTTAGGTGGTTTATTTGCAGATAAATCATTATTCGGCACGCTGATCATCTTTTTCTTAATGTTAGCGTTAAGTATGGCAATATTCCCATTCATAGCGACTAATGCTGTTGGTGCAGGGTTAGGTTTATTATTCTGGAGTATTTTTAGTTTTGGTATTGTCCCACCAATACAAATTTTAGTGATGAATGCAGCTACAGGTGCACAGGCGTTAGCTTCCTCCGTTAATATTGGTGCATTTAACTTAGGCAATGCGATTGGTGCAGCGATTGGTGGGGCGGTATTATCCTATGGCTATAGTTATTCAATGATTAGTTTTATGGGTACTTTCGTTGCTGTTTTAGGTATTGTTGTCATTTTTGTTATTTTTCGCAAAAAATCTGATACGAAAGTTGAGACTGAGATTGTTTGTGGCTAATCGAAAAG
Organism: Providencia sp. PROV129; assembly: GCF_028482245.1. Classification (NCBI taxonomy): domain Bacteria; kingdom Pseudomonadati; phylum Pseudomonadota; class Gammaproteobacteria; order Enterobacterales; family Morganellaceae; genus Providencia; species Providencia sp. PROV129. The sequence goes on from NZ_JAMPQD010000006.1 coordinate 361,011, forward strand.
CAATAAACGGAAAGTCGAAATATAAGGTCTTTCTTTAATGTAGAAGAAAATCTTCAACAAATAAGAAAGGCCAAACATGAATTCAGATAAAATTTTTAGCAAAGTTGCCTATTCAAATTTATTTGCTCAAATGTCAGAGCAAATTGCTTTAGCGGTAACACCTCTTGTTGCTGTACTGATACTAAACGCCTCTGCCAGTGACACAGCTTGGCTACAAATGTTGCAGACATTGCCTTTTCTTATTGTGTCACCATTTATTGGTATTGTTGCCGATCGACATAGTGCTCGCAACCTAATGATATGCTCTGAAGCGATACGTATTGCCGTTTTAGGAATGATTTTTGCGTTATTATTTTCAAAGCTGCTTTCATTCGCATTATTAATTTTGTTTGGATTTATTGGCGCTGTTGGTACGGTAATCTACAGTGTTGCTACTTCAGCCTATATTCCAGCCGTGATCCCTAAAGACCACCTAATTAATGCGAATCGATGGATTGAACTTGCTCGAAGTTTATCTTATACGGCGGGACCTGCGCTAGGTGGTGTACTGGTTGGTTATATTGGTGCGTCATCTGCCTACAGTTTCGCCATTATTTTATCGGTGATTGCTTTAATTTTAATTTTTCAATTGCCCAAAGAGCACAAGAAAACGCTAGTTTCAACATCACTATTAAAACAATTAAAAGAAGGTGCTGACTATATTTTCCATAATCCGTATTTAAAGCCTATTTTATTGACGGCATTATTTTTTAATACAGCCTGGTTTATTATTCAGGGAGTTTTTACGGCATATGCAGTGACAGTATTACAACTTTCAGCACAGCAAATTGGTATTGCGATTTCAGTTTACGGAATAGGAATGATTGTTGGCGCACTTGGTCTACGCCACTTATCTTTGCAGTTTAGCTATGGGACTTTGGTAATATTTGGGCCTGTTTGTGGTTTATTCGGTGCGACAACCTTGCTATTTACTGTCTGGAATTCATCATTTTACTTAGTTTGCTTTGCTTATTTTTTATTTGGTGCTGGACCAATTATTTGGACGATATCCACAGTTTCATTACGCCAGTCGGTGACCCCCAATTTGCTGATTGGGCGCGTTTCTGCATTGATGTTAACGACTTCATTTGGTGCTAGGCCATTGGGGTCAGCCATAGCCGCAATTATTGCTACATTATCGGGTGTAGAATATTGTTTATGGGCAGCTGTTTTTTTCTTTGCTATCCAATTAGGGATTATTAGTCAGTCACCTGTTCGGGCATTAAAAGCCATGCCTGCAATAAGCAGCTGATGTCATAATTAAAAAGCAAGCTGCGGAGATTCTTTATGTGGCTTATCCGTCATAATGACGTTATTAAATTAGGAAAGGACATTATCATGACGATTAAAAACATATGGAAAACACCAGAACAGCGCTGGCAAGCAGTTGTTGAAAGAAATAAAACAGCGGATGGCCATTTTGTTTATGGTGTAAAAACGTCACTTATTTACAACCATCCATCTGCGGCTGGGCGCTTGCCTAAACGAGAAAATATTGAATTTTTTGATAATGAAGCCCAAGCGATTGCACAAGGTTATCGCCAAGGAAAACGACATCGTACAGAGGCAACGCAATTAACACAATTTTATAAACAGAAAATAGAAAAAGCTTGCCGTTATATTGAGCAAAATAGCCAGTCGTTAACGCTGGCCGAATTGGCAGATTATGTCGGGATCAGTCGTTACCATTTTCATCGATTATTTAAATCACAAACGGGGTTAACGCCAAAAGCTTATGCGGACGCTTTTCGGCATAAAAAATTGCAGGCTCAACTGCAAGAACAAGAGCGTATTACTGATGCAATTTATGATGCAGGGTATCAATCAAATAGCCGTTTTTATGAAACATCAACACAGCGATTAGGCATGACGCCACGAGCTTGGAAATCAGGTGGAAATGGTAGCAAAATTTATTTTGCACTTGCTTTATGTTCATTAGGAACAGTATTGGTTGCACAAAGTCTGATCGGCGTATGTGCAATTTTACTTGGGGACGATCCTGAAAAGTTACTTAATGATTTACAAGATAAATTTCCAAATGCTGAATTAATCGGTGGTGATATCAACTTCGAACAAGTTATTGCTGACGTTGTTGGTTTTATTGAAGCACCAGAGATTGGTTTTAATTTGCCGCTTGATATTCAAGGAACTGTATTCCAACAGCGTGTATGGCAAGCCTTGCGTGATATTCCTGTTGGAAAAACGGTTAGCTACAGTGATATAGCAAAAAAAATAGGGAACCCTAAAGCGGTTAGAGCAGTCGCGAGCGCATGTGGGGCAAATATGCTAGCGGTGGCTATTCCTTGCCACCGAGTGGTGAGAAATAATGGCGAACTATCAGGTTATCGCTGGGGTATCGATCGTAAACAGGCCTTATTATTAAAAGAGGCACAAGGTAGTTTAACCAAAATCAGCGAGTAACTCGATTAAAGTGCAAAGTTAATAATCGAGTTTATTAAGGAGCACCTTAATAAATTATTCATAATCGATATTAATATTTTCTTATTCTCTCATTTAGTTGTTCATAACAGAGATAAATATAATCTTTATTTATTAAAATGTGAGGTCCCCATTTTATATCCTTTAAAAATCAATTTGATAACAAGATTTTTTACATGGGGGATGGCTGATTTATATTTTTTGCCCTTTATATTTTTCATATCTTTTCTTTTTGATAAACATATTTAGTTTTTTAAATAACCATAATATTGGCTGTAATAAGATAAAATTTGGGTATGGTTTACCCCTTACGTTTTTTTCATATTCCATAAGTAATCCTAATGTTCTGCTCATTTTTATTAAGAATTACATGGAGGAAAAATATAAAAAAGTGACAGATATGATTTTTTGCAAAATACAGATCAAAAGCACTAATTTTTGTATTACATTATTCATACGGGGAAAATGAAAAGGGTTTTGCTGTGTTACTGTACAAACAAATTGCACAAATGTTGCAAGAAAAAATTAAGCGCGGAGAGTTTCTTAGTGGTGAAAAGCTGCCATCAGTGAGGGACATTGGGAGAGCTCATGATGTCAGTATTACCACGGCGCAACTTGCTTATCGTGAACTTGAAAGGCTACAGCTCATTTATGCGGTACCTAAATCTGGGTACTTTGTGATCCCCGAAAAAACGGAATCTTTATTACCGAAAGTCGCGAATTATATTCAAAAACCTGTTCAGATCGCACAGTGGAATCCGACCATGGATTTTTTACGTGTTGCTGAACGAGAAGGTGTAACATCTTTGTCTTGTGCCGTGCCAAATATTGAAGATAAAAGTTTAGATCCATTGTGGCAAGAAATGACAATGGTAACACGTAGAAAGCAATCACTGACACTTGAATATGATAATTTACAAGGGCTTGCTGCATTAAGAGAACAAATTTATTTAATTTCAGATGATCGCCACCTTTTTACGCCTGATGATGTTGTCACGACAACAAGTGGGCATCAATCGTTATCTATTGCCTTGCAAGCTTGCACACAAGGGAATGATGTTGTTGCAGTCGAGTCGCCAACTTTTCCAGGGCTATTACAGACATTGTATGGTTTAGGAAGAAAAATAATTGAAATTCCTATTGATCCTGAAACAGGTATAAACCTTGAAAGGCTAGAAGAGGCTTTTGAGTGTTGGAATGTGAAAGCAGTGGTGGTGACACCAACGTGTAATAACCCGATGGGTTGTATTATGCCTGATAGTAACAAGCGGCGTTTACTCGAAATTGTTGAAAAATATCAAGGAACCGTCATTGAAAATGATTGTTTAGCGAGTTTGGCGTATCAATACCCACGGCCGTCAACGATTCAATCACTGGATCGAAATGGGCATGTAATTTTATGCAGTTCATTTTCGAAAACGGTTGCTCCAGGAACACGTACTGGTTGGATAATTCCAGGTAAATATAAAGAAAAAGTTTTGCACTTAAAATACTTATCCCATTGTTCTGGTGAAATTTTTATGCAACAAGTGATGGCTAATTTCCTAAAGGAAGGGCATTATTTTTTGCATTTACGCCGAATGCGTCAACATTATAGTGAGCTTCAGTGCCAATATAAGGAATTAGTGGAAACACATTTCCCTGCAAATACCCGAATATCGAGGCCACAAGGCGGTTTTTCACTTTGGGTGGAACATTTACCCGTAGATAACCGTAAATTACGGGATATTTTGCATCGCAATAAAGTCACAGTATTAACAGGAGAACATTTTTCTACAGGTGACTGCTTTTCTAACCATTTGAGGGTGAATTATGCGCTACCTTTGATCGCGAGGAGGCGAAATGCGATTAAAATTTTGGGGGAGGCATTAAAGGTCACAAGTGTATAATTTGGTGCTCCCCCCTATGACTTAAACTTATGTAAGATAGGGGGGTAATAAACGATTAATCAGCTAGCAATTTGTGTTTTACGGTTTTTAGTGATTAACATATAAATCAGATATAAAAGCGTAAAACCAGCTGTATACCCTGTAAAGGCCATCCAGAAAGTTTTCCAGTCGACAACGCCATTAATGGTATTGAGCTCAATAACCCAGCCACATAATACCGCCCCTAAGAATGTACCAAACCCATTAACGAGTGTAGTGAAAACGCCCTGAGCAGTGGAGCGAAATTCTGGGGCAATTTCTTTTTCCAAAAATAATGCGCCAGCGATATTAAAGAAATCAAATGCACAACCATATACAATCATAGATAAGAAGAGGGCCAGTGTGCCTATTGCCGTGAAATCACCATAAGCAAATAAACCTAATCGTAAAATCCATGCAATCATGCTAAGAAGTAAGATAGTTTCGATTTTGAATCTTTTTAATAAAATAGGCAGCAATAAGATAAAAATAATTTCAGAAAATTGTGAAATAGACAAGAAGATAGTGGGGTATTCAGAGAAAATAGAGCCTCTGGCTTCGGGGGCTAATGCCATATCCTGTAAAAATGGAACACCAAATGTGTTGGTTATTTGTAATACAGAGCCTAATAGCATGGCAAAGAATAAAAAAACTGCCACTCTTCCTTTTTTAAAAAGCAAGATAATATTATGACAACTAAAGTTAGATGTCTCAGCTTTTTTAGTATTGATACTATTAGTAGTAATGAAAAATATAGAAAATAGACCTAGAGCAATTGAGGCGGCAGCCCCTACATATAACTGGTAATAACTCATTTCTAGTTTTAATAAACTAATTGTCCACATTGCGACAATAAATCCGACAGTTCCATAAACTCTGATTTTTGGAAAATGAATCTCTGAATCTAATTTTCGTGTACCTAACATTTCAAACACAATACTATTACAAATTGAAATGGTTGGCATGTAAAACATTAAATGAATTAATGTGGCAATAAATAAAAGAGTGATTGTATCACTATGCGCCATGACGATTAAAAAAATTGCAGAAAGAAAATGAGTAGAAACATAAACTAACTTTCTATTATTAATTTTATCGGCAATAAATCCGATGATAATGGGTGAACATAACGCAGATATTCCTAATGTACTGAATATTAATCCTATTTCACCGCCCTTTAAATGGAGTGTATTAAAAAGGTATGAGGCAAACGTGACAAGCCATGAGCCCCAGATAAAGAATTGCAAGAAAGAAACTATTTTTAATCGAGTTGTAATACTCATGCCTGCACACCTTGATTTAACCTAAACATATTTAAATGCAATTGTTAATTTAACTGATTGATGTCATTTTTTTCATAATCAACAATAGATGCGTTTATCTGATTATTGTTTTTGCATTATAAGATAGTGTATTGCTCAGTTTATTGATGTAAAGATGGCTATTTATGAATTAGTTAGGCAGATGGTCGATTTTTAATCGCTATTAATACTTAACTTGTTACATCTAAGTCGTACAATTGTGTCTGTGAACGAAAGATAAAATATAGAATCTATTAAGAATAGTTTATTAATGCTCAATGTTTTAATCTGCTATTGCAATAAAATCAATTTTAGTGTTTAATCAGTAAACATTTCTATTACTTTCTCCCCTCTGTTTTCCTTGGTTTCTTTTATTCCCCCAGATATTCAATTTCAGTGTTACACCTCTTACCTATTAAAATGTTTTTCATTCATCGAATCATCATCTAATAATCCCACAATGGCTCTTCTCTGAAGCCTAACTTATTTTTTAACTTAAAATCTTAAAAGAGTATGCTATGACTTCATATCGTTGTTTACTATTTGTATTAGCAATATCGGTATACCTTGTTGGTGCAACTGAATTTATGCTTTCCGCAATAATGTTTCCATTAGCGAATGCTTTTAATGTACAAGCATTACAGATTTCATGGTTAATATCCGCTTATGCATTCTCATATGCGCTAGCTGCGCCTGTTGTCGGGTTCTTATCGGATAAAATGGATAAGCGCAAAATGTTACTCGTTGCGATGTTATTTATCTCAATTGATAGTATTGCAATAACGTTTGCTCCTAATCTCTTGATAGCTCTTATTTTACGTGTTTTTGGTGGCGTTGCTTCCGCTGCCTTAGTGCCGATTACGTTTGCTTTTATTTCTGATGTCATCGATGAAAACAAACAGGCCATTGCAATGGGATATGTCATGCTGGGAATGACGCTTGGTATTATTACAGGGCCAATTCTTGCAGGGGTAATGACACAGTATTTTTCATGGAGAATGCCATTTATATTTATGGCAGTCGGAGGGCTTTTGGTGTTGTTTATTTCCATTAAGGTTTTGCCGTCTGTTGCTTCGTCAACGGTAAAACAAGGCTCATTCAATATTTTTAAGCATGGAATGATCAGTAAATTTATTATTGCTAAAGGAATTTGGAATGGTATTACTGTTTGCCTATTTCTACTGGCAGGTGAAATATTACGAAGCAGGTATCAATTTAACAGTGCGATGACTGGTAGTTTAATGGGGTTATTTGGAATTGGTTTAATAATAGGTAATAGTATTGTTGCAAAAGTCGTTTCATACAAGGTTTCCGAACTATCACTGGTGCTAGCAATAATTAGGCTTTTATTCATGATTATTCTTCTCTTTATTAGTGATTGGTTAACATTAATAGGTGATTGTTTTTGTTTGTTTGGATTTGGCGTACTATTAGGTTTAATTTCACCTATCAGCACTTCGTTACTTGCCAGACTAAATGTGAACAATAAAGGTTTGATATTATCAATTTCAGAAAGCTTTAATAATATTGTGTTGTTATTGGCTATCCCACTTTTTTCTTGGTTGATTTCTGAAGGCCGTGTTTTAACGTCTACCATATTAATTAGTCTATTATTTAGTATAGTAATATTTTTTATTACAAGAGTAAAAGTAGCAATGAGATAGCAGTATCCTTGCTGATAAGCAGCAAGGATAGTGATTAGGCTACATGATCCAACTGGTTTTGCCGCAATCTCATTCCATTTAACATGGATAGCCAAGCTAAAAAAGTAATTATCATCAAGATAATAAAGATAAAATAAGCGGGTAATTCAGTTAAAATTACGCCAGTCATCATTGGGTTAAAAGCACCACCTAATAAACCTAACGATTGAGCTGAAAAATAACTTGCTTTCATACCTTCAGGGGCAATGCTATCAATCAACATGTATTCACCTGGAGCATAAATCAGTTCCCCTAAAGTGAAAAGAAAAGCACCAATAGCCCAAATATAGAGATTTTCTGCTGCAAACATGAAAGTGGCTAAACCCAGTAAGAAAAATAAACTTCCTAACGTCATTAACTTTTTCAAATTGTCTGGGGTGATCCGTTTTCCGACAGTGTATTGCAACGTTACCACAACGACCGCATTCACAGGGAGTATGACGCCGATAACGACTTGTGCAAAATCGCTATTTGCTACCGTAATAACATATTGAGAAATCCAAGTGGTAAACGTCCCAAAAACTAATGACCCTAAGAATGTTGATAAAATAAACCAAGCAAGTACACGGTCATGTAGCATTACAGCTGGGTTCCATGGTCGTTTACTGCCATCCTGATGCTGTGCAGGTTTTATACTTTGAACAAATCGCTGAATGAAAAATATCGGGAAGGCTGCCGAGATAGCGGCCAAATAAAATGGCAAATTGATACTGTACATTAACAGCCAAGTTCCAATAGGCGGACCGATCGTCCATCCGATATTGATAAAAGTATAATTTAAGGAAAAGACTTTAGCTTTTAACGATAAGGTCAGAGTATCTGCAAAATAAGCTTTAAGAACAGTAGAAAAAACAGAATAAGAACAATTGATCAAGGAGAAAAATATGATCACTAAAATGGCATTATTGGAGAGGGGAATAGCAATGAATCCGCCAATAAATGCAACTACAGCAAGTAGCATGCACCGTTTTTTGTCAACCCTATCGGCGAGCATACCAAAAGCCATGCTAAATAGCACACCAACAACCATCGCCAATGACATAGCTACCCCAACAGTATCAATTGCCATTTGATACTCTCGGGTTAGGTAAATGGCCATAAATGGTAGTGTTGCCCCACGGCCAATGGTCAGAAGTAAAGACGATGCAAGTAACGCACTGTTAGATATACTGAATTTCGCTGACATAACACACGACCTAGGATTTTTATTATTGTTAACTGTTTGTTTCAACTAAAAGATATTGTAATAAAATACATAAAATCAGTGCGATGAGAAATGGACAATAATGCGCTAAATAGAAAACAATATTTTGAGGAGATCAATCTGCCATTATCGATTAATTATATTGTAATATGAAATCAGTTAAACCGTATTAAACGTTATATGCTGAGAATAAATCGCACTAAAGTCGGGGGAATAATTTAGGTAGGCTCTTTTTGTTTTTAAATAGAAAGATGTATAACTACACCTCTCTATTTAATCAACGGGCATTAAACTTACAGTGCCGCAGTATAGACACGGCGACTTACATCAAGGGTGATGTCTTGGTGCTCGCCTAATTCAACCATATTATGTGCTTCTAAACTTTTTACTAGGGGCTCAATAACATCGGATGAAAGCTGATAATCACTAAAATGTGTGCCTACATTCATGGCTTCGAAAAACTGACGGGTTAACTCAATCGATTTTAATGCTTTCTCTTGGTCGTTCCCGTTTGTGATCCCCCACACTCGTTCAGCGTATTGTGCCAATTTTGTTTGTTTTTGTGGCAATTTCTCAAGCAACATTGATGGCAGCACGATTGCGAGTGTTTGTGCGTGATCTAAACCATAAAGCACAGTAATTTCATGGCCTAACATGTGAGTAGACCAATCTTGTGGAACACCAACACCAATTAAGCCATTGAGTGCTAACGTCGCTGTCCACATTAAATTTGCACGGATGTCATAATCTCTTGGGGTTTCGAGTGCTTTAGGACCAATGTCTATGAGCGTTCTCAATAAACCTTCTGCGAAAGAATCTTGAACATAGGCATTCACAGGATAGGTTAAATACTGTTCAATAACATGAACGAATGCATCAACTACACCATTACTAATTTGGCGAGGTGGGAGTGTGTAGGTTTTCACTGGGTCAAGAATTGAAAACTGTGGAAAAACCTTATCACTCATAAAGGCTAACTTAGACTGTAATTCTTCACGTGTAATTACGGAGCCTTTATTCATTTCTGAGCCAGTTGCGGGGAGGGTTAATACAGTCCCAAAGGGTAATGCAGTTTGAATTGTTGTACCGCCCTTTGTAACAACTTCCCATTTGTCACCAGGATAGTTAACTGCCGCAGCAACAAATTTTACGCCATCAATCACTGAGCCACCGCCAACAGCGAGTAAAAAATCAAAGCCTTCCTTTTCTATTTTATCAACCGCTTTGATGAGAGTTTCATAGCGCGGATTAGCTTCTATCCCACCAAAAAGTGAAAAATGTCTTGAACCTAAAGCGCGTTCAACCTCATCTAATGTGCCCGTTTTACGTGCGCTTTCACCGCCAAATAAAATGAGAACTTTTGCACTTTCAGGGATCAATCTGCCTAATTCACTTATCTTTCCATCCCCAAAAACGATGCGTGTCGGGTTATAAAACTCAAAGTTATTCATATATAAGCCTTAATAGAAAAATTTCTTGGTTAAACGGCAAAAAAGTTACCGTATTTGATAGCTTAACAAGAAATAGTATAACTTCTAATAATATTAGAGTTTATCAATTTGATGGCTTTGGTATATTATTTTTTAGTTAAGTAATTACATTGTTATAATATTTACTCCTGAAAGTAAAGAAAAGACACATTAATAAATTATTGTTTGCTATCTTTAAGATTCCACAACTAAATAAAAGGAATTAAGATGGAAGTATTAGCAGGGGAGCAATTAGAGGAAACGTTAAATATAGACTCATGGGTTAACCTAATGGACGAGGTTAATCAATTAAAAGCAATAACTATAGGTATAATATAAGAAAACAATGGTTCTCAATATGAATATAATGTTTTGTACGCCAAGCAAAGTTAAATAAACTTATTAGGTGGTGATGACGTATTGATAAGCAATGGCGCTAATGGATTATTAGTGGATGAAAAGGGAGAGAATGTATTTATTATCAACGGTGACTTACTAGGTTGGAATTCGATTTATAGTTTGGGTGGGGAAAATACGATTTATCTCGTGAATTTTAAGCATATGTTATTAGAGAAGCACCAGATCATATCAGCAACACAACACGTTATCACTACGAGTCAGAAAAAGGGCGAACAATAAAAATATTTCAATGCCTGAATAGACAAGCGCCCAAAATTGTTCATCAACAATGGGACAATGATAGTCGGTCAGATAACGTATTGCAAAAGTTAGAGTATTTAGTGAGCACACTCGCTTCTGTCCGTATGCAAGATGAGACACTCAGTACCACGAGTGGTGATTTAAATAATACTTTAGCGACGTGGGAATCCGTAAAACTAGTCAAAAATCATCTGATTTAGACCATAATATTTTAAATTAATCAGTATTTTGGGTATTTAAGCAAGTTTTTTGGCTTGAATCATCTTTGGAGACAGTAAGTTGCAGTAAACTTACTGTCTGTTTAATGCTAACATTTTCCTATGAATTTAATGTATGCATTTTTTAAGATAATTTTTTGCCATGTAAGGGGGGCCAAGTGATAAAACGTTTTATGAATCTAGAGCTTCCTCCTGAACCCATAATTAATAGCAATTGCGTGAGAAAACGCCTCAAAAATAGCATTTGTGATAACTGTTCTACCAGCTGTCCAGTGAATGCTATCTCGTTTAGTCACATGGATGCGAAAATTGATAATGATCTTTGTTTCCAGTGTGGTAACTGTCTTTTCTCCTGTCCTGTTGATGCTATTGAAAATATTTCGCCTCACGAACGTACATATCAACAGGATTATTTAGTAGTTAACTATGATGAGCCTGTCGCAATGACGGAAGAACTGATTGTTTGGCATAAACAATTTCAAATTCGGGGTATTCAAATAGCGGAACCCTTGGTTGATAAATGGTTACCAACGATAGCGGCTCTCAATCTTAAGTTAAAAACATTACAAGAGCCTATTTGGCAGCTACGTATTGAGCAACCTCTTGCAGTAGATAGTGGGCGCCGTATGATGCTCTTTCGTCAAAAGTTAGACCAGAAACCCCTGAGTAAAGGGCAGGTGAAAACAGGGCTTAATGCACGGAAACAATTTTATCCAGAAGATAGCTGGTTCAAGATAGAACTTGAAAACGAAAGCTGTATTTTATGTGGGGCGTGCGCGAAAGTATGTGATGAAAACGCGATACAAATTGGCGATAACCAATTCATTTTAGATGAAAAGCGTTGCACAGGCTGTATGAGTTGCCAAGTGGTATGCTTTCCAAAATCGATTCAAGTTTATGAGCACACAGCTAAGCATAGCGAGCCTACCGTATTTCATTACTATGATGCCAAATGTCATACTTGCCATTTACCCTTTTTTTCGTGGGAAGAGGATGTGCAAACTTGCCCAATATGCTCGCAGCATAAAAAGCAGGGGTGGTTATAGAAAAGGTGCTATCAAAGAGCACCTTTTTAGTTAATTTGCTGAACCTAAATGCTCAACTACTAGTTTTGCAATCTGTGGGTTAATGGCTGGGGGTGTCTCATGGCCCATACCTTCAATAATGGCGATTTTTGCGTTCGAAATGTTATCTGCGATATCTTGACCCGCTTCAACGGGGAATAACGGGTCAATTGAGCCGTGAATAACTAACGTAGGAACATTAATGTGGCTCAGATGTGGACGCATATCACCAGTCACCGCGACAGCAACAATTTGGCGTTTAGTACCTTCAGGTGAATAGTTTCGAGCAAGGGCTTGTTGCACATAATCGCGGTAATATTCCTCATCAAATGGGCAACAACTTGAGCTAATACGGCGATAAAAGGCAAGTTGCCCAGCCAGATAAGCCTCAAAATCTTCTTTGGGGTTTGCGCCTGAACTCATCAACATTTGCATCACATCAGGGGCACTTTGCGGTAAGTTGGGGTTCCCTGTTGAAGACATAATCGGGGACAAAGTGATTGTGCGTTCAGGGTATTTCGCCGCAAATAATTGAGCGATCATTCCGCCCATTGAACGACCAATTATATGCGTTTTATCAATTGATAAGCTATCTAATAAATGCACAATATCGTCCACCATATCGAATAACGTATATGCGATATCGAATGGTTGTCCTGTTTGCATTTTTTGAATCAATTCCCCTAGGTTGATTGGAGGGAAATTATCCATATGAGGAGATAAACCCGCATCACGGTTATCAATTCGGATAATATAAAAACCTGCGCTAGCGATTTGTTGGCAAAAATCTGTTGTCCAACTAATGTTGTGGCCGCCTAGACCTGGCACGAGTACAACGGCAGGGTTCTCAGGAGCGCCAAATGCATCATGAAAAAGTGAAATAGGTTGCTTGGTTGTCATTTTTTTTCCGCTGAATTGAATGTTGTGCTATTTATGCCGCCATAGTGTAGCAAATACTAGCCCCAAAAATGGATAAAGGTTGCTAAGAAAGCGAATGTAGCAGCATTGCTGTAATTTTGCAGAAAATAACACAGTTTATTATCTAACAGATATAAATCGGCTAAATATTAGCACTATAAGTGAAAAAAGAAGTAAAAACAATGCAGTAAGTATGTTTGTATTTAATGAGTAGGTGGAAACAATAAGGCTGCCTAATGCTGACCCAAAAGCAATTCCTCCATTGAAGAATGCGATATACAAGGCGCTCGTAATCTCAATTCGCGAAATGCTATATCCGATCATCCAATTCATTAAGGATACAGAGACTCCACCGTATGCCACTCCCCAAAGTGCGATGATAAAATAGCCCCAAAAAACGTTTAATGGCAAATATACAAATAAAATTAGGCTGATAATTATTAAACTAATTATCCCAAAAATAGATAGCTTTATATTTCGGCTAGAGGCCATCCCGAAGATAAAATTGCCTAAAATTCCTGTAATACCATAAAGAAGCAAAGCAAAACTGATTTGATGGTTGTCTAAATTAAAATGTGCAATTAATAATGGGCGAATATAAGTGAACACCATAAAGTGGCCAGAAACTAATAATAGCGTGAGGAGTAGGCCAGCAATTATAATCGGGCGTTTTAGTTGTTCAGCAAAAGCGTCTTTTGTTGTTACTGAATTTGTAGGTAGCTTAGGTAAATAAATAGCCATCAATAAGGTTAAAATAAATGATAAAACACCCATAAAGATAAATGCGCTACGCCAGCTCCATATCCCCCCAATAAAAACGCCAAGCGGGATCCCCATAACGGATGCGGCCGCAACACCGCCAAAAATCAGTGATGTCGCAAATCCAATATGCTTTTTGTCCACTAAACGGGGCGCAATCCCACCCGCAATTACCCAAATAACCCCAATACAAAGTCCAACAAGTATTCGACTGACAAATAGTAACCAAAAATAAGGCGTGGCAGCGGCTAATAAATTACACACCATCAGTAAACTTCCCCCAAAGATAAGCAGGGTTTTTCGGTCTATTTGTTTAGCAAATAAAATAATGAAAGGCGAACTAAGGGCAGCGACGATGGCGGGCAAGGCCATTAATAAACCGCTTAATCCCACAGAGACAGAGAATTGCTCAGAAATAGGTGTTAGCAATCCTACAGGGAGCATCTCCGTCGTGACAACAATAAAGGTTGCAAGGGTAAGGGATAAAACAGCCATCCATGAACGAAATGGATGAACAGATGGCGAAGTTTCAAAAGAATTGCGTGACATAATGTTCCTACAGATAAATAAATGTGTTGAAAAAGTTTATAGGGGACGATATATAAGATAAATGATCGATTTGTATTAACATTGGGGAATTATCGTGGTCAATAAGGCGTCGCTATCAATAGATAACTTGCTTGATTTAAGAGTGTTTGTTGATGTCGTTGAAACAAGCAGTTTTACGCGCTCAGCAGAACGTCTGTCGTTATCGCGATCTGCAATTGGCAAGTGTATTACACGCTTAGAGAGTCGATTACAGACGCGGTTATTTAATAGAACAACGAGAAGTATTCATCTGAGTGATGAGGGCCAGATTGTTTATGGCTCCGCGCTAAAAATATTACAAGAAATTGAAAATGTTGAAAATATTCTTAGTCAAGGCCAACAGCAGCCTCGGGGCCTATTAAGGATTACGGTTCCCGTGGTTTTTGGTAAGCGTTTTATTATGCCTCTCGTGCATGATTATTTAGCGCGTTGGCCAGAGGTTGAAGTCGATATTGATTTTTCTGATGATTATTGCGATATCGTTAAAGACGGTTTTGATATTGCTATTCGTATTGGCGGTAATGATGATAATCGCTTGGTTCGCAAAGTGCTTGCTCCACACCGTTTTATTACCTGCGCGTCACCTCAGTATCTTCAGGAGTTTGGTTACCCAACAACAGTGCAATCGCTGGAGCAGCATAATACATTGATTTTTTGTCATCGTGGTTTGAATGTACCTTGGCAATTTAAATTGGGTTCAGCGGTGCAAAGTTATATGCCGAAAGGGCGGCTTGTGTTGAATGATACGGAAGCGATTTTAAATGCGGCATTACAGGGGCATGGCATTTGCCAATTGGGTGCTTTCTTGGTGGGTGAGCAAATCGCGCAAGGAAATTTACGTCCTATTTTAACCGAGTTTTCGAAGCCAGAGGCACCGATTTGTGCGTTATATCCAACAAAACGCTATTTGCCACCGAAAGTACGTCAGTTTTTACAGTTTTTTGACGAGTATTGGCAAGGGCGTGCAATTTGGGAGGAAAAGGAGAAACGATAAGGTGATTTTTCAGCCTATTCTGTAAAGCAATTAAAAATCATTAGGATATGATAGCTACCAAGCAATTCGTTGCTTAAAGATAATTTTTAACTATAGATTTTTAGGTTTTATATGATTTATTTTATTTCAGATACCCATTTTTGCCACTCTAATATTATCAACCTGTGTGATCGTCCTTTCAAAAGCACTAGCCACATGAATGATACGTTGATTCATAACTGGAATGCTTATGTAACAGACCATGATGAAATCTACATCTTGGGGGATTTTTTATACAAAGGTAATGGGGCGGATGCGAATAAAATTTTGCGCAGGTTATCGGGCAAAAAATACCTTATTCGTGGTAACCATGACAAGTTTTTAGATGATCCAGAGTTTGATTCATCACTCTTTGAATGGGTGAAGAGTTATTACGAGTTGGATTATCAAAAACAAAAATTTGTTTTATTTCACTATCCTATCTTAGAATGGCAAGGTTTTTTTCGTGATGCAATCCATTTATATGGCCATGTGCATAATTCAGGAAAAGACCCAGAACAACGTAAACGCTTAGATATTTTAGGGCCTCGAGCGATGAATGTTGGCGTTGATGTAAATAATTTTTTCCCTATTAGTATTAAAACTATTCTAAAACGTGCAAATGGTTAATTATTTAATAATAAACAAGTCTATTTTTTAGCATACAAATAAACAGAAGCACGTGAAACACCAAGATGCTGTGCAACTGTTTCCATGGATTTTTTGACGTCAAGCAAGCCTTCGCTACGTAAAATTTCTATGAGGTTTTTTCGTTCTTCCGCTTTTAATGTCCGCGGTGTTGCGGCAAGTGTCGCGGCATATTGATCGATTCGATGACGAATAGCTTCTGATCCATTGGGCTCAATATGTTCTTTGATTGGGCTATTTCCAACTTCAATAAATTGCGACAATACACTTTGCATCCCCCGAAATAACGTCATATCTAAATTTAGGCACAAAGCAGCAACATATTCACCATTCTCATTTTTGATACCAATAGATGTGCTTTTAACGGGGCGTCCATCGGAAAATTGATTGGTATAATTGGCGACAATATTAGGAAAATCAGCAGATTCAATGCGTGCTAAGCCGAGTTCTGTGGTAGGCTCGCCTACTTGACGACCAGACAAATTATTATGAATCGATAAAATTGAATGTTCGGGGTTTTTTAGGTCATGAACGACAACCTCACAAAATGGTGCAAAAGTTTCGCTCAGCCCTTTGGCGATTGTTTCGATTTGCGCCAATAATGTATTTTCCTTGGTGCTAGACATAAAACCCCCTTATCTAAAAGCGTTAATTTATTAATTTTAACCCATTTTTTATCTCGCTAATAGATAAAGGGTGGAGAGTTACTGTGAAACTAATTCAGCAAAGCGATTGATATCGACATTACCACCACTGACAATAATACCGACTCGTTTACCTTGGAATTGGTCTTTTTGCGCTAACGCAGCAGCATAGGATAGACAACCCGTTGGTTCAACAACCACTTTCAGGCGCTCTGCATAAAATTTCATTCTGTCAATAAGTTGCTCATCGGTAACAGTAAAAATATCATCGACATTATTTTTAATAATTTCAAATGTATACTGCCCCAAATGTTGGGTCTGCGCGCCATCAGCGATGGTTTTTGGTGTATCGATATGGACAATTTTACCTTGGCGGAAAGATTGCTGTGCATCGTTACCCGCTAACGGCTCGACACCATAAACTTGACAGTTAGGGGATAATTGGCGAGCAGCAAGTGCACAGCCAGATAGCAAGCCGCCACCGCCTAAGCAAACAAATAAGGCTTCCAATTCACCCACCTCTTGGAACAGCTCCATAGCGGATGTGCCTTGCCCTGCAATAATATGAGGGTGGTCATAAGGTGGAATGATGGTTAAACCCTGTTGTTCTGCGAGTTGCTTGCATAATGCTTCGCGGTCTTGCGTGTACCTATCGAAATGCACAACATTGGCGCCATAACCTTGGGTCGCCGCAACTTTAACAGCAGGTGCGTCGTTTGGCATGAGAATTGTTGCTGGTATATTCAGTAATTGGGCTGCAAGGGCGATACCTTGTGCGTGGTTACCGGATGAAAAGGCAATTACCCCCGCTTTTTTCTGCTCTGGTGTAAATTGGGCAAGTGCATTGAATGCGCCACGAAATTTAAATGCCCCCATCCGTTGGAAATTTTCGCATTTAAAAAATAGCTCACCACCAAATTCTTTATTGGCGGTTGTTGAGGTGAGTACAGGGGTTTTGTGTGCAAACCCCGCGATGCGCTTAGCTGCTGCTTCAACATCTCGATAAGTTGGTAAAGTTAAACCCGTCATTTTATGCCTCGTTGAAATTTTTTGAATTAGCCTAAAACCGCAGTTGCT
This sequence comes from Providencia sp. PROV129, assembly GCF_028482245.1. Lineage (NCBI taxonomy): Bacteria > Pseudomonadati > Pseudomonadota > Gammaproteobacteria > Enterobacterales > Morganellaceae > Providencia > Providencia sp. PROV129. Next base: position 378,661 of record NZ_JAMPQD010000006.1, read on the forward strand.
TCAATTTCGAGCGCTGCGTTAAAGTGAAGTTCAGAAACACCTGCAACAGCGCGAGCAGGGCGAAAGTCACCTATCCACGCTGCATAAATTTGATTAAATTCCTGCCAATCATTCATATCAGCTATATAAACACGCACTTGGACTAAATTTGCTTTTGTTATATTGGCGGCTGACAAGCAAGCGTCAAGATTTTTTAATACTAATTTAGCCTGAACGTTAAAGGGGGTATCAGTGATTGCTTGCCCTGAAACATCGACGGGTAATTGACCCGAAATAAACATAAACCCATTAGCGCCCACACAATGGGAATAGTGGCCTCGTGGCGGGAGCAGAGTAGGGGCATTGATATATTGAATTGACTGGCTCATAGCAACCTCGAACTTGACAAAAAAGCACATATTAGACTTTTAGTCTAATATTGTATTATATGTACAGTCAATCTGTTTTTGAAGAAAAAAACATCAATGCTTGATGCTAATATGAGAAAAAATACAGAACAGTTTGCAGTTAGGGTTTTTGCGGATTGTTAGCTGTGGTGTTGATCATGAATATTCTTGCTTGGTAATTCGCCACTCATTTATTCAATAAAAGCGAATTTTTTAGTGAAAGAAATTGCAAAGATTAGAATGAGTAAAATTAAAAATCGTTCACAATGAAAGGGAGTTATCTTAAATAAAAGTGATTAAGAATAATCAAATTGTGACGAGAAAAATAAAATGGTAAGAAGTTGTTATATAAAAACTTTTAGGGATACGACATGGCGAAGTTTACGTTTGATATACTTTCTATTTTTGGGAAAAAAAGCAGTAAAGTGGCTGAACAATATGTTCAAGAAGCGGTTTTACCGTTATCCGTCTTGGATGATTCTTTACCCAAAATGGTGGTTGAATATGTACTGGAAGGAACATCGCCAGAAGTCTTGGTAAAATTAAGCCAACTGGATACCGAAAAAGCCGTTATTTTATTAGACAAACCAGGCACTGTGGATTGGTGGTGGGGAGGTAATAATTTTAATACGGGCCAATATAATAAAGTGATCCGTCAAGGGAGTAATGCCCGCCATAAACTGTATTCCAAAGTCGGCGATGGTGTGAGTGCAGAGCAAGTTGCGCGATTTGCCAAAGTATTAGCCGCTGCCTGCCAAGATATTAATATTAAAGTGCTGACATCCGAATTACCGTCATGGGTAAGTTATTTAGTCGGCGATGCATTTTCCAAAACCTTCGACAATTCTCGTGATGAAAAATTAGATCACCGTAAGCATTGGAATGTGGAATTGTTGTCTGAGATGATTAGCAAAGAAACAGATAAGCCCGCTAACTCAGTGTTGTATATTATCTTCGATAGACAACATTTGTCGGATTACCACTATGAGAACTTAAACCGGTTATTTGTTCTCCCAGGCTTTAAAGAATATTTAATTGCACAGCAAGGTTTTATTAAGCAGACATTGATTGGTAATTTGTCTGCCGCAGGGCAAGTGCAGCTAATCAATGTTCTGAAAAAAGATAAAGCATTATATTCGGTGTTTGCAGATTGTTTAGTGACATTTGCAACCAGTTCATTAAAAACCGTACGCAGTGCCGCAGAGCCTACACTGTCTATTCTACCTGATGAATCAGTCAAACTATATTTGACCAAAGTGCTAACAGAAGGAACACCAAAGCAGCGTACGCAAGCCGCGGATTTATTTGCCCGAATTGGTAAAGATAGAGAAGTTCTCGAAGCTGCATTGCAAACGGAAACCAACAAAACGGTATTGAAAAGTATTGAAAGTGCCATTTCACGTTTTTCGGTGATGGATAGCGCCAGTGAAATTGAGGAAACTGCGCTGCCAGCGCTTGTTGAACTTGAAGACACCCCACTACCAGAGAGTGCAAAAGATATCTTAATCAATAACTTCAATGAGATGCTGCAAAAAGCCAAAGAAAATGCAGAGAATGAAATTGAAGAGAATAAAAAGCAAAAGCACACGTACAACTGGGCACAGCGTCATTATAAAGAATTCCAAAAACTGGATGCGAAAACCTGCGCAAAAATTATTGATAAGTTGAACTCAGGCAAAGAGGTGATTACTGACCATGAATACAATGTGGTGAAATTCAAAGAGCGTATTAATAATCTCCCAGAGTTTACGTTATTTCATGCATTACGTCTGATTAGTCATAACCGCACGGGAATGGATCATTTTTCTCATTATTACCTGACCCGTGAAGTTCCACCACGTATTATTGGCCAAATTGAATTACGTCAATTAGAACAGGTATTAACTCATTGCCATTATCAACAGGCTCACCGTCTAATTGCAGATTTCTGTTTGCGTTCATACAATGATGGCTTAAAACTGTTTAATCAACCGCAGCAAGTTTGGCCGTTCTTTACGCAATACCCTGATTTTATCGCCGAAGCATTAGGGTTAATTCCGCAGCAAGCAAAACAACGCTACTACCAAGAATATGATGCTTCAAGTGGTATAGAAGTATTAGCGATGTTACCAACTATTCCTGCTCGCTTTATTCCACGTATTATGGAACTCGCGTTAGGAGAGAATAAAACGCATCGTTTAAGTGCGCAAAAATTACTCGAAACATTGCCGAATATTCATGTTAATGCAGCAGAAGGTTTAGACTCAGGTAAACAAGAAATTCGTGTGACTGCCATTGAGTGGCTAGCGCGCCTTAAACACCCTGATTCTTTAAAACCTCTATATGCATTATTGAAAAAAGAAAAACGTGAAATTGTGCGTGCTGCACTATTAACGGCGTTGGAACAATTTGGGGAAGACATTTCCAGTTATTTATCACCAAAAGTCCTATTAGCTGAAGCACAAAAAGGGCTTAAGGGTAAAGCGCCAGCAAGCATGTCTTGGTTTAATTTAGATTCTTTACCTGCACTGACTTGGCAAAATAATAAACCTGTCGATGGGGAAATTATTCGCTGGTGGGTTATTTTAGCTGTGAAATTAAAAATGCCAGCAGGTAATGGTTTATTACAGCGTTATATCAGTTTGTTATCAGTGGATAGCCAGCGTAAGCTTGGAAGCTTTATGCTCAATAGCTTTATTGCTCAAGATACCGCAGGCCCATCGCTAGAAATGGCAATGGCAGAAGCAGAACGAGATGCACCACAGCGTTTAACCAACTACCAAGATTGGGTAAAACGTTGGCCAGAGTATTACAGTCAGTATGAAAATTACACCCTTGAGCAGTGTATTAATGACATTAAGAATGAAGTGCTTCGCCGTTATTTAGGGTCAGCGATTACCGATAAAGGCATGCTAGCGCTCATTTGTGGTATTGAAGGGCACATTGCAGTCACCGCGTTACGTAATTATATGCGTGATCATTATCAGCGTCGCGCACAGATTGAAGCCATGATTGATGCGGTAGCAACCAGCAATGACCCGCTCATTATTCAATTATTACTCTCACTTTCACGCCGTTATCGTACCGCTTCTGTACAAGAAAAAGCACGTGGTTTAGTGGCTCAAATAGCGGAGCGTAATGGCTGGAGTGCCGATGAACTTGCCGACCGGACTATTCCAACAGCAGGAATGGATGAAACAGGGGTACTTGCCCTTGAGTATGGCGAGCGTACTTTTACTGCAAAACTAGATCCCCAACAAAAATTGGTGTTGTTTAACCCTGAAGGCAAAGAGATCAAAGCATTACCAGCCGCCCGTAAAACGGATAATGAAGAGCTGATTAAAGAATCGAAAAAATTACTGAGTTCCAGTAAAAAGGAACTTAAGCAAGTTATTGATCTACAAACTGCACGCTTATACGAAGCAATGTGTGCGGAACGTTTGTGGACTACACAAGACTGGCAAGAATATATCCAAGCTCATCCGATTATGCGCGGTTTGATTGAAAGGCTTGTCTGGATGGAAATAGATAACGATAAGGTTATCAATGTATTCCGTCCTTCAGATGATGGTAGTCTGCTTAACCTTGAGGATGATGAAATCGAGTTAAGCGCAGGGTCATCAATTAAACTGGCTCATGCTGCGTTGATTTCGGAAGATGAAAGAAAAGGTTGGTTGGTCCATTTTAAAGATTACAAAGTGAAATTTTTGTTCTCGCAAATGGAACACAAAATCCCTGAATTAGACCTCGCACTCACTGAAATCGAAGATCGCAAAGGTTGGCTGACAGATACCTATACGTTACGTGGTGTGCTCACCAAAATGGGGTATCAGCGTGGCCAAGCGGAGGATGGCGGTAGCTTTATGCATTACTCGAAACACTATGCTAGCCTAGGTTTCTATGTCTACATTGAGTTTAGTGGAAGCTATGTACCAGAAGAAAATATTCCTGCGGTCTTGTACTCCTTAAGCTTTGAAAGTGGTCAACAAAGCTCATGGAATCGCAGTTACATAGAGTTAAAAGATATCCCGCCAATTTTATTAGCTGAAAGCTATGCGGATTACTTAAAAGTGGCTGACGCCTGTGCAGGATTTGACCCTGAGTGGGAAAAGAAAACACCTTGGTAATTAGGGTTTAATAGGATAACTCGATGAGTAACAAAGAAACAATAAAAGGGCATGTTCTGCGTGAAAGCGCAGAAATTCGTTTTGCTGATGAACTGGAAAAACTCACACAAGCCGATAGCCATAACCCAAAACCACAAGGTTGGCTACGTTCACCACGCGCGGTTAGGCAGTTTATTTTAGGTGATGAAGCTCTGGGTATTACGCCGAAGTTTTTTGGGGATGATGCTTTAGTTGACCGCGCAATAGTGACCTTGTTAGGTAAACAGGGTCTGATGTTAGTCGGAGAACCAGGAACAGCAAAATCCATGTTATCCGAATTATTAGCTGCAGCAATCAGCGGTGATTCGGGCTTAACTATTCAGGGAACAGCTGGAACAACCGAAGATCACATTAAATACTCATGGAACTATGCGTTGCTATTGGCAGAAGGGCCTACGGAAAAAGCGTTGGTTAGCTCACCACTTTATCAAGGCATGCTGGAAGGAAAAATTGTGCGTTTTGAAGAGATCACCCGCTGCCCACCAGAAATACAAGATGTATTGGTCAGCTTAATGTCTGAAAAACAGATGATGATCCCCGAAATGAAAGACAATGCGAGGATCAGTGCTAAGCAAGGCTTTAATTTAATTGGTACAGCCAACTTGCGTGACCGTGGCGTGCATGAAATGTCATCGGCATTAAAACGTCGCTTTAACTTCGAAACGGTGAGGCCGATTCAAGACCCTGCGTTTGAAATTGAGCTAATAAATAAACAGCTTACCAGCGAACTAGGCGAGCTAAATGGCTTGGTGACTGTGCCTGCGAATGTGATTGAGTTATTAGTCACCACTTTCCAAGAGCTACGTTCAGGCAATACCAAGGATGGCGGCAATATCAAAACCCCAGATGCGGTGATGTCGACAGCAGAAGCGGTGAATATCGCTTATGCGTGTGCGTTAGAAGCCCATTATTTGGGAGACGGAACGTTAAGTGCTGGTGCAGTCGCTCGTCAGCTAATTGGGGTTGTACTCAAAGATAATGCAGATGATATCAAGCGGATGCGTTATTACATTGATAATGTCGCACGAGAAAGAGCCAAACAGAGCCCCGAATGGAAAGCATTCTTTGAAGCTTCCCGTCAGTTTTGGCAATAGGATTGTTAACGTGTAATGCATGGCGAGGTCTTTGGCTTCGCCCATATTTATCAATCAGGGAATATTACGGTGAGTTTGCCTTCCATACCTTTACCCGAACGACTCGAACAAGCATTGATGAGCTGGCAACAGCTTGAATCAGAAAAGATTTATTTTGCTCCCGTTCGCCATCACAGTCCAGCTTGTGCCTACAGCACGGCCTCATTGATTGAGCAGATTAACCCTGATTATGTACTGATTGAAGGACCTGATAGTTTTAATGGGTTGATTTCAGGGTTGCTGCATCAAGACACACAACCGCCCGTCGCTATTATGGTGCAAACGGAAATTAAAGCAGGCGCATTAAAGGATGGAAGTGACACTGTCACTCGGTCGGCTTATTTCCCATTTTGCGAATATTCCCCAGAATGGCAAGCACTTAAGCAAGGCTCACGATATAAAGCACAATTACAGTTTATTGATTTACCTTGGGCTGCGCAGGTTAATATTGATGAAACTGATGAAGGGCAAAGTCAAAGCCTGCAAAAAGAGCGTTATTTAGCACATAGCTTATTTATTGCACAGCTAGCAAAAAAAAGTGGTTGCCGTGACCATGATGAGCTTTGGGAACAACTATTTGAATTACGTACTTTTGAGCAGCTCACTGATTGGTCTGCATTTTTTAAAGACAGTTTCATCTGGTGTGGGTTAGCTCGTTTAGATTATGAGCCTGAAGTCCTTGAATCTGAAGGCTCTACACAGCGTGAATCCCATATGCAAGCTCATATTCAAAGCATTAAAACGAAGCAGCCAAACGCCAAAATTGTTATCGTGACTGGCGGATTTCATACCCTCGCGTTAATTGAAGGTTTAGCTGAACGGGCAACTCAACAATTTGCACTCACGGCGATAGCTCAAAAGCAGTTTGTAAAACAACAAAAAACCGCTGAAAACGAGAGTGCATGGTTAATACGTTATAGTGACGATAAGCTTGATGCACTAAACGGTTATGCATCAGGTATGCCATCCCCCGCGTTTTACCAAAAAGTATGGGAAACACTATTGCAACAGCGCCAAGACCGTGAAAATGGTCGAGTTCGCCCAACTCAGGTGTATCGGAATAAATTGGGGATCGCGTATCTGGCAAAGGTGGCGACTATTTTGCGCGAAAAGCAATTTGATGCGGCTCCTGGTTTTTTATCGGTAAAACTGGCCGCGGAACAAAGCATTCGCTTAGCGGCCTTTCGTGGGCATGCAGGGACAGGGCGCTATGATTTATTGGATGGACTACAAAGTGCATTTATTAAAGGCAGCCTTGATGAGAGCCAAGATGAACTTTGGCATGAAATTAAAACCTGCTTTTCAGGTTTTCGCCTAGGCCAAATCCCCAAAGGCACAACAACGCCGCCGTTGGTAGCACAAACCTATGAGATGGCAAAAGGGTTTCGCTTTAAGCTTGATGACACATTAAGCAAAATCAGTCGGTTAGATGTGTATCGTAATAAACAACATCGCCTACGTAGTCGCTTTTTACATTTATTGGCTTTTTTAGATATTCATTTTGCAAAACACCTTTCTGGCCCAAATTTTATGTCAGGAAACCAAATGGATGTGTTATTTGAAGAGTGGCAATATGCCTGGACGCCAAATGTGGAAGGCGAGTTAATTGCATTATCAGAAAAAGGGACTCAGCTTAAAACGATCGCATTGAATCGTTTATTTGAAATGGAAAAAAACCTTGAGCAACAAGGGGTCAGTCGTTCAAGCCAGAGTGCTGTGACATTATTAATGCAAGCGGCGATCATTGGCTTACATCAACGCATTCCTACACTATTTTCATTGTTAGATAGTTATATTCAGCAAGATACAAAATTCGAATCATTAGTAGCTTGTGGCCATAAGTTAGTACATTTATGGCGAGGAAGACAGTTCTTTGATATCGAAGAGAATTTTACGATTGAAGCTCGTTTGGATGCTTTATTGCAGCAAGTTTTTTATTGCTTTGAGCAAATTACTCAAGGGGATGAGCAGCAGCAAGAAATGTATTTTAATGCGCTACTTTCATGCCGCGAACTGGTGACATTTATGCCTGAAATTAATAAAAATCACGATTATTATCACGATTTTTATCACCAGTTGGCTCGCTGTAAAGACCAATTAAACCATGTCCCTTTATTAAAAGGGGCCGTGGATGCTCTGCGTTATTTGGGTGCAAAAACCGATGAAGAGACATTAGTTAACGAGATCCAAAGTGCGTTTAGTGCAGGAAGTGACCCAGAAATCGCTATTGGCTATTTTATTGGCGTAATGCGCGCTGCCCCTGAATTAACTTTACGTATTCCACTCTTAATCGACTCTTTGAATGATTTACTCAGTAAATGGGATGAAAGTCGATTTATTCAGGTGCTGCCAGATTTGCGCTTTGCATTTAGCCAACTGACGCCAAAACAAAATGCACAAATGGCACAGTATATCGCGCAAAACTTATCAATCGAAGCACAAGATTTGACGCTGCACCAAACAGAATTTAATGAGAAACAAATGCTGCAAGCGTTGCAATTAGAACAACGACTACAAAATCAGCTTGTTGAGCTTGGTCTACAACGTTGGTTCACTCACACGTCGGAGGCGAAATAACGATGAGCAAAAAAGAGATGCCATTGACGCCAGAACAACTGCAACTTGCTAAACGCTGGCGTTTAGTATTAGGCCAATATGCGGATAACGCGCTGGGGCAAGCGGCATTCAGTGCGGAAGAGTTAAAAATCGAGCGCTCATTGGATTTTTTATATCGCCGTGAATATCAACGGCGTGGACTGCGACAAGAAGGTGGTCGTCACGGTTCTTTAGATGCATCGCAACTTACCGCAGTGAATTGGTTAAACCAAGCGCGGAAGTTATTCCCAAATAGTACGTTTGAGCGCATGCAATCACAGGCGCTTGAGCGTTATGAAATCAGTAGCTTACTTAAAAACCCTGACGCATTGAATGCCATGGAACCCACGAAGGCATTAGCAAAAACGCTAATGAGTTTACGGGGAAAAATGAACGAAGATACGCGTGATGCAGTGAAAAATATCATTCGCAAAGTCGTGGATGATATTCTCAGCCAAATGCGTAATCAGTTCCGCCAAGCATTAACTGGGCGGAGGAACCGTTTTCGCCGTTCGTTAATTCCAAATAGCCGTAATTTCGATTGGCGTGCGACTATTGCTGCAAATTTAAAAAATTATGATCGGCAAAACCAACGGTTAGTCATCAAAACCCCGTATTTCAACTCGCGTCAACAGCAGCACTTGCCGTGGGATGTAATTTTGTGTGTTGACCAAAGTGGTTCGATGGCCAGTTCAATTATGTATGCGGCAGTCTGTGCCAGTATTTTAGCCGCATTGCCAACAGTCAGGGTTTCACTCGTGGTTTTTGATACGCAAGTTGTTGATTTAAGCCATTTAGCCCATGACCCTGTTGAGGTTTTAATGACGGTACAATTGGGCGGTGGAACCGATATTGCCAAAGCGATGCAGTACTGTGAAAGTTTGATCCGTAACCCTAAACGTACGGTTATCAGTTTGATAAGCGACTTTGAGGAAGGCGGGGCACTAAATCATCTACTTAACTGCACACAGCGCCTACACGGTCAGCAAGTGAAACTTTTAGGCTTAGCCGCGTTAGATGACGATGCATTGCCTGTTTATGATCCTGAAATTGCCCAAAAATTGGCTGATAGAGGAATGCATGTCGCGGCATTAACCCCTGAGCACTTTGCTCAGTGGCTGGCGGAGGTGATGCAATGAGTTGGCAAACCATTTATTACCAATATGATGACGATGCGTTAGCGGTGTTTGCAAACGTGGGGTTATTACGCAGAGCGCGCAAAGATTTAGAGAACCAAAAGGTTAATCCTAGTGATCTGGTTGCTGGGCAGTTTGACAGTGATGGGCAAGCGGTGAAGTTAGATGCACAAGGTGTACAAAAAGCGACCTGTAATTGCAGTGCATCAGGTTGTTGTAAGCATATTTTGGCCGCAGTTCTTTGGGTTCAGAATAATGTGCCAGATGAAAATATTCAGGGTATTGAAGATAAGGGGATGCTTAGTGAGCCAGAACCATTATTGCCTGAATTACTCGCATTAGAGTCAACGTCATTGATTAAACTCGTCTCTAAAGCCGACTGCCGCTTAGCTATCCGCTTGTTAGCCGAGTGGCAAGGGCGTGAGCTGACTTTTGATGATCAATGCAACCAGTTAAGAGTGATATTAGCCGAATATGATGAGCCAATCATTTACCTGAAAGGCAGTGGTTTTCAGGGGATGATCTCCTCGGTCCCCGAAAAACAGAAAAAAGCGGTTCACCTTGCGGTGATTGCTAAACTGTTGATGCAAAATGGTGTAGTTTGGCAATGGCCTGATGATTTAGCCCCTGCGCCTGATACTGCACTGTCATTAACTGATGATGACAAAACCGTTATCGCCACCATTGGGCAATTTATCCAAGATTTGTTACGTCAAGGGTTGTCACACATTAGCCAAAGTAGCGCCACGCAATTGCATCTGTTGAATATGTCGGCGAAAGCGGAAGGTTTACCTCGGTTAGCCAATTATTTGAAAAGGCTGAGCCAGCAGGTGAAACTGCTAGCAGGTAAGCACTTTACGATGGATGAAGGGCAAGTTTTGCGGTTAATCGCCGAAATTGCTGCCTATTTGCAGCAACTTTCAACGGCAGATGCAACACAGCTTGCAGTGCTTAAAGGTTTGCAGCGCCGTCAATACACTGACAAAATATCGGTACTTGATTTAACACCAATTGATGCGAATTGGTGGCAAACCCAAAACGGCGCAATTGGTGCGACGTTTAGTTTTTGGGATAACCAAGAGAAAAAAATCATTCAATGTACACAAGGGCGTGCAAATAATCTGGACCCGATGTTCAACCGTTCAAGCCTCTGGCAAACGTTATCCATTTGGAAGCAAACTGCCGATAATTTGATGCGAACACCGTTTAAATTACATGATCCGCGGCTTTCGGACGAAGGTAAATTATCGGCCAGTGGTGACAGTTTTGCTGAAAAAAATAACCAAAAGCTGTTAGCAAACGATGATTACCAAACGCTTCAAAGAGAGTTGGGGTTTACCCACTGGCAAGAGGCTAGTGAATTTCTTTCAAACTTATCCAGCGAAAATGTTTATCAACCCGTTATCTTACACCTCGCTGATTATGAACAGTTATATTGGAATGAGACTGAACAATGTATTTTGTGGGCGATATCTGATAGTGAAAAAAATAGGGCGTTTTTGCGATTAAATTGGGAAGGGAATGAAAACCATAAAATCGAAGAGTTACGCTTTATTACCAAGGAAAAATGGCCTATTGCCGCAGTGAGTGCTCTGGTCAATCATACTTCACAAGGTATTCAGTTAGTGCCTAAAACATTATGGTTGAAGAAAGAGCAAGGTATTGAACTGTTTTACCTTGATTTTGAATCAATCCCTCGCAAAAAACAACGTTCAGGTTTTTTCAGTAAGATAATGGAATACATGGAGAAAAAGCAGCAAACGAGCAATACTTTTGTGCCTGAAACAACGCTCGCAAGCCAATTGACTCGTCCAATTTTGTCAATACTGGAAACCCAGGCTTGTACGGGAAGGCAGCAGTTTTCTTCATCCCAACAAGCTGAAATTGGTTATGTCATACATATCCTTGAGGATTTGGGCACGTTATGGTTAGCCAACCAGGTCAAATTGTTAACTGCTTCAGGGGAGATCCCCCCCGAAAACGTATTACGATTAGTGTACCTATGCGATAAATTTGAGCGCTTGCAAATGCCGTTACCGTTTCAATTTGTTTAAGATTCAAATGTTGCGAGAAATGTCCGTAATAGTTGGTTGAGCGCCTGTTGCTCTTCCAACGTTAATTTAGCGACTAGCCTTGCTTGGTTTTGCGTGTGAGCCTCAATGACTTGATTAATCAGATTCAGTCCTTCCTCAGTCAGTGACACTAAAAAGCCACGGCCATCATCTGGGTTAGTGTGGCGGGAGACTAGCCCCGCTTTTTCCAGTTGATCAATGCGATTTGTCATAGTTCCTGACGTGACCATTAGCGTAGTTAGCATGTCCCCTGGGCTCAGGGTGTAAGGCGCACCAGAACGCCGCAAAGTTGCAAGCACATCAAAACTTGACCGATTAAGGCCAAATTCAGCGAAGACTTTTTCCATTTCACGAGTGAGATGATAGGCAACATTGCCTAACCGACCAATTAACCCCATTGGGCTAATATCAAGGTCTGGGCGCTCACGCTCCCATTGTTCAGTGATTTTATCGATTCTATCCATAGGTAAATAATGGGCATTATTTATCTTGACGTCAAGGCAAATAAAAATTATCTTGATCTCAAGATAAATATTGAGAGTTATACTATGAATCGCTATGTTGTTTTATGTTTAACAGCGTTAGCCCCCATTGTGTGGGGAAGCACTTATCTCGTTACAACCGAAATGCTACCTTCGGGCTTGCCGTTAACGTTGGCTGTTTTGCGTGCATTACCCGCAGGATTATTACTGATACTCTTTTTGCGCCAGTTGCCATCAGGGATTTGGTGGTTGCGTGTCGCCATTTTAGGGGCGTTGAATTTCTCACTGTTTTGGTGGTTATTATTTATTGCGGCTTATCGTCTGCCAGGCGGGGTTGCTGCAACCGTTGGCGCTGTGCAGCCGTTAATTGTGTTATTTTTAAGTCACTGGTTATTAAGTAACCGCTTATCAAGTGTTTCTGTCATTGCCTCATTCAGCGGTATTGTTGGTGTGGCGATTTTGCTGTTAACACCAACGGCTACCTTAGATTGGGTAGGGGTGATGGCTGGGTTGGCAGGGGCATTTTCAATGGCCGCTGGCACTGTATTAAGTCGACGTTGGCAACCTTCTGTAAGTGCATTGACCTTTACATCATGGCAATTAACCGCAGGTGGTTTGATTTTATTACCTTTTGCCTTGATCTTTGAGCCTGCATTACCCGTATTAACATCCGTGAATATTGTCGGTCTTAGCTATTTAACCTTAATTGGTGGGGCGTTAACATACGCGTTATGGTTCCGCGGATTGGCGTTATTAGGGCCGAGTTCAGTCGCATCCTTAGGTTTCCTTAGCCCTGTTAGTGCTGTGGTCTTAGGATGGTTTTACCTAAATCAGCAGCTGAGCACTTTACAATTTATTGGCATGATAGTGATCTTAGGGAGTGTTTGGGTGAGTCAGCGTGCAGAAGCACGTAAAGTACGGTGAAGTGGCATTTAATTGCGTATTATGCAAATTACCCTAGTTAAATTAATGAGATAAGCGCTTATGTTATTTTCTGATGACGAAAACATGATTGAGATAGCCCCTGATGCCTTCTTGCTAAAAGGTTTCTTACTGGGGAACAGTAAGGTGTTATTACAATCATTAAATAATATTTTTTCGCTATCCCCATTAAGAAATATGGAAACCCCAGGTGGGTATCGCATGTCAGTCGCGATGAGCAACTGTGGTGAGTGGGGTTGGGTGACTGACAAAACAGGGTATCGCTATACTAATAGTGACCCTGTCACTAATAAGCCCTGGCAGCCGATGCCTGGGATCTTTCGTCAATTAGCACAAGACGCAGCAGAAAGAGCGGGTTTTCTGGGGTTTGAACCCGATGCATGCTTGATTAACCGTTATGCAGTTGGGGCTAAAATGTCGCTTCATCAAGATAAAGATGAAGCGGATTTTTCACAGCCGATTGTTTCGTTTTCATTAGGGTTGCCCTGCATATTTGATTTTGGCGGAGCCATACGTGAAGCGCCTAAAATAGCGCTGACACTGGAACATGGGGATGTGCTGGTTTGGGGAGGGAAGTCGCGTTTAAATTACCATGGTGTTCGAACCATCAAAGCGGGTGAACACCCATTGTTGGGGCCATACCGCTTTAATCTGACATTTCGGCGTGCACAAAAATAACGGTTTATAAGCGTTGGTTTTGCTTACATATTTCGTTGGGGGCTGTTATTTTAGCGTATCTATAAAATTGTATCAGAGAACGATAAAAAAGATCATTGAATAATAAATTAGTTGTCTCTATAACTATTTGCTAATTATTTACATAACAGGGCATTGGTAGGTGAATTAATGTACAGCTTTACAAATGATTATAATGAAATTGCACATCCTGAAGTGATGAAAGCATTGAATGATTTAGCAGGGAAACGTTTTACAGGTTATGGTACAGATGGTCTATGTAAGAAAGTGGCAGATCAAATTAAACAACGTATTGGCCAGCCGAATGCAGATATCCATTTCTTTAATGGTGGGACGATCACCAATTTAACGACGATTTCTCATATTTTACGTCCACATCAAGCCGTTATTTCCGTTGTTGGTGGCCATATTGATGTTCACGAAACAGGGGCTATTGAAGCGTCAGGGCATAAAGTCATTACGGTAGAGTCTGCTTCGGGTAAGCTTACGCCTGTTCATATTAAAAAGGTGCTGGCCGAGCATCCAGATGAACATTCGGTTCAACCCAAATTAGTTTACATCAGTAACTCTACTGAAATTGGTACGGTGTATCGCAAAGCCGAATTGGTTGCTTTGCGTGAAATCTGTGACGCCCACGGTCTATTGCTATTTATGGATGGCGCACGTTTAGCATCCGGTTTGATGTCCACCGTGAGTGACTTAACCATTGAAGATATCGCACAACTAACGGATGTTTTCTATATTGGTGGAACAAAAATTGGCGCACTGACTGGGGAAATATTAGTGCTTTTAAACCCAGCAATAAAAACCGATTTTCGCTATAGCATTAAGCAAAAAGGCGGCTTGCAAGCCAAAGGCTGGTTATTAGCTGCGCAGTTTGAAGCATTATTTAATGATGACCTTTATTTCCAGTTAGGCCAACACATTAATGATACAGCAAACCAGCTTGCCGATTTCTTTACAGAAAAAGGATTCGGCTTTTTAGCGCCAGTGGAATCAAACCAAGTCTTCGTGATTTTACCTAATTCGCTGAGTGACAAGGTATTGAGTCATTATGTGGTCAGTAAAGTTTGTGAACCAACGGCAGATACAACGTGCTTACGTTTTTGTACCTCTTGGTCAACAACGTCACAAGATATTGAAAAGCTAAAACAAACTTTCAATTCGTTAATCTAATTTTCCTTAGATATATTGCCCGCATGAATTTGTGGGCAAATCTTTCCGATTTCTCGCATATCGTTTTCACAATTAAAACGGCACTATCCTGATATCTATTTAATTGTTCTGGTCGCGAGTATGCCTTGGACGTTTTCCCATCCTGCGGTGGTTTTTCCCATTAAACAGGCCAAATATTTTCGCTGGTTAAGTCTGCCTGCGCTTATTTTAGGTAGCTTGAGCCCAGATTTATACTATTCGTTGACGTGGTACCACACTGCGGCACTGGCGCATGACTCTATTGGGTGGTTTTATACTGGGTTACCGCTATGTATATTGGTTTATTGTTTAACGCAAAAAATGGCACCAGCACTGAATAGAATAAGCCCTTTTATTATTCACACTATAAATGCACCATCTGTTCGACAAGGGGTAATTTTTGTTATTTCCTTGTATATCGGGGCATTAACCCATATTGTTTGGGACAGTTTTACGCATGAATCTGGGGCATTTGTCCGAGAAATTTCATTTTTGCAAATGAAATTATTTGCGATGTCTGACAGCCAAGAAATTGCTTTTTATAAATTATTACAGCACGTTGGCTCGGTGGGCGGCTTAGCCTACTTGTGTTATCAATACTTTCAATTTCATCGTACGCTGCCCCATGAAATTAAAATCGAAAACAATAAAAAGCTAAAGCGATTAATCGTGCTTGGTGGCCTTGCATGTATATCGACGCTACCTTTGGCCTATTGGTTAACGCCGAAGACAAATGGTTTTAATTTCAATCGTTTTGTTTATTTAGAGTTAACACTAACGGTTCCTGTGTTATTGATCATCGTATTGATCTTTGCATTTAGGCTCAATGTCTTATATCAACAAAACAGGATAGATAGCGATTAGTTTTTTCGTAACCCATCAATCATTTTATCAATCGCATGAATGCTTTGCTGTAGGCGTTCTTGGCTATTGGATTGAGAAATCCAATAAGCCGATTCGGCAAGTCCACCATTGATTAAAAAGGCAAGGGCGCGAGTATTAACATTGCCAATGATTTGCTTGCTCATTAATTCCTGTAACAAGAGGTCGACTTGCTCAGTACATTTAAGGTTTGATTTTGCAATGTCTTCAGCAATAACGGATTTGGCATCTCGTAAGATAATCTGTTGATAGTCAGTTTCTAACGCCATTTCTAAATAGGCATGACAGCGTAGGCGGAAGTTATTCCAAAGGTCAGTGGAATCGGCAGAAATTTTTTGTAATCGGCCATTCATTTGGTTATCAATTTGTTCGACAACAGCTGCAAATAAGCCTTTTTTATCGCCAAAATGATGATAAAGGGCACCTCGCGTTAAATCAACGCTTGCTGCAATTTCATCCATGGACGTTGCGGCAAACCCCAAACGGCTAAAATGTTCTCGTGCCGTGGTTAATAAAAGCTCGCGGGTCTCTTCCATTTGAGCTTGAGTTCTTCTTGCCATAAAACCTCTTACAAACACTGAATATAGTTATTTACATACACTATGTATGATTATATCATCATTATACATACTCGTTGTATGTATAATGAATTTATCACATGGAGCTTACATGCTAAGTCGCTATCAAGAACTCTTTCAAGCTGAAGGAAGCCAACGCTTTGTTATTGCAGGGTTACTGGCTCGTCTAGCGTTACCGATGATGGGCATTGGGATTATCACTATGCTGGCACAATTAAGGGATAGCTATACTTTAGCAGGGCTAATTTCGGCAACGTTTGTACTTACTTATGCATTATTATCACCACAAATTTCCCGATTAGTTGATAAACTTGGACAGTATCGCGTGTTACCTGTGGTCACGCTTATTAGTTTATCTGGGGTTTTGTTGCTCGTCACAACAACATGGTTTGCATTGCCCGATGCTGGGTTATTTATTGGTGCATTTTTAGCAGGTGCTATGCCCAGCATGTCTGCCATGATTAGGGCACGGTGGACGGAATTGTATAAAGGTCAGCCCATTTTACAAACGGCTTATTCCCTTGAAACTGTTTTTGATGATGCGACATTTATTGCAGGGCCTCCACTGTCTGTGGGATTGACGGTTATTTTGTTTCCACAAGCGGGCTTATTAGTTGCCGCTGTTTTATTATTGTTGGGTGTGATACTCCTTGTACAACAACGTAGTACGGAACCCAATGTTACCGTACATGAAACCTTATCACCGAAGCAAAAGCCGATTTTGTCGATGATAAGCTTACAACTGCTGATCGCATTAATGATTGCATTAGGGATCATTGTTGGGTCAGTGGACATCTTAAGTGTCACACTCGCGCAGATACAACAACAACCTGCTGCGGCAAGCGTAGTCTTGTCAGCTTATGCAATTGGTTCTTGTGCAATGGGGCTCGTTTTCGGGGCGCTCAATCTAAAAATATCGTTACCGCGTTTACTGGTTATTAGCGGGTTAATGACATTCTTATCTATTGTACCGATGTGGTGGGTGAGCGGCGTTTATTCCCTCGCATTTGTGGTGTTTATTTCAGGTTTATTCTTTGCACCAACAATGATTATTGCGATGTCATTAGTGGAAAATATCGTTCCACCAAATCGATTAACGGAAGGGATGACTTGGTTGCTCGCTGGACTAAACATTGGTGTGGCTATTGGAGCCATGATGACGGGGAAAATGGTTGATACTTATGGGCTGAACGCGGGGTTTCTCGTGGCAATTGTTGGGGGCACTTTGGTCGTGTTATCCACCGCATTAAGTTACGTCCAACTCAATGCGCAACAAAAAATGACGAAAAAGTGCGAAACCGGGTGTCTATAGTACTAAAAGTTTAATAAAATAAGTATAAACAATAAGAGGTTATAAAATGCACAAGCCAATATTTAGGCAAGCAACACTTGGTGATGTCGATACGTGTTTCGCGATTGAAATTGAATCGTATGAAGGCGACGAGGCAGCGACAAAAGAAAAAATAGCAACACGTATAACACAGTATCCTCAAGGTTTTTTATGCATGGAAGTGGCTGGCGAAATCGTTGGCTTCATAAATGCAGGCTGCGCGTGGGATGTGGTGATGTCCGATGAAGAATTTAAAGAGCTTATCGGCCATGATGCACAGGCTCCGAATGTGGTCATTATGTCTGTTGTGGTTCACCCAAACCATCAAGGAAAGGGCTATTCATCCATGTTGATGACCGAATTTATTGCATTAATGCGAAACAATAACAAAGAAACTATTCATCTAATGTGCAAAGAACGTCATGTGGATCTGTACAAGCATTTTGGCTACCAATATGTCAAACCTTCTGAGTCAGATCACGGTGGAATGACATGGCATGAAATGGTCATGGTGCTTTAGCTATCAAATGAAAACCAAGTTTATTTCAGATTAATTGTTAATATTATCAGTGATAAGCTTGGTTGATGTAACTTTAAATTAAACCCTACCAAAATCACTTCAGTACTGTTTCTTGCCGTTATCGTGTTATGATATCTCCATAATATACCGCTAAGTTTTGGATAAAATAATGGAAATATGGGTTGATGCGGATGCGTGTCCTAAGGTTATCAAAGAAGTTTTATATCGCGCAGCTGACAGAGAAAATGTGCAAATTACATTTGTTGCCAACCAACGCTTGTCAGTTCCGCCATCTCGTTTTTTAAAAACCTTACAAGTTCCCGCAGGCTTTGATGTCGCAGATAATGAAATTGTTCTTCGTGCTCAAAAAGGGGATTTAGTGATTACTGCGGATATTCCCCTTGCTGCCGAAGTGATGGAAAAGGGGGCTTCTGCATTGAATCCTCGGGGTGAGCGTTACAGCGAGGCGACTATTCGCGAACGCCTGAATATTCGTGATTTTATGGATACGATGCGGGCAAGTGGTGTACAAACAGGCGGCCCTGCAAGCTTAAATCAACGGGATCGCCAACAATTTGCAAATGAATTAGATAAATGGTTATTACAACGAAAAAAAGTGTTAAGTCAATAATACGATTTGTCGAATAATCCCCCTTATTTTGTGCAGTAAATCTGTATTTTAAAATAGAGTTGATAATAATTTCGTGTCTATAATAGAAAACCCTAAATTTTCGAAGACAAAATTATGGATCCGTTACATAGCATTATTATCACTCTATTTTTATTTATACTGACGTTTTTTAATCCTGGCGCCAATTTATTTATTGTTGTCCAAACCACGCTTAGTTCAGGGAAAAAGGCGGGGTTAACCTGTGGCTATGGTGTCGTTTTAGGTAATGCCATTTATTCTGGTCTTGGGTTATTTGGGCTTGTGACCTTAATGTCAGAGTTTGGTGCGTTGTTTTCGTTAATTAAAGTACTAGGCGGATTGTATTTACTGTATTACGCGATTAGCGTTTTTAAAAATAAAACCCAACTCAATTTATCCACGGAAAATATTACGGAACATTTCCCGAAAGGTGTGTATTTTCGCCGTGGTTTAATTTCCGATCTTTCGAACCCGCAAACTGTGCTGTTCTTCATGAGTATTTTCTCAACCACTATTTCCCCCTCAACGCCATTATGGGCAAAACTGGTGATTTGGCTTGGGATCGTCTTGGCTTCATTGGTATGGCGAATTATTCTCTGCCAAACATTTTCTCTTTCATCGGTCAGACGAAGCTATTCGCGTATCCATAAAGTGGTGGGGAAAGTGGTCGGGTTGATTTTGGGGACATTGGCGACAAGGCTTATCTACCAAGGTGTTACTGAGCTAGTGATTAAAAAATAAGGGCGTTAGGCTTCATTTGACTTCGCCTTGTTATTGCAATTACAATGATCGCAATTGCAATAATGAAGGAGTGGAGCGCTAATGTTTACCCAAACAATGAAAATGCCAGCCGCAACGGCACAAACTCAAGCCGCCGCTAATTTGTGTTTACAACATATCAATCAGGTTGCTTGTGATAATGCCAATCACCCAAGCTCTCCAGCAAGCTTGCTTCATAAAGCGATTAAACATAATAACGCTTCGATTTGGGTTATTAATCAAAATGGCGCTATGGGCCAGCAAGAAACAGCGTGGCCAATTTGGTTTAATAGCCAAGAAACCTATGAGAAACCCTTGTTTTACTTTGTGAATACTCCCTTAATTGAGCAGTTAAGCACACTAGAAACAGAAACAAACCATAAAGGGATTTTCCTCAATTGTATTGATACCAATGAAAGCTATTTACCGAAAGGGGTTTATCCGTGGTTTCCATTAAAGCTTACGTCGATGGAAAATTGGCTAGCTTATGATATCGCGAACGCGCAAGAAGCCGCAGCTATCGTCCAACAAGCATTGACACATTTGTATGTAAATGGCGATAAGTCATTGGTGTATATGGCATTGCACAGTGTTAATCAAACAAATGAACCGTTATCTGAAGACGCTGCGATAGCCGCATTTAAAGGTATGTACCAGTTATCACGCAGTGCGCCAAAAATTGATATTCAATTGTGTGGGGCAGGAAAATCACTCGAAAGGGTTAAGCAAGCTGCCCAATTATTGCAAACACAATGGGGCGTTGAGTCCGAAGTGTGGAGTTGCCCAAGTTATACGCGACTCGCGTTTGATGCAAAACAGCAATACGCTTCTTCCCACCTTAACCACTGTTTAGGCAAAACCAAGGTACCCGTCATTGCGGTAACGGATTACTCACACCATATCGCTAAGCAAATAAAACCATTCATACCTCGAGGGTTTATGGCATTGGGTTCTGATTCTATTGATAAAAACGGGATTATTTACCCATCAGTAAATTGGATTGCCTTGTGTGCATTGAAGCAACTTTATGAGGCAAACCAGCTTCCTGTTGCTGTTTATGAAGAGGCAATTGAAAAACTAACTCATTAGATTGTCGCGGTATCGTGAGTGGTACCGCGATATTTGCGTTATTCTTTTGCGCTCCATGCGGCCTTATCAAGGGCACTCGCAAAATCATTGATTTCAGCTTCACTAAATTGACTAAGAAAATGTGTTTTAACTACATCTCGGTAGATTTCCCACATCTGTTTGCGTAGCTGTTTGCCTTTCTCTGTAATTGTGGCAAAAGATGCTCTTCTGTCATCGTCTGAACGAGAGCGAATGACGAGTCCTTCCTTTTCTAAGCGGTCAATTAAACGCGTTAAATTATAGCGTTCAATCACCACGACATCTGCCAATTCATGCATTCGGCGCGTTCCGTTTTCACCACTTTCCAAGCCCCATAGAACATCATACCACGCATAAATAGGCAATTTTGCTTCGGAAAGTTTAGCTTCAATTTTTCTGATGATGATCCGATGTGCGCGGACAAAGGAAAACCACAAATCCGCTTGTTGAGTTTTCATATGACCTTTTTTCATTAAAGGGAGTTAGTTGCAATTGCAATTATAAAAGGATAAAGTCTTTTTTACTAATGTTGCATATGCAACTATACCTTTTGGTATGATAGTAATCGCAACTATAGCAATTGCAATTAAAAGCCAGTAATCCAGTTTGAGACGTAAACCTGCCCTGATGGGAAAGTAGATTTGGGAGAAAGTATGAACCACACAACAATAGAAAAAGATGTTGATCCTCAGGAAACCGCGGAATGGCTTGAGTCCTATGAAGGTGTTACCGAAGTTGATGGCCGTGAGCGCGCACACTTTTTACTGAATAAAATGGCGCAAGCAGATCAACGGAAATACGGTGATTTTCAGAGTATTGTGACCACGCCATATATCAATAGTATTCCCGTCCATAACCAACCGGAATACCCAGGCAATCTGGCAACTGAAGGGCAGTTAAACGCGTACATTCGTTGGAATGCGATGGCGATGGTGCTCCGCGCGGGGAAACACTCTAATGTGGGAGGGCATATTGCAACCTACCAATCAGCGGCAGTGTTATACGATATTGGTTTTACTCACTTTTTTAGAGGTAGAACGGATAATTTTGCTGGGGATATGGTGTATATCCAAGGGCACTCTGCACCAGGGATTTATGGCCGCGCCTACTTAGAAGGGAGAATTGACGAAGAACAGCTCGATAATTTCCGTCGTGAATCTGTACGCCGTGGTTTATCGTCTTATCCTCACCCGCGTTTAATGCCTGACTTTTGGCAGTATCCGACGGTATCGATGGGGCTTGGTCCATTAACCGCTGCATATCAAGCGCGTTATATGCGTTACCTTGAATATCGTAATCTTAAACCTCATCAAGGCCGTAAAGTTTGGGCTTTCCTTGGGGATGGGGAGATGGATCAACCAGAATCATTAGCGGCAATATCACTAGGTGGGCGAGAAAAACTGGATAATTTAGTGTTTGTCGTGAACTGTAACTTACAAAGGCTCGATGGCCCAGTGCGTGGTAATAGTAAAATTATTCAAGAGCTTGAGTCGGTATTTAAAGCGGCTGGTTGGAATGTCATTAAGGTTATTTGGGGAAGTGCTTGGGACAAACTACTGGAAAAAGACACTTCTGGTTTATTGATGCAACGAATGATGGAGTGTGTTGATGGTGATTACCAAACATTCAAATCACAAAGTGGTGCTTATGTG
Organism: Providencia sp. PROV129; assembly: GCF_028482245.1. NCBI lineage: Bacteria > Pseudomonadati > Pseudomonadota > Gammaproteobacteria > Enterobacterales > Morganellaceae > Providencia > Providencia sp. PROV129. The sequence goes on from NZ_JAMPQD010000006.1 coordinate 400,919, forward strand.
CGGGAACATTTCTTTGGCAAATACCCAGAGTTGCTTGCTCTTGTGGCGGATATGAGTGATGACGACATTTGGAATTTACACCGTGGGGGGCACGACCCAGAAAAAGTCTACGCTGCCTATCACCAAGCGGTAAATACCAAAGGGAAACCTTCTGTAATTTTAGCCAAAACGGTAAAAGGTTTTGGGATGGGGGAAGCGGGTGAAGGGCAAAATATCAATCATCAATTGAAAAAGATGAGCCAAGACGCGGTTCGTGCCTTTCGTGATAAACTCAATTTACCTGTGGCAGATGAGCAATTAGACGAAATTCCATATCTCAAACCTGAAGCTGATAGCCCAGAAGCCCTGTATATTAAGAGCACGCGCCAAGTTTTGGGAGGCTATATTCCTGCACGTTTTGGCCAAACAAGCCCTGTGGCTATTCCGCCTTTAGCCAGTTTTGCTAATTTATTCAAAGGCAGTGGGGAGCGCAATATGTCCACCACGATGGCATTTGTGAACATTTTGAATGTGTTACTCAAAGATGCCGAAGTTGGCAAGCTGGTGGTGCCAATTGTGCCTGATGAATCAAGAACCTTTGGGATGGAAGGGCTATTCCGTCAAATAGGCATCCACTCCTATTTAGGTCAGCTTTATACTCCACAAGATGCGGGGCAATTAAGTTACTATAAAGAGGCAAAAGACGGGCAAATTCTGCAAGAAGGGATCAACGAATCTGGAGCTATTTCCACATGGATAGCCGCCGGAACGGCATACAGTAACCATGATGTGCCAACCATCCCTTTCTATATTTTTTATTCCATGTTTGGTTTACAACGTGTGGGTGACCTAGCTTGGGCGGCAGCAGATGCGCGTACCAAAGGTTTTTTACTTGGAGCGACCTCTGGGCGCACAACCTTAATGGGCGAAGGTTTACAGCACGATGATGGTCACAGCCACGTTTTATCTTCCGTGATCCCAAGTTGCGTTTCTTATGACCCGGCATATGCCTATGAATTAGCAGTGATTATCCAAAATGGTATGCAACGCATGTTCGTTGACCAAGAAGATATTTACTATTACATCACACTACTTAATGAGGGTTATCCGCAACCCGCTATGCCAGAAGGGGTGGAAGACGGTATTCTAAAAGGCGCTTATTTATTTAAATCTTATGATAATGCACCTGAAAGTTCACCACGGGTTCAATTAATGTCAAGTGGCTCTATTATGCGTGAAACCCTTGCTGCGGCTGAGCTTTTAGCGACTGACTTTGGGGTGAATAGCGACATTTGGAGCGCGACCAGCTTAAATGAATTACGGCGCGAAGCGATGAAAATAGAGCGTTGGAATATGTTGCATCCTGCAGATGAGCCTAAAAAACCGTATGTACAACAAATGATTGAGCCATACAAAGGGCCATTGGTGGTTGCGACGGACTATATGAAAATCGTAGGTGACCAAATTAAACCCTATGTATCAGATAGAAAATTCATCTCATTAGGTACGGACGGATTTGGGCGTTCAGACACTCGTGAGGCATTACGCGAATTCTTCGAGGTTAACCGTCACTTTATTGTGGTGGCTGCACTGAAATTATTAGCAGATGAAGGTTTGATTGCTCGTTCAGAAGTTAACCGAGCATTACAACTTTATGAGATAAATGTGGATAAACCTGCTCCTGATTCGATAAAATAGCCTTATAAATGAATGTGTATAGCGCAGCGGGGTACTATCCCCGCTGTTGCTATATTCAGATAAACAAGGGCTTAACATGAGCAACATCGCATTATATCTCGGTTCGTTCTGTACATTTATCGCTGCATTACTGCATTTTGCGTGCTTGTTTCTCGGCGCAAAAGGATATCGTTTTTTAGGTGCAGGAAATTCTATCGTTGAAAAAGCGCAAAAAGGCTATTGGTATCCGCATTTTACGGCTATTGTTGTCGGAACTATCCTGCTTATATGTTCTGCTTATGCATTGACAACAGCATTAGGGCAGCCGATTTTACCGTTTCACCAGCCTATTTTGTTCGCTATTGCGAGCGTATTTTTACTTCGAGCCGCTTTATTTCCATTGATAAAAGCGTGTTTTGCAGGAAATAGTGACTTATTTTGGTATGTCAGCTCGTCCGTGTGTTTTGTGATGGGGATGCTGTATTTAGTTGGCGTGGTTTTTATCTAATCGAGAAAGACAAAAAGAGGCTTAAGCCTTTTTTTGCTAACTCTGGAGTATATTGCCGTTTTCTATGGCAACATGGTATTCCGCCAACGCTGCCGCTTCTTTCGGTTCATGAGTGACTAATAAAATAGTGATACCATTGCGTTTTAATTGATTCACTTGCGACCAAATTTGCTCTCTTGTTTGCCAATCTAAGCTGGAAAACGGTTCATCTAATAAGAGCAAAGATGGCGATGAAATCATCGCGCGAGCAAGTGCAATCCGTTGTTGTTCACCTCCTGATATTTCATGGGGGTAACGCTTGGCCAAGTGTGCAATATTCATCTTATTTAACAAAGCGATAATGTGTTGCTTATCTCTGGGGATGCGTGTCAAAATTTGCCCCGAACCCCCATATTCAACAGTGACAGTGTTGCCTGTTTCTTTTTCGAATTTTTCGACCACTTTTTCAATCGGTGGGCGCAACCCTGCTCCTGCGTAGATGTGTAGCTGATCAGCCATCGCTTGGGATAATGTAAAGCAGATAAATAAAGAAGAGAGTAATAGGCGGCGCATGAGTACCTCGTTATCGTTATATAAAAAAACACACAATGAGGAGTCAGGTTAAATTACGCAAGGCGCAACTGCGTAAGTTTTGATATTCATTAAGCTATTTGAGAATTTAATGATGAGTTGGCTTATCAGTCGAATGAATTTAAAGCCAAATCTGATTTTTTTGTAATTATTGATTGAGCCACTGTTCAACTTCTTGATATGTACCTTGAAAAACAATTCTCTCTTGTTTCTGGCTTAATTGATAACGATACATTGGGTCATAATATTCATGTAGTAATGGGCAAAGCCAAGAAAAATGTGATTGGGTTTCGCCCGTCACTTGTTGGTGAATTAATGCAGTATCTAATAACGCCGTTAATTCAGCAGCCCGTTGAGGGCCTAATCGCTTTCGAATTGCAAACAGGCCATGATGTAAATACTCACTGTAAAATTGCCAGCCTTTCTCTTCACCGTATGCACCAAGGAAATCATGTGTCATCCGGTCAAAATATTCATTTTTAAGGCGTTCAAGACGTAATTCAAAAGGGTCATCAATAACAGCGATAGCCGCTGTTTCCATTTGAGAACGTAATGATATAGGCAGGCTATTTGCACCAATTGCTCGCCCTTCATCTTCAAGTACCCAACGCGTATGATTTGAAGACTTTTTGAGCATATCGACAGCAAGATGATTTTCAAAAGTCGCTTGGGAAAATTGTGCTTGCAAAGTGCGACCGAAAGACGAGCCGCGGTGATGGGCAATACCTTCTAAATCAATTCCATCTGGTTGGTTATGAACCAGAGTTGTTTTACCATTTCCTGTGCATCCACCGATTAAAATAGTCGGGCGTAGGGACAACTCATTAATGGCATCAATAGTGGTTTGACGAAGTTTTTTATAACCGCCATTAATTAGAGGGTAGTCTATGCCATTCTCTTTAAGCCATGCTTGTACTATATGAGAACGCATACCACCGCGAGCACAACAAATAAAACCATTTGGATGTTGTTGGCAAGCCGTTTGCCATGCAGTGATACGGTTGGCTTTGGTTTCACCACTCACTAATTGATGACCAAGCTCAACCGCTTTATGAGAACCTTGCTGCTTATAACAAGTTCCAACAGCGGCGCGCTCTTCATCATTCATTAATGGGATATTTGTCGCAGAGGGTACAGCACCTTGCTGAAATTCAATTGGTGCTCGAACATCGATGATAGGGGTGTCAGAGATGAGTATCTGGCGAATATTTTGAGGTGAGGGGGTTAATTCCATAATTATGACAAGTGAGTTCATCTAAATGATATTGCGCCATACTATACGCTTAATTCTGTCTTTTTGCAGCCAATGAATAATCAAATAACACGACTGTAGCAACGGGAGATGTAGTTTTTCATATTCGGGTTTAACGAATGATGGTATATTGAATTCAGGTGATTAAACATGAGTAAGGGGCTGTACGATGAAAATGTTAACTATCCAGGAAATGACAGAGACACAAAAAAACCGAGTGCGAACACGACTTGCACAAGAACGTAAGAAATTAGAACGTGAATTAACCAATTCTGAGCAAACGAAAGTCAAAAAAGAAATTATTGCGGAAATTTCTAAAGAAGTTGATAAAGAAACTAGAAAAATTCGAGCGCAACAGAAAAAAGATAAACTAGTTCCAAGCGATACAACATACAGTTGGTCTTCGAGTAATCATCGACGGGGTTATCGCTAAATTAAATGAATGAATAATATATTTTTTAATTGTTAGTATAAAAGAATCGCGTATCTCATTAAATATGAAGTACGCGATTCTTTTATTAGATACTAAATACTAATATAGGTCACGAATCAAGCCGTGAAACATCGCAAATAATTTTCTCCTTCAATGCTTCAATAAGATAAGAGGAGAAAGATAGCGAGGTATAACCTTCATTTTTTATGTTTTCAAAAGCATCTATATATATCATTGGGACTTGTATTAACTTTGCTTTTTTTAAGTCAGGTTTCATCGGTTTTTCTGTTTTTTGATTCAGCGTGGATTCATGATTAGAGGTAAAAGATGAACCTGAAAAAATTAATTTAGAATATGTCATATTATTAATCTCATATCAATGCTATCTGCCACACAGGTTATTGAGGCTATAGCTATATCATCTAGTAAAAGTAGTAGTTCGGCTAAAATACATGTCATTGTGTTAAACTAATTCAGTGAACTTGCAATATATTAATTACCTAAAATAAGTGTATTTAGCCGAATACAGAGTAAAATATATTAATATTACTTATTTGTATATATTTATAATGATTGTGTTTAAATAAATAATGTAAGAGAATGTTTCTTTCTACCTAAATAACATTAGGAATAATCCTAATAATAATTTGCATGCATACAGAAGCATTATTTAAAATATATGATAGTCATATAGTCGGTGTATGTAATATTAAGATTAAGTTAATGTTTTTCACAATTGATTTACCACCCAAATATTTTTTTGAATAAAACTTTATTGACTGATAAATAATTTAAACTAATAATTATTGCAATGAAGGGAAGTCATAAGGAACTTAATTAGTAAGAATAGTTATTTGTTTAATTAATATAGTTTTTGCCTGTAATATAATTTTATAAATTATCAAATTAAATTTGATTAAATTCTTGAGGAATACCTATGTTTAAAGTCTATCAGCAGACACAGAGCTTAAAAATGGAATTAATAAAAAAATCACGTAAACATCACGAAGCTAAAAAACAAAGAGGGATGACTCTATTAGAGATTATCATTGTATTAGGTATTATTGGGACAATTGCAGCGGGTGTTGTGGTATTAGCACAGCGTGCATTTGACAGCCGTGCTATTTCTGATGTTGTCAGCAATACCAATACAGTGAGAGTTGCTATGAAAGATGCCTATCAGCGGGCTGCGGGATACCCAATTTCAACAGGTGCAGCGAGTGGTTATAATGTCGATAGTATTAAAGATACTGAAAAATCTCAAGAGGCGATTGCACGCCTTGTTCAATTAGGTAAGTTATCTATCGATGAAGCGCGTAATAGTATTTCAAATGACTTCCTGAATATTGGTGGTGCAAAAACAGCGACATCACAAGTTGATACGGGTCTTAAAGGTTTTGTGATTGAGCTTAATGGGTTAAATCAAGATCAGTGTCGTAATATTATTTCCCAAGTGGGTAATCAGTGGGATTATGTTGCTGTAGATTCAGCGGCAGCGGGTACATATAGTGTAGTAGCAGCTGTTGATATGTTTGTTGAGCCATCAGCGAGTATATTACGTACATTAAATGCGAAGGGTAATATCAATATTACACCAGATAAAGTTGCTGGTGTATGTACCGACAGCCCTGAAAACTCGGTTATTTTAGGTAGCCGTTAATAATAAGCAGTAATAGCTTGCTAAAGAACCTCCCTATAATTAGGGAGGTTCAAGAGAATAAATATGAAAAATAATAGAATAGCTGGTTATTCATTATTTGAAGTTATTGTCGCTCTTGGAATTATTGGTGTGATTATGATTCCGTTGAGTCGCTTTATGATTAATCAAATTGAAAATAACCACAGGCAACATATTTCAGATGCTATTGTTGATGAAATTTATCGGTTTATTGATTTTATTAATAATGATGAAATGGAAAAAAAAGATAACAATTTTATTCGTAATCCTTTATTTCAAAAAGAACAAAAAAACATAGCTTACAGTAAGCGAACGAGTAATTATAAAATTGAAGATGCAATCACGACGGATGGTAAACATTTTAACTGGGGGACGGGGGAGAACAGCGATAGAAATTTGTTTATTGATGAAACATGTAAAGGAAGCTTGTTAGGAATTTCATTAAAAAAAGAATTTTTAAAATGCACAATGGATGCATTACTTGTTGAACATCCTGAGTTTTCTATTGAAAGAGTTGATCTTGTTGGCGATGAAGTAAAAAAAACAATTGAACGCGTAGATTTTATTATTTTATATCACCCAATTGAGGATAAGCAGGGTTTATATATTGAGTCCTTCTATGGCAATTTTAGTGAGGCGTTTAAAAATAAATTTTTATATTTAACACAGGCAAGTTTTGTTAAAAGAAATCACTCTATGACTAATGCTGGTTGGGAACTCATTAAGGTAGATAATGAGAATCTTCAGTTTGGTAATTTGGCATCACATGCTGAATTAGTCAAAAGCTCGAGCTTTGATTATGGATTAAGACTTAGTTTTAATGTTAAGGCAGGGAAGTTTTTAAGGGCTGACGGCTCAGTGAATGCCGACAAGTTATGTTGGAACACCAAAACCAATCAATATGGCCCATGTTTAAAAGCTAAAGATGAAAATACGTTAGTATTGACGAGTGGTAAAACAGATAACGAAGAAAAATCACCGACTCTTTGCTGGGATAGAGAAAATAAAACACAAACAACTTGCTTGGCATTAAAAAAGCAAGACCCAAAATTTCCTATAACAGATGCGCAGTACCTTCCTGAAAGCAATTTCATGCTGACGGACACAGATAGCAAAGGGAACGAAGTCACTGGTACGTTAGTAGCGAACGTTATTATCGAAGATAGTTATTATGAAGGTAATAAATTAATAAAAGAATACCGTACCGTCCCTGAAGTGAGTTACCACAATTTTACGGGTAATAATGACAAGAAGATGATCGTGGAAGAGGATTATGTTGGCGATGATGTAAACGAAGAGGGCAAAATTATCTTCCCGATAAAAAAATGCCCAGTAGTACAAAATGTGAGGCTATGGCCAAGGCTGACCGTTGCGGTTTCATCGATGATGCCCGTTGTATACCAAAATGATAAAAAGTTAGATATCGATCTTAGTAAGGAATATAGCACGCGAAAAAATAAAATTACGAATGTGGGGTTAGCCGCTGGCGTTGTTTTACAACCCCGTAATACTGTTATTAATGGTAAAAATGTGTGGATGATTAGTGCTTCGCTAGGAGTCAATAACCCTGCACTGGCAGAATCAAAAACATATGTTAACCCCAAATCGTTATCCATCATGGCAGTTGAATGGTGTAGTTCAATTAAAGGGGATTACAACGGCATATGATTAAAAGGTACAAGCAATATGAAATATAATTATTTGATAGTGTTATGTGGTTTTACGTTAAGCAGCTTTGCAAATACAGATATAAAAGTGCAAGAGTGGATTAATTTAAAACCTATGAAAGAAATAAAAGCAATAGCTAACGAGTCCCAAATTAACGGACAATTTAATACGGACATAAACAGTGAAAAAAAATTAGTAGGTGCAGAAAATAAAATTGATGCTCTTAGTGAATTAGTATTGAAAAAGAATGAGCTTCTCAGCCAAAGTGTTGAGGATTGGGCTCGGTTTAATGGAATTGATTTTATTTGGAACAGCCCAAAAGATATTGTCGTTTTTAATGAAATAAAAATTGATGGTAAGAATAAAATTGAAGTTATGGAAAAACTAGGTAAGCAATTGTCTTACCAAAAAGCAGGGTTTTACCTTAAATTTTATGAAAAAAATAATGTTCTTGTTATAGATAACTAATAAGTAGAAACAGTAATGAAACTAAATAAAATGATTTTTTTACTAATTCCTTTTTTTATTCAAGGATGCAACAGCTTTTTTGAAGAAAAATATGATGAAAAAGAGTTGTTCGACCGTGTGACAGGATTGCAAGATATCAATGATAGTAAGCAAAGTGCATTTATGTCATTAGATTCACCTTATTTGGGAAAAGAGGTTGATTACGATCGCCAACAAAAAAAAGTCTTGGACAGAGAAATTTCATTAACTTCTTATTCGCCAGTTAATATCTATACGGTAATGGAAATGCTTGGCGAGCAAATGGAAATTACGTATAAAATTGATGCAAACACGCCTGGTGAAATTGAAAGTCAAGTATCTGGCGAGGAAATACTTAAGAGTACGGTTTATACGATTAACTTTAATGGTGATTTAAAAGAGTTTATTAGTTACCTGTCCAATTTATATGATGTAAATATACAGCTAAAGAAAAATAATTTACTCGAAGTTAATTTGTATACAAATTATGCTATTAGCCTTGATTACTATGGTAAAGATAATAATTATGAGGCTAGTTTAGATATCTCAAATAATGAGGCTGCTTCTTCTAGCGGATTAAAAGGTAAATCGACAACATCGTTTAAATCCTCATTTTGGGACGATGTAAAAGATATGATGGATAAATATATTTCATCAGGCGTTTATAATATCTTCCAAGATTCTTCAATATTGACGTTTGTTGGCCGCCAGTCGGAATATGAGCACGTAAGTAAAGTGCTAGAGCAATACAAACAAGCAAATAACCGTCAGTTTGTTGTGAGCTATAAAATTTATATTATTGATAAAGGAAAATCAAAAAATCTCGAAGCTGAATTAGGGTTTTCTTATAATAATGGAGGGACTCAGATTGGTTTTAATCAGCATTTATTGACAAAACTTACTGGAAAATTAAACGCAAATTCTAACTTCCATGGCGGGGAGGATGCAAAATTCCGTTTAGCCAGTCAATTAGATGCCGTATATAAGTTAACGGGAAGCAAAATATTACAAAGTGGCTCTTTTATTACTCGTAATAACATGCCAATACCATTGAACCTAACAAAAACACATCATTATGTTTCAGGTGTAACCAGTACCAAAAATGCCAGTATGGATATCACAGAAAGCCAATTAACAACGGACCAGATCGTAACGGGGAGTAGTTTTATCATTACGCCTAGAGCACTATCTGATGGAAAAATCGAAGTGGCTAGTGGCTTTACGCGTAAGAATTTAATCAGTATTGATAAATTTGATGGCGTTCAATTACCGAATTTTACAACAACGGAGATGTTTAATACGTCAACGATAAAACCTGGTGATTTGCTTATCGTTGGTAAATATGATGAAAATGGTGACTCTGATATGCAACAAGCTGGAATTTTTTCAGGGATATTAAATAGTGAGGATACAAATGCAACGGTAATCATGATTGTTGGGATAGATAATTATTTTTCAGTTAATGAGTAAATTATGACATTAAATGAATTGCTAAAAAAGAAACTAGCGATTAATGGTATATGGGTTGACTCTTCTCAGATTAATGAACATCGGCATCGCTTCTGGTTAGAGTCAACAAAGAAAAAATATAAAAAAATACGTTATCAAACACAAAACGGTATGAAGGAAGTTTTATTCCCTCGGCATGTTAGAGTTTACGAAATTTTAGCTTTGTATATAAAGGAATTATATGGTGACGGCTTTTTTTATGCACCCGTAATTGAAAATGACGTAACAAACTATTATTTAATTTGTATAAAAGATGATTGTATTATTTCACCTTCGGATACCATTATTACTGAAAGTATGCTGACATACATATTAAATCAAAAAGACAGCTCTGAATATGCTTCATTGAATGTTACTGTGTTTAATAATGAAATATTTAATGCCATTTATGAAGAGTACAAAGGTCAGGAAGAAAAATATCGTATAAAGTCATTTAAATTATACATATTAATATCAATGTCTATTTTTTTATTTACTATGGTCGTTTTTATTTTATTTCTATATTAAGGATATTAATATGAAAGATATTCTTTCTGGATGGCGTGAACATGAGTTATTGAAATCTAAAAGCATGTTGATTTCTCTGGTAGTGATTGTTGTTTTTATCATTATTTCCATCGGTACTTACTATATATATCAAAAAAAGGTTGATGAAGAAAAACGAGAGTACCAAAGGCAACAATTAGCTATTAATGAAAAGAAAAAAATATCTGATTACTATATTAGTCAATCACAGGGATACCAAATTAATGACTTAATAACCATACTTGAGCAAATTATGGTGAGCCGTTACGCGTTTACACTTAGTGGTTTTTCTGAGGATTCATTTAATTGTAATACGGAAAGTTGCGATTTTCTCTATAAATTAAAACAAGGCGCTATCTTTAGTGCTCAAGAAAAAATATTTTTTAATGAAAAATATGATGGAACAATCAGTCCTGATAGCATTGGGTTCTCTAATTTAAACATAAGCTACACGAATGGTCTAGTTATAGAAAATATTATTAATCATGTGTACGGTAAGACTCCTTTATGTAATGATTATATCAATTATATTTATGCATTTAATTCATCTAAAAATAATTCTCATGAGAAAATAACATTTATTGAGCTTCCATCATCATCAGTAGCTAGTTTAGAACAGAAATACTCAGATTATGTAGATAGTCACCATCTGCTATTTTCAAAATTCGAGTTAATACTTCCTGAAAACCCATTGAAAATTAAAAAAATACTTGAAAGACAACCGTATATCAATTTTTATACTTTTAAGTCTATCGAAAAATTAGATAGCAACAATATTAAAGTAACAGGAGTTTTTACATGCACAAAATAATTCTTCCATTATTTATCGTTATGATAGGCAGTCAAAATGCTTTTGCAGAAGAGCAGAATGAAAGCGTAGATGCAGTGGAGCCTGAAACTGCTGAACTTTCTATCGAACAGAAAAACATCATCGATTTAATGCAAAACAACCTGAAGTTTGAATCTGAAAAGCTGAATATAGAAAATCAAATCACATTAGCGAAGCTAAAAAAAGAACTTAAAGAGGTTAATGAGCTACTTAATGAGCCAATGGTTCAAGAAAGAACTATTGTGAATGAGCCTGAAAATGAAGCTTATGAACAGAAAATCAATGAATTAATGGATGCCCCGATTAAACCCGCTGAAAGGCCAAAGGTAATTATGATTTCTCATATTGCGGGGGTAAAAAAAATTGGTGTCATTAATCCTGAAAATAAACAAGTCACGTTTACTACAGAAAATACACCATTTAAAATGAATGGGACGCGTTATCGTGTTGTTCTAAAAAATCAACAATATAGAGTTATTGAATGAAATGAATCTACCAGTTGATTTTATTTATTTGAATAATATAGAAAATGGCGTAAAAGCTTTAGAGAAATGTCAATTAAATTTATTAGAAAAAGATTTAATTACAGTTGATTATAATAATAAAAAATATCTGATTGTTAATAAGTTAAAAATTAACCACCTGGCTGCTGCTTATATGGATTTGCATTATGCAATATCTGTATATAAAAAGGCAATTAACGGGTTTATGTTAAGTAGTGAAGCCCAGTATTATCAAATAATTGAAAGCGCAACGCGGGCAACAAGTAACAGTATTTTACTTGAAACGAGTCATGTTCAAAAGGAACTTGAAAGTTTATTACAAATAGCGGTAGATACAGGGGCGAGTGATTTGCATATTACACGAGGAGATGTGATTTCAAAAATTGAATTTAGAGTTAATGGTTCTTTAATTCTCTATTCACAAATGACATCAACAAGTTGTGATGAGTTAGTTTTTGTCTTGTATAACGTTGAAGCCACAACGAAAGAAACAACGTGGAATCGTCAGCAGCCACAAAGTGCGAATATTCTTTATGATTTACAAGGTAAAAAATACCGCTTTAGGTATGCACATTTTCCTATATTTGGTGAATCGAGTGACTGTTATCACTGCGTTTTACGAATAATCCCCGCATCCATCGATACTAATCCAAATCCGAGACTCGAAAATACAGGGTTGTCGCCAATAGAAATTGACGATATTAAAACGATTTTAAGCAATCCTTATGGTGCATATTTTATCGCAGGTACAACAGGATCTGGAAAATCAACAACACTTAAAACAGTCATGGAGTGGCTGCAAATTAACCGCTTCAATAATAAAGGTTGCTTTTTAACTGTTGAAGATCCAGTTGAATATTATATCTATGGCACTAAACAGAGTTCAGTATTGGATGTCGATGGAGGAGGGTTTCATTCGGCTATAAAGTCTGCACTTCGCCGTGACCCAGACGTTTTAATGATAGGAGAAATTCGCGACAAAATTTCTGCTAATGCGTTATCTGGCGCAGTTGAAAGCGGACATTACTGCTTCACTACAGTCCATGCGGGAAGCATTGTGACGTTATTACAAAGATTATCTGCATTAGGAATAGCAGGTGACAAACTCTCCACACCTGGTTTTATTGCTGGTTTACAGTGTCAGAAGCTAATGCCTCTTTTATGTCCCTATTGTAAAAAAACAGAGACCGTTATCTTGGGTAAGTTTCAAAAAGACATTTCTATTATCAATCGTGACGGGTGTAAACATTGCAAAAATACAGGAATTAGCGGGAGAAAGTTAGTGGTTGAATATATGCGACCTTCAATCGATGAACTGTCAGCAATTGCTCAAAATAATTGGCTAGAAGCCTATGTTCATTGGCGGAAAAAGCGCTTTATAGGTGAGGGAATTGGTGAAGGGTTTCAAATAAAAGAAAAAACGATGTTACTCGTGATTGAAAATAAAGTTTGTTATCAATGGTTTATTCATGAGTTTGGTGTTATTCCCCCTGATGATCTGGAGGTGATATTTGAAAAAATTCACTAAGTCTCAACGATTATACTTATATCAGTTTTGTGCAGATATGATTAATTCTAACCTTCCAATATATGATTCAATCATAAAACTTAAAAAAGAAGGAGGTTCAATTATTGGAAAAGGATTTGTGAAAAAATTGAATTTCCTTTTAGATAAAATGGCTAATAAGGAATCTATCGCTTCTGTTTTTGATGGTATGGTGCCCAAAAATGAACTTAGTTTAATTTATTCGGCAGAAAAAAGTGGGGCATTAGCAAATGGTTTCACCAGCATTATTGATGTGATTAAATATAAAGATCAATTAATGGCCAAGGTGATTAAATCAATAACTTTTCCTATGATTATGTTTGTTTTGTCATTAGTTGTGATTACGGGGTATTCACTAAAGGTTTTCCCTGCTTTTGAAAAGGTTTTACCTGTGAGCCGTTGGCCTGGAGTGACTAGTTCGCTGTATAACTTCGGACTAGCATTATATGAAGGGTTATGGATATATATGCTTATTTTTTTAGTAATAAGCATCATCGTTATTCGTCTCATTATGGCAAACTTAACAGGTTTAATGCGTGACCGTTTTATTGACAAAGTTATTCCATTTTCGACATTCAAACAATTAAATGCCTCTATCGTATTAAACAGTTTATCTGGCATGCTTAAAAATAAAATACCAATTAACGATGCTTTAACAATATTAAGTTTAAATGCAAATCGCTGGTTACAAAGCCACATTAAAATTATGCAAATTAATATGTCAAAAGGTATGAACTATGGTGATGCACTTAATACTGGGTTGTTGAATGTTCATGAACTTTTGAATATTAGCTTATATTCTGCACTGCCGTCATTTCATGAGGTTTTAACATCAGTATCAGAAAAATCTAAAATAAATATTAATGAGAAAATGGATAAATTAGCTGCATTATTAAAGTCATTTTCAACGTTGATATTAGGCGGTTGCGTCATTTGGGTATTTATTGCTTTATTTTCTTTATCCGACCAACTATCGAAAATGTCACAAATGTAATGAGTAGAAAAATGAAATTAAAAAAGTTATGTTTAAGTGCATTGCTATTACCAATGGCTGTTAATGGCGTTACGACAAAAGGGATTAAATATATTGATGGTTCAGGACCAGTAAACCCTGCTACGTTGGTTTGCGCTAATACCTCTACACCGTTACCACTTGTGGTTTCAACATTAAGAGATTTTGGCATGAATTCAGATTTTAAAAGCCGAGTAAAAGTGGTTGTTGAAGTTATATACTGGACAGAAAGGGAGCGGGGTATTCCCTTAAAACTAGCCAATTTTTTTGGTGATCGACAAGTTAATTGGGAAGGGAAACCTATTTTTGGTCAGGAGGTATCAGGTAGTATAGTATCACAAATTCCGTTAAGTACCCGGTTTATACCAAAAATGAGTGTGGCAGATGCAGGAATCGGTTATCCTAGAAAAAAAGATCAAAAGAAACAATTTGAACCTTACTATAATCAAGTTGAATATTTAAAATCACGATATTTCTATATTATTAATTATCGCCCTGATGTTCAGTATGGTGATTATGGCTTGAGGCAACCCGATGAAATTATTTGGTTACCAACTCGTTCTATTAAGAGTTTAAAGATAAGAGTCGAGGATAGAAAATTGCAATCAAGACCTGAAGCTTCTAATATAACTGCTTTTGTAGCATTTACCTGGACGGCTAAATCTGGTTATAACCCAAAATCAATGGATCCACCGATATTAGAACTGAGTAAAGTTGAGATGTCTGGGTGGGATAAGGAAAATGGCGGCAATATGCATATAGGAATTGATAACGATTTAAAAGTTCAATTTTTATCGAACTTGAGTGCTAAAGTGAGTATGTCATTAGGGGAAACCTATATTTTAGCGATGAACTGGAGCCGAATTCCAGATATTAGAAATCTGGCAACTAATACCAATTATTCTAAAAAATATAGAGAAGCACGGAATGCTTTTGCAGGTCCTCGAGTTAATTTTCATGATTTATATTTTGGAATGGAACGTGGAGAAAAATTTCCACAATATGACATAAACTTAAAAAAAACTGATTTTATTTATACTAATGCGGACTTAATTAATGGAAACTTAGGTGAGTTTGGCTACAAAAAATATGCTCAGACGTATTTTAGGGGAAGTATTAGTGCCTACAATAACGTCTATATTAATGAGGATCAGTATCGTAAAGATGGTTCAGTCTTAAATATTTGTGATTGATATGTATAGTTTTATTTATTTTTTTATCTCTTCCTTGCATTTATTGTAGGGTGCTGTATTGGAAGTTTTGTGAATGTGGTTATTTATCGATTGCCACTCATTATTTTTAATCGAGGAGGGGGGGAGTTATTAACATTAAGCTTTCCTCACTCTCATTGCCCACACTGTAAATTTAAGGTTTATAAACGCGATAATATCCCCGTTATTAGTTGGTTTTTATTAGAAGGTAAGTGTAGACATTGTAAAAATACAATATCAAAGATATATCCACTTTCGGAATTTATTTTTGGAGTTATTTTTAGTACGGTTTTTTATTTTTCTTACCAAAATAACGAACTGATAACAATAGTGATTTTCCTTATTGCTTTTAGTACATGTTACGCTATTTTCTTCATTGATTTAAAATGGTATATCATTCCTGACGAACTAAGTTACTTATTGATATGGTTAGGTTTAATCAGTTCAGTCATGAAATGGACATCCGTTATTCCTATTCAAGCCGTACTAGGTTGCGTTTTTATATGGGTATGCATAAAAACCATTATTATAGTATTTAAACGTGTGACAGGAAAAGAGGGTATGGGAGACGGTGATGCCAAGTTATTTGCAGCAGGAGCTACATTTATTGGCATTTCACAGGTACATTGGTTATTTTTACTATCGTCCATATTTGGCATAATATGTTATGTCATATTTAGATTATACAGTTATTCTCCTGATCGAGGTGATTATAAAAGTTACTATGACATTGATGAGAAACACCATGTGCCTTTTGGCCCTGCAATTTGCTTAGCAATTATCTTTTTATTCTATTACAACCAGATGAACTAACTTTTCATATGCTAAATATTCAAAAAGTATATTTTAATGTGTTTTAGTTAGATAGTGCATGGATTGTTTTTTTTGATTATTAATTTAATTATTTTTTTATTATTGTTTATTGGTTTTTTTTAGGGTATATTAATTCCGTAATTAATCTTTACTTTCATTTTCATGATTCGCCATTTTATGGGGTGCTGGTCACCCCTTTTTTTATTCATAATTTTATTTATATATTATTTGTATTTTATTTATATTTTCATTATATGCTTCTCTCTTTTGTTTAGTGTTTACTAGCATTAATAAAAATAATTTATTATTTTTATTTTAGCACTAAATTGGAATTAGTTTAATTGGTCATAAGATTTTTACCTACTTAATGGCTGTTAAAGTAGTGTCTTATTGATTTTTAGATATGAGACTATGAAACCATAATGAGTAAGGAGTGTTTAATGCCATCATTTGAAATGATTTCAAATAAAGTTAATAAATTAAGTTCGAAAACACTATCATTAGCAGATATCATGTTAATGTCTCAAGAACAGTTACATGAGCAGTTTAGTCATACTTTAAACAGGGATGAAATTGTTAATTTATATCAAATAGCACAAGAAAAATACAATGAGAATCGATTATTTGAATCCCAATTATTGGCCCGTATTAACCCTCAAACATCTGCTTTACGATCATTAAATGTAAAGCCTATCGCTGAAAAACACAGTTACATTGATATGTTCCCCGAGCGCTCTAATTATTTTGTTCGCGAGGGGTCTGTTTCTTCTTCTTTTTCTCCTGCTGCTTATTTAACTGAACTTTATCGAGAGGCTCTGCCTATTCATGACAAACAGTCTGTATACAATTTAGGTAATAGGCGGCCAGATATAAGTAATATACTGTTATCTCAAGACAATATGGATACTGAAACTTCTACACTCACCTATGCAAATGAAATACTTGTGAGTGCAATTTCAAGCATTATGGTAGAACCACCTGATAAGATTGAAGAAAAATTATCATCATGCCGGCAGGGTGGAGACCTACCTTACCATCACGCTTACCACACCGTTCGCCTAGGAATTTTTCAGCAAGATCCCCATTTAAAAACAATAACAAGCTTACCATTTTTCAATCGACTACTCACGGCACAAAAGTTGACGGCCCTTAGCTTAAATCTTCCACCTGAAAGCTTTGCCATTTTGACGGAAAACCTCACTGAGGACGAAGAAAAAATTAATGAACTTTATGATAAGAATTTTGGGGAGATCAGTGAGTCTGATTTGTCATCGATAACTCAGTTGTCTCGTTATTATCAAGTTTCTACAGATGAAATTGCCACTTTAATTGAATTAACTCGTCTAAGTTGCGGTTTTACAGATACGGGTGTTGATGGTAATTACAGCGCATTATTCCTTCTTTATTTCAACAAAATGGTTCGGTTATTCAGAGCGACAGAGCTAACGATTCAAGACATGGAGCGCATTGTTCTTAATACAGATTTACCTATTGATAAGTTAACACCCGATATTATTTATCAAATAGCATATGCGAAAATATTTGTGCAGCAAGGTTATTTAACTCTATCAGAAGCCTTCATTTTAGCTAATGCAATGATTGGCATAAGGTCAACATCGCTACAAGTCAGTCAGTTTGATCTTTTATTTAATACACCATTACTTGATGGGAAACGATACGAACTTGATGAGCAACTCATTACAGTTCATCCAGATAAACTCCTTCAAGGTGACAGCTTTCACCGGTCAGTATTAAAACGCAGTTTTAACGTTGATGATGCGGGATTATGGTTACTTCATCAAATGGGGAGCAGAAATAATTCCTATGCATTTAATAATACAAGGGAAAAGCTATCCGATTTATATCGGATCGTGTTGCTTGCACGTGCTCATGCATTAACCATTGATGAACTTGAGATTATCTTGCAGTTATCTGATTATCGTGAAGTGCCACTCTATGATCTCGACAATGACCAACTACATGAAATTATAAACTATGTATCGAAGATCACTTTGTGGTTAGCAGAGCAAAATTGGAACGTTTATCAGCTATTTATTATGGTAGGCGATATTACGAGTGCAGTGTGGACTCCAGCCCTCGATGATTTACAGCAAACGTTATTAAATGGTATTGGTGCTGGGCCTAATTTACATGGTGAAGCACTTGTGACAAGAATGGCGCCATTTTTTGTTTCAACATTGTCGTTAAATTCTAATTATATTTCAGAACTATGCTTGCATTGGGTTAACCAGATAAAGCCCAATGGGCAAACGGCGGATAAATTTTGGCAACTAATCCAAAAACAATTTCTTACAGATGCAGAACGCGCTGATGTTATTGCATTTACACAAACGCTAACACAATTATCTATTATTATTAATCAAATTCATCTAAGCGAACAAGAATTAGATCTGATTATTAAAAAGCCATCGTTATTGATTTCTAGCCTATCCGAATTAGGTTTAACGACCGAAATATTATTACAATTAACACAGTTTCATCAATGGGTGAATGGTTCAGGTGAATTTTCAAATGATGTGCTTACCGCACTGAATCATCAACAATTATCCGCTGAAATTTTAGCGAGTAGTCTAAACGATGATGTAGCAAAAGTGGGACAAGCACTTATGCTCGCTCGGCAAGTTGGGCTTCGCAGTAATCATAATGATGATGTCTCTTTGCCACCACAAGAACGAACCTATTTAGGGCACTGGGAGCAAGTTTCGATAGCAATACAGTTACTCTACGTGTCAAACCTACTTAATATCACACCTGATGGGATAGTTCAGCTGCTCGAATTATCTTACGAACCTAAAAAAGGCTACTTTTCCTGGACTGTACAAAGCCATCTTATCCAAGGCGCTTTGAATCAACCCGATAATGAAACAGTTTACCATCAATTAGAGGAACAATGGGGGAATGCATTAAGCACATTTTATCGTTTGAAAGCGGCTCCTGTTCCATTACCTACTCGTGATGATGTTTACTATTATTTATTAATTGATAACCAAGTCTCAGGGACAGTCACAACATCACGAATTGCAGAAACAATTGCATCGTTACAACTCTATATCTACAGAGCACTCAATGATCTAGAAGACAAAACCGAAAGTGGCGTAATCAGCCGCCCATTTTTTATTAATTGGGATAAGTATAATGCCCGGTATAGTACTTGGGCGGGGTGCGCTCAATTACTGTACTACCCTGAAAACTATCTTGACCCAACAATGCGAATTGGGCAAACACAGATGATGGATGGCATGTTGCAAGACATTAGTCAGAGTAATTTGTCCCCTGATACGATAGAAACTGCGTTTAATTCTTATCTTAGTCAATTTGAACACATCGCAAATTTAAATATCGTTAGCGGTTATCATAATAATATTAATTTTGATAATGGGCTTACCTATCTTATTGGTCATTCCGCAGATTCTAGCGGGTTTTATTGGCGTAGCGTCGACCAAGGTCAGTTTAATGAAGACGGAAAATTTCCAGCAAGTGCTTGGAGTGAATGGAAAGCCATTCAGATGGGGATAAATGCGGTTCAAGACTGGGTCAGGCCATTTATTTTTAATTCACGGCTTCATGTTGCTTGGGTTGAGAAAGAAAAACAAACAGATAGTGACAATCAACCAATAGAACACTATATACTGAAAATCAGTAAGTTAAATTACAATGGCACGTGGGCCGCGATCAACTCTTTTAGTCTTGATAGCACATTACGTATTTTTTCAAAAGACAAGTTATACCAAGTTGGGTTCTATTGTTCCTTGTATAGCAAAAGGGTCGATGGGCTAGATCAAGATACTATCTATATCCTTTTTTATACGAAAAAAGAATTTTATACAGAAGAAATGCCAACGACAGCTTCAGGCTTATTTATTTACCCGAATATGACCACCCAGAATATAAGTAGTCAAGATTCGAAAAATATTGTTCTCAAGGTTTATAATGATTTTGATACATTAAAAAACCAACATTTAATTAAAAAAATAGCGCAGGATAATTATTTATATAATAAATTTCAGTATACCTATATCTATGCGAAATATGGCTACGATAACTTAACTATGGTGAATGGTAGTGGCCTTAGCAATATTAATGTTGTTGAATCAGGAAATAGGGTAATTACATTAAGCCTTGACGCCAATTTGAGTATCTCTTACCGGGGGGAAGGAACACGTCAGCGTGAACAATGTAATATGATGAAAAAATATTACAATAATGAACCAAGCAAGTTTGTTATTTATCCCCAACAAACACTTGCTGGCAAACCGTTGTACAATGTCGTACATATGGTGAAAACGGAGGGGATGTATAATCAAAGTATTCTTCTTAATAACCCGAGTGCTGCTGACTTTTATGCATATAACTTAGGAAATAAAGGTGGTAGTGGGCCCATCCCGCCTTCAGAAGAATACTATCGACTTCCATCTTTAAAAGAATCAACGACACCAATAAGACAAATGGTTGTGTCAGATTCTGCCAACAATAAATCAAGAACAGATGGCTATTATGATATTAATACAGCACTCCCACCCCAAAATGTATATGTTCATATTTTTTCTGGGAATACAAAAAAAAGTTTTCTAGCCAGTAATTATGTTGAAAAACTACCAAATTTCAGCTTAGAGGAGATGATTTATAATTTTACGCACTTAGAGATTGATATTTCACTTTCTGAGTTTATTAATAATAAGCTAACAGTTACAGTGAATTATCATGCATACCCTCTTGATATGCGCGATTTAGGAACAAGAATTTATAAAATTGAAATACAACGGCAAAATCCCAAGATTGAAGTAATTAGTTTTAATAAAACAAACTTATATGCGCAATACATGCAACGTGATATGCATCGAGTTCGAATTAATACTTTATTTGCACAGCAGTTAATTACCAAAGCGAATAAAGGTATTGATCATATTTTAACAATGGATACGCAATATTTGCCTGAACCTCAAATGGGAAATGGTGATTATATTCGTGTCACAATACCCAAATACGATACTGGGTTGCATGGTAATTCAAGAGCGGCTAAGTTACTTATCGGGTCAGAAAGCGCTTCTATGGCTGTTTTTTGGCAGGGCAGATTGAATGATATCGATACGAATATCGTGCTTTTTGTTCCTTTAAGCCGAAAGGCATCACCGTTCAATGATATTATTGATTTTCCTAGTAATACTGAATTAACTTTACAGCTGCATTTCCAAAGTCAGAGTGGTCTTTCATCTATTGGTGTACTCGCTGCCTCAGTGGAAAATAACCGACTTTATCTTTCCAATTATACGCCAAATAGTCATCAATCTGTACAAGTTGAATTGCTAAAAAATTATATTGAGCCAATGGATTTTACGGGGGCTAATTCACTGTATTTTTGGGAGATGTTTTATTACTTACCCGCTATGGTGTGTTCCCGGTTATTACAAGAAAACCAATTTGATCAAGCGCTTACCTGGCTTAAGTATATTTGGAGCCCAATGGGGTACCAAACATGGCAAGGCAATAAAGCGCCATACTCTTGGAATTGTAGACCACTTGAAGAAAGTATCTCTTGGAGTGCGTCGACGATTGATACCACAGATCCTGATGTTATCGCACAAAATGACCCTATACACTATAAGATCACAACATTTATGAAAATGCTGGACTTATTAATTGCTCGTGGGGATACAGCCTATCGGCAACTTGAAAGGGATATGTTGAATGAAGCTAAAATGTGGTATACCCATGCGCTGAGTTTACTTGGAGAAAAACCGTATATTCCTAATATAGGCGATAAATGGGGGGATATTAATTTAGGTGCCGCCGCAGAACAACAACGCATTAAGAATTATCATGATGATCTTATTCATATTCATCAAAGTGGGGTCTTACGTCGACCATCAGAAAGAGTTGAACAACTGATGCCATGTTTCTATCCGCAGGTGAATACAAAGCTTGAAGGCTACTGGGATCTATTAGAACTACGGTTATATAACTTGCGCCATAACCTTTCAATTGATGGGCAACCTTTGCATTTACCTTTGTATGCTGAGCCCCTTTCCCCAGAAGTATTAAAAAGTTCAAGCATTATTTCATCACACGGAGGGAGAGCATTACCGAAGGTACAATTACCCCTACAACGTTTTTCAGTTGCATTAGGTAATGCACGAGGATTAGTCAGTCAATTGATGCAATTTGGTAACATGTTGCAGGGGATTATTGAACGACAGGATAGTGAAGCGATGGCTGAGATGATGCAGCTACAGGCAAGTGATCTTTCGCAAGTATCCATTGCCTTACAAGAATCAACCATTGCTGAAATTGAAGCGGATAAAAAAGTTCTGCAGGCAAATAGACAAGGCGCTTTACAGCGTTTCAATAGCTATACCCGCCTTTATGATGAAAATGTGAATGTGGGCGAACAATTGGCGATGGATCTTTTTTTATCATCATCCATCACAGCATTGAGTTGCGAAGCATTGCGTATGTCAGCAGCGATAATGAATATGATCCCTAATATTTATGGCCTTGCCGTTGGCGGTGGGGAGAGTGGCGCTATTTTCAACGCGTTAGCCATTGGTACAGAAATGAGCTCTCATGCTACGCGAATTTCAGCGGAACGCCTTAGTTATAATGAAACCTATAGACGCCGACGCCAAGAGTGGGGGATCCATAAAGATAATGCACAGAATGAGTTGGAACAAATAGATGCTCAGCTTGATCTGTTGGGAATTCGTCAGGAATCGGCAAAGCTGCAAAAGCGCTATTTAGAAATGCAAAGGGGACATACACAAGCTCAACTGGAATTTATACAACGCAAATTTAGCAATAAAGCCATGTATAACTGGTTACGTGGTTGTTTATCTTCAATTTATTATCAATTTTATGACCTTACATTGTCTCGTTGTTTAATGGCTCAAGAGGCTTTCCGTTGGGAGACCAACCAACGTGATGCCACATTCATCAAACCAGGCGCATGGAACAGTAATTATGCGGGATTACTGGCAGGAGAAAACCTTGCGTTGAATTTGACTCAACTGGATGAAGCATACCTTAAACAAGAAAGTCGCCCGATGGAAGTGACTCGTACAATCTCTCTGGCGCAATGGTATTCCTCACAACCTGATGGTAACGGTTTTATCTTAGCGGATGAAGTGAAAAACATCTTGATTAAAGAGGAAGGCGGGGTGGGAACTCGAGAAAATGGATTAATACTCGAGCATAATGGCATTTTAATGAGCACATTTAAACTTGCTGATTTTAATATCAAAAATGACTACCCAGATAATTTAGGCAATATTCGTCGAATTAAACAAATGAGTGTATCTCTTCCAATGCTAATGGGGGCTTATCAGGATATTCAAGCTGTGCTGAACTACAGTAGTAGCCTTATCGTTCCGAGGGGATGCAATACTATTGCACTTTCCCACGGCATTAATGATAGTGGTCAATTCCAACTCAATTTTGATGATCCCCAATTCCTACCTTTTGAAGGCATTCCTATTGATGATAGCGGGATTTTCACCCTCAGTTTTCCAAATGCAACAGGAAAGCAAAAATTATTACTTTTGAGTTTAAGTAATATTATTTTGCATATTCACTACGGTATACGTCAATAATCTCATGGAAGTACAGGCAGGAGACTGCCTGTCAGGAAAATACTATGGAAAAACAATCTGGTGTTAATATTGCGCCATTATCGCTCCCAAAGGGTGGTGGAACTAGCCAAGGTATGGGGGAGAACATTGCAAGTGCAGGCCCAAGTGGTATGTCATCAATGTCAATTCCACTTCCTTTATCTTCGGGGCGAACCTATTCCCCCTCTCTCTTATTATCCTATAGCAGTGGAGCTGGGAATGGCGCTTTTGGTTTAGGCTGGCAAGTAGGGCTGTTATCAATTAGCCTCAGAACACAACATGGCGTTCCCCGTTACGCAGGAAAGGATCAGTTTTTGTCGCCAGCAGGCGAGCTATTAGTGATAGCGGTCAATACATTAGGCGCTGCCGATGTTCAACGACGCACACAATTACAGGGTGTAACGCTATCATCGACACATTTAGTGACGACGTATCAACCGAGAGTGATTGAAGATAATAGCCGCTTAGAATATTGGCAACCGAGTAGTGAAGGTGAGGAAAAGC
Organism: Providencia sp. PROV129; assembly: GCF_028482245.1. Classification (NCBI taxonomy): domain Bacteria; kingdom Pseudomonadati; phylum Pseudomonadota; class Gammaproteobacteria; order Enterobacterales; family Morganellaceae; genus Providencia; species Providencia sp. PROV129. The sequence goes on from NZ_JAMPQD010000006.1 coordinate 425,244, forward strand.
CTTTCTGGGTTATTTATTCACCTGATGGAAATATCCATTTTTTAGGTAAGACGAAACAAGCGCGTATTTATTGCGCTGAAAATACCAACCAAATTGCACAGTGGCTTATTGAGGAAACCATTACGCCCACTGGAGAACATGTTTATTATCAGTATAAGGCGGAAAATATCGCTAACTGTGATGAACAAGAGCAAGCGCTCTCTTCCGCAAGTGTGGGGGCACAACGTTACTTATGGCAGGTTTCGTATGGCAACATTCAAGCAGCACAAACGCCTTTCATTCTAAGAGATACCCCTATTCAAGAAAATAGTTGGTTGTTTCATGCCATCTTTGATTATGGCGAGCGCAGCATCATCGATATAGATAAACCCGATTATCATGAGCAATCACTTTGGTTGTGCCGGCCTGACTGTTTTTCACGGTTTGAATATGGTTTTGAAATAAGAACACGTCGCCTTTGCCAACAAGTTCTGATGTTTCATCGGGTCGATTTATTGTCAGGCGCAACTGCCTCTGAACAGCCACCTGAACTCGTCGCCAGAGTGGTGTTTGAATATGATTTGCAGCCTACATTAACCACGCTGGTGGCTGTAAAACAAATAGGGCATGAAATTGGAGGGGAAATAGTTACCAGAGCGCCTTTAGAATTTGATTATCAACATCAAGAACGCCCTAAAGCGAGTCAATGGGGGGAGTTCACGGCGTTACAATATTTCAATTCACAGCAGTCATATCAACTGGTTGATTTATTTGGTGAAGGAATTTCGGGGATTTTATATCAATCGCCTGAAGCTTGGTGGTACCGTTCCCCTGAGCGGGATGCCACCATTGGGGAAAATGCGGTGAGTTATGCGGAACCCACTGCATTAGTGCAAACGCCTTCTTTGAAACAAAATGCGGTTTTGATGGATTTTACGGGGAATGGCCAATTAGATTGGGTTATTGCTCAACCTGGTCTTGAAGGTTACTACAGTCAACAGCCTGATAGTCGCTGGACTCAATTTATTCCCATCTCTGCATTTCCGACGGAATACTTCCACTCTAGATCACAACTTATTGATTTAACAGGTAACGGTATCATAGACCTTGTTTTAATAGGCCCGAAAAGTGTACGTATTTACGCCAATAACAGAGAGGGATTTTCGGCGGGTGAACTCACGATACAACCTGAGGGAGTGGTTTTACCGATTGCCAATGCAGAAACATTAGTCGGGTTTAGTGATCTTTTAGGATCAGGCCAACAGCATTTGGTCGAAATTAATGCCGGAGGGGTCACTTGCTGGGCAAATTTAGGTTATGGGCAATTTAGTCCCCCACGCACGCTCGACGGTTTTAGTTTGCCAAAAGCCTTATTCAATCCAAATTTTATTTATCTTGTTGATACGGATGGCTCTGGTTATGTTGACTTAATTTATGTGCAACCGACACAACTTTTAGTGTATAGCAATGAAGCGGGTAATCGCTTTAGTGAACCTTATGTCATCGCGTTACCCACAGGGGTGCAATTTGATAATACATGCCTGTTGCAAGCTGCAGATGTGACGGGTATGGGGGTAGTTAGCTTAATCTTAACTGTTCCACATCAAGCCCCTTATCACTGGAAATTGGATTTTGCCTCGGAAAAAGCGTGGTTATTAAGCACAATCAACAACAATATGGGGGCTGAAACGTCACTGAGGTATCGAAGTTCTGCACAATTTTGGCTCGATGAAAAAGCTAAGTTGCAGAGAATGGGCTTACCTATAGTTTCGCATCTTCCATTCCCTATCCATGTTTTATGGCAGACACAAAGCGTGGATGAAATTACGCAAAACTGTTTGATCAGCAGTATCCGTTATGAGCAAGGGGTTTGGGATGGTGTTGAACGTGAATTTCGTGGTTTTGGTTACTTGGAAATGCTCGATACTGATGAGCGAGCCCAAGGGAATGCCCCCGAACGTACTGCTCCAACCCTAACAAAAAACTGGTTTTTAACGGGAAATCAAACGGTTGACCAACAGCAATATCACTATTTTTGGGAAGGAGATCCTCACGCATTTGACCATTTATATCCACGCTACAGCCAATGGGTTGATGACAAAGATATATCACTGGATACTTTTCCTGATGGGGGGGAATATTGGCTTTCCAGAAGTTTAAAGGGGATGCCGCTACGTACTGAGGTGTTTGGTTTAGACGGGAGTGATAAACAACATGTTCCCTATAATATTGTAGAATTTCGGTTTCAATCGCGTTTACTCCCCTCCACATCGGCTCAATATGTCACCCAAGTTTCACAAATAGAAGAAAGAACTTATACCTACGAGCGAATTATCTCTGATCCACAATGTGCTCAATCCATTGTTGTTGAACAGGATTTATATGGGGCAGCCCTTAAGGAAGTCACGATTGCTTACCCTCGTAGACCAAAACCAGCAAGTGATCCTTATCCGACGACACTTCCAACTACCACTGTAGGAAGTAGCTATGATGAACAACAAACTATTTTACGCTTAGTGATAAAACAATCGCGATGGCATCAATTAATCTCCTCTGATACTTATGTTTTAGGTATTGCGGATTGTCAACGTAGTGATGCATTTGAATTTGTGGCCACAGAGGTGCCAAAAGAAGGGATTACGCTTGAAACGTTGATAGCTAACAATGGCCTATTAGGTAAACATCGTGCTTCGGCATACTTAGGTCAACAGCGGATCGTTTATACCGATGGTAAACGCGAGTTTGTGGAGCCTATTTTCCCTGTTCTCGTGGCGTATACCGAAACCGCAGTTTTAGATGAACAAGCATTAAAAGCATTTGATGGACATATTGGAAAAGAGGAGCTTATTCAATATTTATATAAAGGTGGCTATACCCAAGCGCCACAGCTATTGGGTCATTCCACGGAGTTGGTTTGGTGTGCTCGTCAAGGTTACACCGATTATGGTGATGCAAAACAATTTTGGCGGCCATTGGCGACTCGAACGACGTTATTGACGGGAAAAACACATTATCGTTGGAGTCAACATTACTGTGTAATCACTGCGATGGAAGATGCTGCAGGCATGACAACATATGCACAGTATGATTATCGGTTTATGACGCCAATTCAAATTCAAGATATCAATAATAACCAAAGTCATGCCGCATTAGATGCTCTAGGGCGAGTCACGTCTACACGTTTTTGGGGAACAGAAAATGGCTTACCGTGTGGTTATAGCCCCCCGTCAGATAAACCTTTTAAGGCACCATTAACTGTTGAGGACATTCTAAGTTTGCCAAAAGGCACCCCTGTTTCCCAAGCGATTGTTTACTGTGATGATAGCTGGATGTATCAAATTGATAAACCACATGATTTACCTCAGGATTTTAAAATAACAATAGGGAAAAAAATAGGTTCTTTAGCGCTACGTCGGTTGCGAAGGTCTTGTGCATTAAAGCAAAAACCATTTGTCGCTTTGACGACGGGTATGCGTATTCCACCGCATTTTTGTACGATTACGACAGACCGTTATGATAATGACCCTGAACAGCAGCTACGCCAACAAGTGGCTTTTTTTGACGGTTTTGGGCGATCGTTACAAACGTCTATACGCCATGAAGCTGGAAATGCTTATATACGTGATGATTCAGGGGCTCTTCAGTGTGATCCTCAAGGAAAGTTAATTGAACGCTTTACATCAACTCGTTGGGCTGTAACAGGAAAAACAGAATACAACAACAAAGGTCTTGCCGTCAGAACATATCAACCTTATTTCCTCAATAGCTGGCGTTATGTCAGTGATGCTAGCAGCCGGAGTGATTTGTATGCCGATACGGTTTATTACGACCCACTAGGAAGAGCTAGCCAAGTATTAACGGCTAAAAATTATTTACGGCGTACTCAAGTATTCCCGTGGTTTACAGTTGAAGAAGACGAAAATGATACGTTAGAAGGGTAAACAGGGGGAGACGATGAAAAAAAGCGTAAACATGTCTTTTCATGCAGGAACACCCACAAAACAAGTTACGGATAACCGGGACTTGACTATTCGCCATCTACAGTATTATCGGGAACCAAAACAACCTACAGATCTTGATGAACGAGTCACATTACAGCAGTTAAACATACAGGGGTATTTAGTCAGTTCAGCTGATCCTCGGTTAGGCTCAAGCAAGATAAACAACATGATTTCCCGCTATAATTTAATGGGAGAGACTCTGTTCACTCATGGGGTTGATGTGGGAGATTCCGTTGCGCTAAATGATATTGAGGGACGTTTATTATTTAGCATTGATGCTAATGGCATTCGTCGAACTTGCCAATATGAGGCCAAAATGACGTTGGGCCGTCCTATTAGCATCTCGGAACAAATAAATAACGAAGCTCCTTATATCAGCGAATGCTTTATTTATGCAGGTTCCTCCATTGACGAACAAAAAGCAAATTTGGCAGGGGCCTGTGTTGGTCACTATGACACAGCGGGGTTATTAGTATTAAAACAGGTTTCCCTTCAAGGGAAGCCGTTGTTAACGACTCGTCAATTTATACTGAAAATTGAAGAGAGGGAAACGGATGTTAATTGGACGAATAATGAAGAAAAACAAAAACTTGAAACGGAAGAGTACGGCTATCAAATACACGTTGATGCCACAGGGAGTTTGCTGAAATCTATCGATGCGAAAGGCAATCAGCAACGCTACGCATACAATATTGCTGGGCAACTTAAACATCATTGGCTAACTATTAATGGTCAAAAAGAGCGTTCGGTGATTCAATCGGTTAAATATTTAGCATCAGGGCAAAAACAGCAAGAAGAATTGGGTAATCATGTGCTCACACAGTATGAATATGAGCCACAAACACAGCGTTTATTGCGCGTCAAAACACAACGACCTAATACTAATTCGCTAGGCTTCAAACTTTTCCAAGACATCCATTATGAATATGATCCTGTGGGAAATAGGACAAGTATGCGTAATGATGCAGAAAAAACACGTTTTTGGCGTAACCAAAAAATCCCCCCTGAACAGTGCTATCAATATGATTCATTATACCAACTGGTTAGTGCTACAGGGCGTGAAATGGCGAATATTGGGCAACAACATCATCAAATACCTCACTATGTGCCTTTTGATAATGCAACTTATACCCAATATATTCGGCATTATGTTTATGACCGAGGAGGAAACCTAACCAACATCCATCATCACTCTCCTGCCACCAATCAAAGTTATATAATACAAATGACGGTAAGCGATAAGAGTAACCGTGCCATCAGTAAGTCATTAGCCACGGAATCAAACCAGGTTGATGATTTTTTCACTTTAAATGGCCAGCAAAAACAGCTGATGAAAGGACTATATCTCAATTGGAACCCGCGTCAGGAGTTACAACATGTTTCCAGCCTAAGCTTGAATGAACATTATCGTTATGACAGCGCAAGTCAGCGTGTTTTCAAAATGAGTCAACAAGATCATTCTTGTGTCCAAACAAGGTATTTAACGGATTTGGAAGTTAACATTACACAACGAAATGACATCATAAAAGAACGTTTACAGGTCGTTAACATCGGGGGTGAAGATAATGTTCAAGTGCACGTTTTACACTGGGAGGATAACGCGCCAGATGGTATCAAGAATAATTTATGGCGTTACAGCTTTGATTTTTGGGCTGGTAATGGGGGTTTAGAGTTAGATGAAGAGGGGCGAATTCTCAGCCAGGAGGAGTTTTATCCTTATGGCGGTACAGCTGTTTGGTTGGCAAGTAATCAGGTAGAAGCTGATTATAAAACACGACGTTATTCAGGTAAAGAACGTGATAAGACTGGGTTGTATTATTATGGTTACCGTTACTACCAACCGTGGGTTGGTCGTTGGTTAAGTGCCGACCCCTTGGGAACGGTGGATGGGCTGAATTTCTACCGAATGTCTCGTAATAACCCGATCAACTATCATGACCCTAATGGCCTATTTCCTTTTCATTTGCTTAATCCATTACATTGGGTCAGAGAATTAAGGCGAAGATCAGCAGAAAGAAAAACGGCAGAAAATGCAGATTATAGTTATATTTTCATGGCTAATGGCCGTTATTGGAACAACCGTTTTAATGATAAAGCGAGCTTTGATCGGGTCACACATAAAAATATTGAGTACTTACGCAAGGTTACCTCACCATTGAATGAGGCGGAATCAAGTTTTGTTGAACGATTTACCAAATTGAATTTTACATTACTTCATGCGTCAAAGACGGATTTTATGGTTAATGGCGAGGTCACATTTAAGTCAAGAGTCGCATTACGAAATAATAATATTATTGATTACACACATAATCACACCAGCTATTCAGATGAAATGAATTTACAAACAAAGGAATTTGTTTTTTTCTCACTAGGTATTGAGGCGGCAGAAGGTAAGCAGGTTAGCCGATTTGGCGATAAATTATATTATACCCCTTTAAATAGTGTCGAAAACGAACAATACATGCCGTATTCACATATTTCGATTAATGACACTTTAAACTACAACACGCGACAATTCTCAAGGCGCTTAGGGCGTACGTTTGGTCGTGATGATGGCAATATCCTTAAAGAAGAAAGAATTGCTAAAGAAGCTAGCGAAACGGTGTATGCCTACCGTAATTTTAAAGAAGCAATCGCGTTAAGGATGATCAACTCTGCAAAGTTACTTTCTCCAGCAGGATATAGCCGAATAGTTAATACTCAGAGCAATCAAGAGTTTGATATGTTTATGTCATTATTATTTCGTCCTCAACTTCTCGTTCCGAGAGAATTAAAATCAAAAAATACCACAATAAAATCAATTCAGCATAGGCCTGAACTCATGGGGACATGTTAGGAGGTAATTAATTTCTTTGTAATATAAGGAGAAACATGACTTTTTTATTGTCAACAAAAACACCAACAATCGATGTTGTTGATAATCGAGGACTAAATATACGAACGTTTGAATATCATCGACACCCTAATGCACTGAATATGACTGATGAGCGAATTTCATACCAGCAGTTTAATATAAAAGGGTATTTGTACAAAAGTACTGACCCACGTTTACATATTCATGTCCAAGCTAATTTTTGCTATCACTATGATCTGTTGGGAACACTACTTTATTCAAATGGCGTTGATAATGGTGAGGTACGACGGCTAAATGATATTGAAGGGCGTTTGTTAGTCAGTATTGATGCTAATAATATTTGGCGTACGTGTGATTACGAGGGTAAAAACACGTTAGGGAGATTAATTCGTTGCCTAGAGCGTGACGCTGTCACTATTGTGAGTGATTATTTTGTTTATGCAGGTAATTCTCCTGTAGAGCAGGCAAACAACTTAGCAGGACACTGCATTTCCCACTATGACCCCGCAGGGTTATTACAGTTGAACCAAATATCCCTCACGGGATCGCCGCTTTCAACTGCTCGGTGTTTTATTCAAGATGCCGAGAATGCGGAAGTCATTGCAAATTGGCGGCAGGGTGAAATGGATAATACGCTTTCGCAAGAGATTTTTGTTAATCAAAAGGCCTATGATGCGACAGGTTCTATATTATTGACGCAGGATGCGAAAGGCCATCAGCAGCGCTTATTTTATGATATTGCGGGGCAGTGTATAGGGCATTGTCTAACGATTTCGGGTGAGCCCGAACGGGTTCTCGTTCAATCCATCACTTATACCGCCAATGGAAATATTGTGCGAGAGGAATGGGGGAATGGAGTGGTTTCATGGAATGAATATGAGCCCCAAACCCAACGTTTAATTCGCTCTCGAACAGAGCGACCAGTAACCCATCCTCTCGGTTTTAAACGCCTACAAGATTTACGTTATCAATATGATCCCGTAGGGAATATTGTTTGTATTTACAATAATGCTGAACCTGTACGCTTTTGGCGAAACCAAAAAATAGAGCCGAAACAAAGCTTTGTCTATGATAGTTTATATCAATTGGTGAGTGCATCAGGGCGTGAAATGGCAAGCAATATCACGGAAAAGACCAAACTACCCAGATATTGTTCGTTCGACAGTATGACTATCACCCAATATTTTCGTACCTATCAGTATGATCGCAGTGGCAATTTAATACAGATCCACCATCGAGCTCCTGCGACAAACCAATGCTATACCCAATCAATGACCACAAATACGCACAGTAATCGCGCTGTTCTCGATTCACTTACTGCACACAGTGATGAAGTTGACCACTTTTTTACACCAAGCGGACAGCAGACACAGTTATTTCAAGGGCAATGCCTTGACTGGACGGTGCGGCAAGAATTACGACAGGTTTATCAGGGAGAGGTTAATGAACATTATCGTTATGATTCGAATAGTCAGCGTGTTTTAAAGGTTAGCCAACAAAAATCAAATAGTTACCAAACCTATTACTTAGACGACTTAGAATTGCGTTACAAACAAATTCATGGAAAAGAAGCAGAGCAACTACAACTGATTGTTGTAGGGAATGCGGGAATTGCATCTATTCGCGCTTTGCATTGGACAAACAGAAGGGCAGATATAATTAAAAATAACGTAATACGTTACAGTATTAATGCGTTAGCGGGGAGTGGTGATTTAGAACTGGATCAATCAGGGCAATTGATGAGTTATGAAGAGTATTATCCCTATGGTGGAACTGCAATATGGGCAGCACGCAGTGCGCTTGAAGGGGAAGATAAGACACATCGTTATTCAGGTAAAGAACGGGATGCAACAGGGCTTTACTATTATGGTTATCGCTATTATCAGCCATGGTGTGGGCGTTGGTTAAGTGCCGACCCTGGTGGAACTGTCGATGGATTGAATTTGTTTCGAATGGCAAGGAATAACCCACTGAAATATAAAGATAATAATGGGCTAAATCCGTTTAATCAAATTGTTGAATATTATCATCGGCGCATTGATGAAAAGGCTAAAATAAGAGCCAATGAAAGCTATAAAATCATGTCGACAGGTACAGATTGGGTTTCACGCGATGATGATTCAATCCCGTTTATGGACCTCGATTCTTTCAATGCAATGACGCAGGATAATATGCAGAATTTACGCCTTGCTGTAGGTGAAATCAGGGGCGATTCGTTAGAATTTGTGAATAATTTCAACGAATTAAAATTTGACTTAATTCATTTCACAGATAAACGATTTTTAGAACGTGGTAGTCATGCCGTTTTTCGTTCCCGAGATAGCTTGCTAGACAAAATGCTGATCCGCTCTGACCACACGAACACCACAGATTTCGATTTTGTGGGTTTAAAAACAAAAGATTTTGTTTTTTTCTCTCTCGGTGTTGAGGGAGTGACAGGGAAAATGGGTAGCCGATTTGGTGATTTAAAATATGTTACCCCACTAAATTCAGTGCGTGATTATAAGTATTTAAAATATGGGCATATGGCAATTAATGATACGATGCTGTTTGATAAAAGAATGACATCACAAGGTAGACTTGTTGACAAATTTCGAGGTGATCTGTGTGCTGCCGCAACATTAACTCATGAAAAAATTGCAACAAAACCCAGTGATACGCTTTATCCGTATAGTGATTTTAAAGAAGCACTTGCATTACGCATCGTCAAATCAACGCGATTACTCAACAAACATTCGCAACAAATTGTTTTCTCAACAACTTCAGACGCAGAATTCGATAATTTAATTTCCCTTTTTTACCGCCCTCAAATTCTTGTCCCTAAAAAATTACATTCGAAGAATACTCGAATTGTACAAGGGCAGAGAATGAATATTCATTAATGATTTGAATATAAAGGAAAATAATATGAATTTGTCTTTGTTTACATCAACACCATTAGTGGTTGTAAGGGATAATCGAGGAAATAAAATCCGGAAAATTGACTATTATAGGCATCCTAATTTTGCAGAACAGACCGAGGAGCGTATTGAGTTTTATCAATTTAACACTCATGGTTTCTTAGCAACCGTTGCTGACCCGCGGCAATATGTAAAACAACAAGTTAATTTCAATTATAGATATAACCTTTTGGGGTTTTCACTGCAAACTCAGGGAATAGATAACGGTACGGTGAGGGTTCTTAATGATTCTGCAGGACGTTTGTTATTAAGTCTTGATGCCAATAATTTATGGCGTACTTTTGTTTATGAAACGTCAGCGTCTTTAGGCCGGTTAACGCATATTTGGGAAAAAACTGCCGAGCAGGGGGAGCGTATTAGTGATTACCTTGAATATGCAGGGAACTCACTTCACGAGCAAAACGCCAATTTGTCTGGTCAATGTATTCGCCACTATGATACGGCTGGGCTATTGCAAATAGGCCAAATCTCTCTCACTGGGGAAGCAATTCACATTACAAGAAAGTTAATTCAATCACTTGATAATCAAGATTTTTATGTTAACTGGAATACAAATGACCGAGATGGGATGTTAAATCCAGAGCCTTTTTGTACAGAACTAAAAAATGATGCAACAGGGGCTAACATTCTTAGTATAAACGCAAAGGGGCATCAACAGCGTTTACATTATGATATCGCAGGGCAGTTACAATTTTGTGGGTTAACCATAAAAGGCGAGATTACACAATGCATGATCAAATCAATAGAGTATTCCGCAGCTGGGCAAAAACTGTGTGAAAAATTGGGAAATGGTGTTGTGACATATTATGAATATGAACCACAAACACAACGGCTTATTCGGTTTAGCACTGAACGAGCAAATAATCACGAATTGGGTTTTAAATGTTTTCAGGATTTGCGTTATCAATATGACCCCGTCGGAAATATATTATGTATTCGTAATGATGCAGAGCAAACACGTTTTTGGCAAAATCAAAAAATAGAGCCTGAACAAAGGTTTACATACGATACACTGTATCAGTTAGTGAGTGTAACAGGCCGCGAAATGGCGAATATTAATCAGCAAAGGCATGCATCTCCTCAACGTTTTATGTTCGATAGTTCAATGTACACCTATTACAATCGCACATATCATTATGATAAATCAGGTAATTTAATCGAATCCCGCCATCGCACTCCAGCAATACATAGCGGCTATACAATAAAAATGACGGTCAGTGATAGAAGTAACCGCGCAATAGATTATTCATTGGCGATGGAAGCTAAAGATGTTGATGCATTTTTCACGCAGAGTGGACAGCAAAAGCAATTAATGAAGGGCCAAACGCTGGATTGGACTGTACGTCAAGAATTACTGAGTATGAGGGGGGAAACGATTTACGAACAATACCGTTATGGTAGCGACCACCAACGAATTTTTAAACTCACCGAACATAATCAACAAATAGCGACTGTCATTTACTTACCTAATCTCGAACTAAAAAATATTAACCATCAAGAGAAACTTCAGGTTATCCATATCAATGAAACCAATGGAATGCGGGTTCAGGTTTTGCATTGGGAACAAGGAAAACCCAAAGAAATAGATAATAATTCAATACGTTATTCTATTGATTCATTTAATGGCAATAGCGGATTAGAGCTAGATAGCCAAGGTAACTTAATTAGCCTAGAAGAATACTACCCCTATGGAGGGACTGCAGTATGGCTTGTACGTAATGACGTTGAAGCGGATTACAAAACGATACGCTATTCAGGAAAAGAACTTGATGCAACAGGGTTATATTACTACGGTCATCGCTATTATCAACCATGCTGTGGTCGTTGGCTAAGTGCAGACCCTGGTGGAACACTCGATGGTTTAAATCTTTTTAGAATGACGAGAAATAACCCATTAAAATACCAAGATAATGATGGTCTTAACCCAATTGACCGCGTTGTAGGATACTACCAGCAGTATAATAATTACCGGGCAAAATCACGTGCCAACCAGAGCTACCAGATTATGTCTTTAGGTGAACGATGGTTAGATAATAATGGCTATCGGCCTGTTTTTAATAACTTAGAGACATTTTTTGCGCATACTCAGGAAAATATGGTTCAGATTAGGACTAAGGTAGGTGACCTGAGTGATGATGAGAGAGGTTTTGTTGATAACTTTACTAAGCTAGATTTCACCTTACTGCATTTTTCAGACCAACAATTTCTTAAACCCCATAACCGTGCAACGTTTCGTTCAAGAAATGAGCTCATCAAGAAAGGGATCTTATCTGCGTGTGAAACCAATACCACACCAAGCGATGTACTGAACTTGAAAACGGTTGATTTTGCTTTTTTCTCATTAGGGATCAGAGGAGTGCGCGGAAAAACACGGAGTGAATTCGGTGATAACCTGTACGTCACTTCTGTAGATGATATCACGGGCTATAAGTATATGAATTATAGCCATATGGCTATCAATGATACTTTGGACTTTTATCGCAGAGAAACGGACATAAAACGTTTAACAGCACGCTTTCCTGATGACTCATCTGGTGTCGCCGCACTAAAAAGTGAAACGATCGCAGAGAGTGCGATTAACACGTTGTATTCATTTCAAGATTTTAGAACAGCACTTGCTTTAAGAATCGTGGGCTCAGCACGTTTGCTTTCTTCTGAGTCACAGTTAAGTGTTTATGAAACCTCAACCAATGACAGTTTTGACCAATTAATTTCGTTATTTTACCGTCCTCAAATGCTTGTTCCTAAGAAATTAAAATCCAAGGCAACGACGGTGTCTAATGTTCGGCTTAACTAATGGGGTCAAATTAAACGTTTTTTAAAGGAGGAAAAATGGATGAATTTTCAATGGGGAAAACACCTTCAATAACGATTACTGATAATCGCGGGCTCAATATTCGGTTAATTGAGTATTATCGCCACCCAGATACCCCCGAAATAACAGATGAAAGACTCACCTTTCAGTCCGTTGATATTCGTGGATTTCTGCTTGGGATAAGTGATCCTCGTTTACAGAAGAAAACGTCTTTTAATTTTCGTTTTAAAGCAGATTTATCAGGCCTTGTATTGGTGAGTGAAGGCGTAGATAACGGACACACGGTGACGATTAACGATATAGAGAGTCGATTATTAGTGAGTATTGATGCTAATGGTGTTACTCGTACTTATGACTATGAAGATAGTACTTCCTTAGGTAGGCCATTGTGCTTAAAAGAAAAATTGGCTGGTGGAAAGACTCGAGTAACCGAATGTTTCGAATATGCGGATAATTCCATTATTTATCAAAATATTAATTTATGCGGCCAATGCATTTTCCACTACGATACGGTAGGATTATTGCAATTAGACCAAGTCTCATTATTGGGAAAAGCGATTTCACAAACTCGACGTTTAATCCAACATGCTGAAGATGCTGAATATGACGTGGATTGGCAAACTGATGAAAGGGAGGAACAACTTGCGGTTAGCCAATTTGTCAGTTATTGCATCACGGATGCAACAGGGGCAAACTTAGTGACTGAAGACACTAAGGGCAATCAACATCGGCAATCTTATGATATTGCAGGGCAATTAAAAACCTACAGCTTAAAAATTAAAAACGCGTTAGAGCGGTGGGTTGCAAAAGAGATACAGTATTCTCCTTCAGGTTTGAAAACCAGTGAAGAACTCGGTAATGGCATTGTTGCAAACTACGAATATGAAGCACAGACTCAATATTTAGTTCGTGTGAAAACCCAAAGGCCAACGGATCATTTATTGGGGTTTAAATTAATTCAAGACTTAATTTATCAGTATGATCCTGTGGGCAATGTTGTTTGTGTTCATGATCAGGCGGGGCAAACACGTTTTTGGCACAACCAAAAAGTTGAGGCAAGACAAGAGTTTCAGTATGACTCATTGTATCAATTAGTCAGTGCGTCTGGGCGTGAAATGGCAAACCAAGTTTACCAATCTTCATCACCTTCCCGTTGTATTTCGTTTGATAATGCAACTTATACGCGATATTTCCGTACTTATTGTTATGATAATAGCGGTAATTTAACGAAAATTTCCCATCGCTCACCCGCAACAAACCAACGTTATTCAACACAAATAACCACTAGCAATCAGAGTAATCGCGCAGTATTAAACGAATTGGCTTCAAGCGCAGAAAAAGTCGATGAGTTATTTACTGCAGCGGGACAACAGAAAACACTGCTTCAAGGCCAACACCTTAACTGGACAACTCACCAGGAACTTCGCTCTGTCAAAAGCGCTGACGCTATAGAACATTACTGTTATGACCATCAATACCAACGAACAGTGAAAGTGACTGAACGTTCGGGACAAAAAATGAAAGTGATATATTTACCGAACTTAGAGTTAAGAAATCGCAACGATGATGAAATATTACAAGTAATTACGGTTAATAGCTTGATTGGGGTACAGTTTCAAGTTTTACATTGGGAATGTGGCAAGCCAAAAGGGGTTGCCAATAATGCCATGCATTATTCACTTAGTTCATTAACGGGAAACCAAGGAATTGAACTTGATAACGAAGGAAATATCCTTAGCCAAGAAGAATATTATCCTTATGGCGGAACAGCAACTTGGCTGGCAGATAATACCTCTTTAGCAGGTTATAAAACGCGGCACTATGGTAATAAGGAACTTGATATGACAGGTTTATATTATTATGGTCGCCGTTACTACCAACCATGGATTGGGCGCTGGCTGAGTGCTGACCCTCTGGGTGCTGCTGACGGGAATAATTTATACCGTATGGCACGCAATAACCCAATGACATATTATGACGAACAAGGGCAATACCCTAAAATTGCTCATTATATTTGGCTTGGTCACAAAGAACTTCCCGCTGATGGCATCAGTAATATTGCCAGCTTTAAACATAATAACCCTCAATATCAGATTAATTTGTGGAGTGATAACCCAACAAAGTTGAAAAATAATCTCATTGAACGAGGTTATAGCCAAGCGATATTCAATGTTATCAATGTTAAAAAACCTGCCCCATTTGATTATCAATATCAAGCAGCGATTAACCGAGAATCGACTAATACAACCTATGCGAATTATGCGGCTGCATCAGATATGTTAAGAATCGGTATTTTAAGGCGGTTTGGTGGGTTATATATGGATATTGATGTTATGGTCGATGGCCCAATTGGGGAAATTAGACCACTTTTAGACAACCAAGACGAACTTCCCGATCTGCTAATTCATCATGGGAGGGATTACAAAGGAAAAACTGCCTTAGGTAATGCCGTTATTGCAGCCAAAAAGAATGCATTTAGTCTACACAGTGTAATGCGTTATATTCGCTATCTTTATACGCATAATGGGGTAGAGCCTTTTCTTGACGTTGTGCCCCAAAGCAAATTTGATACCTTGACGGCTAAAAAGAATTATTATTACCCTAATATTCCTTGGTCAGTTATCATGTGGCAAGGAAAGCGTTTAATTCCACATATGCGCCGTAATATTACAGTCGATGGTACAGGCCCTGGTATGTTTGTCAGTTGGATCCGCTCCAGTTGCCCATTTGATAAAAGCATGCGAGCGCGAAAACTCATCAATCAGTCAGGCTTTTTTGGTCATAGAGCATCACTAACAAGTTGGGGGTTTGGGCTTAATGCAGATGGGCAAACATGGTATAAACCCCGCAAAGCTCGACGCGCTTCTATCTAAAATTTAACCTCAATCTGGATAAAAAATAAGTGAGATTGGGGTTAGCAACTTGTTTGGCGAGCATCACCGCTTGTGCTGCATTTAGTCACGGGGGGATCTTGAACTAATATAGATAAGTAAAATTCACTAAGTGACTGTTTATCAGAGTGTTCTACTAGAAAATTTAGCTTATTTACCGTAATTTGGCTGAATACATTTCCGCCAAAGATGCTTTTACGATGAAAAAACGTATTTTATTGCTGATTTTGTTTACCAGTTTTAGCTATGCAAAATCCAATTATCATAATAATTCCTCCCGTCATGATACACAAGTTGTGCATATCTGTGCATTATCACCATTTTCTGAATTTTATGCAGAAGCTGCGTTTTCAGAACAAAATGCACGGCAAAAAACGTCTCGTCGCTGTGAGTTAGGGCAAGGGAAAGGCAGTATTTTTTGTAAAGCCAAAGATGCGAAATGTAGCACCAGCAAAATATCATTCAATGGTGATTATCTCGAAGAGAGCATGTTTGTATACACAAAAACATGGCAAAAGGGAGAGTATCTTGAAATTGATGAAAATATTCCTAACTTATCCCGTTATGATTTTGCAGATAAAATTGCCTCTTACAGTATTCCTGATGGCTGGACAGTGCGTTTTTATGAAGGGGTTAATTATACAGGGAAATACCACACAGAATCGGGTGGCGAGCACAACGCATTAGGTTATGGTGAGAAAATACGCTCCATTAAAATCATACGTCGTTGATTATGTGAGTACATAAGGTCAGAGAACCTGACCTTATTCGTTATTTAAGATTCTAACATATTAACGAATTGGCTGTTTATTCAATGGCTAACAGCCAGTTTTGTTCCGCCATTACCTTACCATTAATTTGCAACTGTATTTGCTGTTTTCCTGCATAATATTGTCTTGTGGTGATGGGCTTAACCGTGTGTTTTTTTTCTAGGGTGAGGGTTTCATGGGCACCGAGCGTCATTGTGCGTAGCTTAAATACTTTTGGCGCTGTTTTTCCGTTCGCTTTCATAAAACCAATAATATAATCGATCACCAAATTTTGCGGTTTATCACTGAATGAACGTAGAGAAAGCTCAAGTATTAAATTTTCACCGAGTTTAATATTTGGAGTGACATTAAATTGTTCAATAGAAACTTGCGCCCCATGTTCCACACCAATAAGTGCCAACGCGTTGTGGTTTCCTTGTTTAATTAGCGTTCTTAATGCTTGTTTAGTGATCCATTTGATATATTGCTGTTCTTGTGGTGTATTGGCCTGTTGTTTCCATTCAGTCAGTAGTTGTGTCACGTAGCTAGGGTGGTCTTTCGAAATATCATTAAGGTGGTTGGCCACGCTTTTGCGGACATATAACTCACTATCAAACTTAAGTGCATCTAAAATTGGGCGAGTGATGATAGGGTTTTGGATAAACGCATGTAATTTCTCACCCCAAGGGAGGCGAGAACGAGTACCTTCAGATGCCCAACGGCGCACATGGACATTATCATCAATAGTGCATTTGGTTAGAAAGCTCATGGTTTCATTAGGGTATTGTTTGATAAAAGGGCGAATGGCCCATTCAGAGGTAAAATAGGTGGTGAGTAATTTTAAGGCATCGAGTGAAATGTCGTAGTGTGCTAAACCTTGTACTTGAATAAACTCAGCCAATGGCCAAATAGCAAATCCTTGTAATTTATTTTGTTTTAGCACCGAAATAATGATTTTAAGTGCGCTAGGGTAGTCAGATGGCAGTGCGGTAATTAAAACGTCTCGGATCGCATGGACTCGTGCTTTCATTTCAAGTTGGGACATTTTAGAGGCTAAATCATGCAATGTTTTTGCATTAAATTCTGGGTATTCAACACTAATGAGTTCAGCAAGTCGCTGTAACATCGCTTCATTAAAATGGTGCTTAAATGCTTTATCATTTTGTTCTTCGATTACACTCGTCATACCCATTCCCACCTCGCTATTTAAAGGAATATATTGCCTGAAATTGCCTTGGCAGAATATGCTATTTTTGTATTTTAGCAGGAAAAAACTTGTACTAGACCAATCAGTCCAGTACAGTAGTGCCATGAATAAACACACAGAACACGATACACGTGAACATCTTTTAGCTACGGGTGAGCGCCTTTGTCTGCATCTTGGTTTTACGGGGATGGGGCTTAGTGAACTTTTAAAAACTGCACAAGTACCTAAAGGATCGTTTTACCATTATTTTCGCTCTAAAGAAGCGTTTGGTGTTGCGATGTTAGAACGTTATTACACAGACTATTTACAACGCCTAACAAAGCACTTCGAACAAGGAGCAGGGAATTACGGCGACCGATTTTTAGCTTATTATGGTGAAATGCTGCAACAGGTCTGCCAGGTGGGTCATATTAATGGTTGCCTCACGGTAAAATTATCAGCTGAAGTGTGTGACTTATCTGAAGATATGAATAAAGCGATGGATGAGGGTGTTCGGCAAATTATTGGTTTGCTTGCGGATGCCTTAGAAAAAGGTCGCCAAGAAAAATCGCTTTATTTTATGGGTGATCCTTTATCAAAGGCTCAAGTTTTCTATGCGCTTTGGTTAGGGGCAAATTTACAATCAAAAATTACACGTAGCACGGTTCCATTGGAAAACGCGTTGGAACATGTAAAGAATACACTTCAGACGCCAAATAGTTAAATGGCGTTTTTATTTCTCTAATTACTAGTCGACTGGTCTAATATGGAGCTGTTATGTCGCAAAAACAATTATTCACACCACTTAAAGTTGGTGCTTTCACTGCAGCAAATAGAATATTCATGGCACCATTAACGCGTTTGCGTAGTATTGAGCCAGGTGATGTCCCTACAGAATTAATGGGGGAGTATTATCGTCAACGTGCTAGTGCAGGGTTGATCATTTCGGAAGCGACACAAATTTCAGCGCAAGCAAAAGGCTATGCAGGGGCTCCAGGGTTACATAGCCCTGAGCAAATTGTCGCTTGGAAAAAGATCACAGAAGCGGTACATGATGCAGGTGGTCATATTGCCGTACAACTGTGGCACACGGGGCGAATTTCCCATGATACGTTACAACCTGAGAATCAATCACCTGTTGCACCTTCGGCACTAAGTGCTAACACACGTACGTCTTTACGAGACGAGCAAGGTAAACCAGTGAGGGTTGAAACCTCAATGCCGCGAGCGCTAACATTACAAGAAATCCCTCAAATTGTTGATGACTTTCGCCAAGCGGTAGAAAATGCGCGCCAAGCGGGATTTGACATGGTGGAATTACATGGTGCTCACGGGTATTTATTGCACCAATTTTTATCGCCAGATGCAAATCATCGTGATGACCAATATGGTGGTAGTATTGAAAACCGCGCACGTTTTTTGTTGGAAGTGATTGATGCCGTATGTAAACAATGGGCACCAGAGCGCATAGGTATTCGACTATCTCCAATTGGTAGTTTCCAAAATACAGGAAATGGCCCCGATGAAGAGTCAGACGCATTATATGTGATTGATGCGTTAAATCAGCGTGGGATTGGTTATTTACATCTTTCTGAGCCTGATTGGGCAGGCGGTAAGCCTTATACAGAGGCATTTCGTCAAAAAGTTCGCCAGTGTTTTGATGGTGTAATTATTGGTGCTGGTGCTTATACTATTGAAAAGGCAGAAGACTTAATCGAAAAAGGATTAATTGATGCCGTAGCTTTTGGCCGTGATTTTATCGCAAACCCTGATTTAGTTGCGCGCTTGCAGCATGGTGCACCACTGAATCCTCAGCACCCTGAAACATTTTATGGCGGTGGTGCAGAAGGTTATATTGATTATCCATTTATGAAATAGAACTATAATAGATATAGGCGCAAGCAACGGATGACTACTAATTTTGCTTGCGCCAAATTGTAATGTATATATTGCAATATTGGCTTTTTTTATACTATTTGGAATATATACGTTACCATTTTAATCTGAGTGTATTCCAAACACTCTCCCTCAGTGCAGCTGGAACACCATGGTGTTCAGCAAGCTCTCGCCACGTTGAGACCACGGCAATTGTCTCATCAATTATTTTTTTTGCTTTATTTCTACGTAGGTGTGTAATTTGTTCTGTGATTGACAATAAGTCATCATGGGTAAAATTATCACGTTTACCCGCTAATGACAGTTGGTGAGATTGTACCCATTCTGAGTCTTTTTTATAACTCCAAGCGAGGTCATAAGCAGGCGCTAACTGCCATTCGTATTGGTCGTTCACCATAAATGACCAATTCTTAGTGTGGTCATCATGGTTACGGGCGATGATATTAAACACCATTCGGCGATATATTTGCTCTTGCTCTTTATTTGATAAACCCAACTGCCTTGCAGTTAACAGTAGCTCTTCGTAACTAAATGCACCTGGTTTTCTAAAGTCTGCATGCGCTAAGCCACATAAACTAAGGACGTGATATTTTAAATTTCCCACTCTGTCAAAGCGCTTAGTCATAAAATGAGCACGTCCACTCTGTGCTTCCCTTAATAACTCACATTCTGACATTTCAATACCCACTTGTGTGGCCATCAGGTAATAAACATACTCCATCACCCCAAATCCTTTTGGGTCGCCAAAGGTTTCTTTATTACTTTGGTGCTCTACAACACCATCAAATTTAAGTAAGTAATGTTCAAACCCTTCTGGGACTTTTACTTGGCCTGAGCGGATTTCTGTACGGTCTTTATTGACTGCGACTACGGCTTTAGCACGTGCACCACCTGCAGAGGTACCGATTTGTAGCAACTTAGACATCGAGGATTCTTCACTATCCGTTAAATGCAAATCATCTCGCGCATCCAACACTTTTTGGGCGATATTGACCAATTCTTCAATCAATATTGGGGTATCTTCTTCAATGTTCGGGTAATTCGTCGGTTGGTATTCAAGTGCGCCCATACCCCGAGTTCCAGTATAGAGTAATCGGTCTAAGGCTAAAAATTGTGATTTGTCTTTACCTTGGCGTGCCAGCCACGCATTGATCAAGGCGTTTCCGAAATCATCGGGTAAGGAGTCTGCAAATACAGCAGGTAAACCGCGATAGGTATCAACAGGTAAACTGCGGAAAGTATAGGTTTGTGAACTCAACGGTAAGTGAAGTGGGGAGAGACTAAAACCCTCTTTTTGCCACTCTTTGGTATATTCGAACGTCGCAAAGCCGCTATCATCTGTATAGGCCAAATAGCCCGTGGGTATATTATCAAAAAAGACAGTGCAAGATTTGGCTATCATATCGAACCTTTATTTTTTCGGTTAGCTAACATTTCTTTGACAGAGAGTTTGGTCTGTATTTGATTACGCCTAACATTTTGTTGTTTAACTATTTCTGAAGGACGTAAAGACGGAGGGGGGATCAATGTGTCGAACCCTTCCAATAAATTCAGCTCGCGTAATACGCTGATAAATGTTCCAAGGCTGCAAGTGCCTTTTTGTATTCGTGCGTAGGTTGGTCGGCTAATACCTAGATTTTCGACAAGCTCTTCCTGTGACAGCCCCCTAGATTGCCTATAATATTCAAGGCGGTTATAGAGTTCTTGTGTTATTGCTAAATCTGACATTGCCATTGAAATTTTCATAACGGCCTCTTTTGTAATATATATATTACAATATAGTGTTTTTTTTGGCGATCTGCAACGTATACGTTACGGTTTATATCAGGGTTAAAAATTAGATGAATTAGGTTGATGAATAAGATAATTCACTCTTTTCTTTATATAGGTAAACTGGAGGTTGAAAGCAAAGAGGTGAAAAACCACTTACTGCATTCCAGCTTAGATAGTTTGTTAGAAAAAGCGGCCAATAAAATAGATAGGCCTGTTTGATTAAAAACGCCTCTTACTTATGTTAAGGGGTTTCAAATAGCGTTAAGGCGTTTGAAAACTTCTCAATCAACATCTTAAAGACGTCGCTCTCACCATCACTCCATTGATTAAACATTTGTTGATAAAACTGGTAGCGTGTTTGGTCTATGGCGAAAATAGGCCTATATCCCTGGCTACAGTTATCACATTATTTTGGCCCGATGTCCGTTTTGAGTTTGAATATCCACCTCCAAACGTGACGCCGTAACCTAAATCATATGCCGCTGAGAAACCATAACCGTCACCATTTAGTCATTGAGAAAACGGTATGTTTAATCATACCGTTTTTAATAAAATCAACATGTTAATAATACTATTAAATAATCATAGTGCTGAAACTATCAATAAACAGTTTTATTCCATTTTTTGATAAATATCTGGTCTAACAATTTCCCAAACAAAGTCTTCACGGTTTATGGGATTATATCCCACTTTTTCATATAACCAGGGGGCTGTTGATGTTACCAACATGAGCCGTCGTAGGCGCATCATTAAAGGGTGAGAATGGCAGCATTCCATTAACCAGAGCCCAAGTTTTTGGCGTTGATATTCTTCGAGGATATAAACATCACATAAATAACCAAATGTCGCCCAGTCTGTGACAACACGGGCAAAACCAATTTGCTTATTATCATAAAAAAGAGCAAAGGAAAGGCTATGAGAAATACTTTGGGCCACTGTCTCTAGATCAATTCCTTTTGCCCAACTTGAACGGACTAGATACTGGTGAATAGAAGGTATATCAAAATCGTCAGTATCTGTTGTTATTCGATAATTTTGGCGAGTCCATTGATAAATTTTTTTCATTTTCTACTCAGCATATAAGCAATAAGAAAGAAAATATACACGGATGGTAATATCATCCGTTTGTTCTTAAATGCTGATAAAGATAAAGTCATGAGTATGAGGTCTTAGCTGATTCAGATAAACCATAGTTATGTTTAAGGGGAGGGAGAGCGTTTTTCATTTATAAATATTGGGTTAAGTTGAATTTCCCATCTTAATATTGAGTTGATCTCAAGAAACATAAGTCTAGCGTAATGGAGAGAAGAATCGTGAACTAATGAACCCTTACAGCTTATTTAACATAATATGCATTATGCGAACCCAAGTGTAAAATGAAGAAATCCAGCGTTTTGGCTGGTTAATTCCCCGTAAATCATAAAATTGAATTTCAACTCAACTTCATAAATCTTACGTTTTGCTATCATTTTTATTGGCGTTTCAATCGCTCGGATGTCTGTTAGCTCCCAAGCTAGCCAACCTGCTTCATAGTAGGATGCGCAGGCTGCATCAATATCACTTTCAACGAATGGCCTCACGTTTTTCACTTTAACAATTGCGACAGCTTTCCCCATTTCTTCATTGTCATCTTTTAAAAGATAATTGTGATTTTCAACAATCAGTAAGTCTTCATTACAACCGATGTTTGGTGCCCATTTTCTTATTTCTAACGTTTTTTTTCCTAACGCAATATTTTTACCTACTGGAGAGACTGCAGATATGGCTTTCATTAATGAGATGTTTTTCCTGTTAAATTGATGTGTCCTTTATAAGGTTGATTAGTCCAATGCAAACGAACGGTTGTGCCATCAAAATTAGCGTGGTTAAATATTTTCATTTTTAACCGTTGAGCCATTAATGATAGATTAATATAGCTTTACTTCTTTTTGTTTTACAAGGAAATTTTATGAGTAAAAATGGACGGCATTACACAAAAGAAAAAATCGAGAAACGTAAGGCCTTGGAGCGAAAAAATAAACACCCTATTCGTCTATTTATCAAAAGTTGGGATTTTTGGGGTAAATCGTGCTTTGGATTTATGATCTTTGGAATGGCTATTTATTCGTTAAGTGAAAATGCGACAGCACACCTGTTATGGATAATCTATGCTTGTATTTGCCTGCCTTTATTTCCTTTTGCTAAAAAATGCAGTGATGATGTTCTTCTTCACTATTTTTCAGAGCATACATTTGAAGAGATAATTAATGGGGGGGGCGCTAGAGGCTTCGGCGCTTTGTATTTAATTGCGATTATTCCATTTATCATCCCTTTAGCGACTGGATACTTTATCTACCAAATGAAAAAGTACAAATAAAATATTTTAGGCTTTATCTGTTATCAAGTGACAAACGGATAAAATATGATGAGTGAATCGCCGATTTATCAATTTTTGCTCATTATATATTCTTGGAGTTTCACTATGACGGTTTCCATTCGTATTGTAAGTGGCCTACTTTTAACATCACTTCTTGCTGCAGGCCATGCTCTAGCGGAAGCAGAAAGTACTTTAAATCAAAATGTTAAATTGAATCATGCAACAATATTTTTACGTGGGGCTGAGTTGGATAATGATGTGACACTGTCACTTAAACCGGGCCAAAATGATGTTATATTGACCAATATTGCAGCAAATATAGACCCACGAACCCTGTCCGTTAGTTTGAAAAATAATGATGTTATTATTCGTTCAATCAATGTCCAAAAGGTCGCTGTTCCCCCTATTTATTCACCTGAAATAATTACGCTTCAAGAACAACAAAAACAAAATAATCAACAAATTGAACGCTTAAATATTGCAATTAAAGTGGGAGAAGAACAATTATCGTTGTTGAAAGATCAACGTTTTTTTGGTGAAAACAATAGCCAGACAATTGAGCAATCATCACAAAAATTGAATTTTATTCGTCAACAGATGACGCAAATATTGCAAGAACAGCAGCAGAACCAAACGTCAGTGGGTGAGCTTGAAGAAAAAAACATGTTGCTACAAGCTCAAATTGATGAAAACTTGCCTGCGGTTGTCGGGCAGCAAACTCAAGTGGTGATGGTTATTGATGCGAAAAACGCAACCACAGCACAAATGCAACTTTCTTACCTTACCCCTGATGCCGCCTGGTCCCCAAGTTATGATTTTCGTAGTGAAGATGTTGAATCCCCTATCGTTCTTACCTACAAAGCCAATGTTGTGCAAAACACAGGGATTGATTGGCGAGATGTCAATTTAACGTTATCCTCTGTGAATCCGTCTAAAAATATTACGCCATTTAACCTGCAACCTTGGCGCTTATCGGTTTATGATGACAGTATACAGTACGAATCCCAAGCCTTAATGCAACAGGCCCCTGCTCCCGTCGCAATGACGGACGCTAGTATGCGTGCAAAAAAAAAGCGTGATAGCTCAGGTATTGCCGATTTTGTCACTGCATCAAACAATGGCATCAATTTAAACTACGATATTTCATTACCTTATAGCCTAAAAAGTAGCACAAAACCCAACTCGTTAACCATCAAACAAACAGATATTATAGGGAAATACCAATACACGACGACACCGAAATTGGCGGAAGATGTCTTCTTACAAGCCGATATCGATAATTGGCAGGCGCTGAATTTACTGAATGGTAACGCCAATATTTACTATGGCAATACGTATATTGGTAATTTCCAAATTGATACCACTCAGTTGAATGATACTCTCTTTATTCCTTTTGGCATTGATAAAAACATTCAGATTTCTCGTGAAAATAACGAAAAAATGAAGAAAAAACCAAGTTTTATTGGTTCAACTATTGAACAGAAGGAAGGATATTTAATTAAAGCCAAAAATATGCATACTAAGCCAATTAATTTAACAATTGTTGACCAATTACCGATTAGTCAAGATAGCGAAATTAAAGTCTCTGAAATTGATAATAAACAGGCTGTTGTCAATAAAACAACAGGAGAATTAACTTGGGATGTGACTTTAGAAGCTAACCAACAGATTGAAATTCCATTTAATTATACGTTGAGCTACCCAAAAGATAAGCATATCGTTGGTCTTGAATAGTAAGTTTTGTAGTTCCCTTTCGAAGGCGTTAGAATAAATTTACGCAAGACAACTATAATAGCTTAGAGGTTTTCATGATTATATTAGTGACTGGTGCATCATCTGGATTTGGCGAATCTATCGCGCGTAGATTCATTCAGCAAGGTCATACCGTTATTGGTACAGGGCGTCGAACTGAACGTTTAGAAGCGTTACAACGTGAATTAGGCAATAGTTTTCATCCTCTAACATTAGATGTTCAAGATAGAAAAGCGATTCAAACTGCCGTCGCTAATTTACCTACCTCCTTGAAAAATATTGATGTTCTTGTCAATAATGCAGGTTTAGCACTTGGTTTGGAACCTGCGTTTAATGCAAACCCAGACGATTGGGCAGTAATGATTGATACCAATACCAAAGGTTTGGTCAATATGACCTATGAAGTCCTACAAGGCATGGTGGCAAAAGATCATGGTCATATTATTAATATTGGTTCAACCGCAGCAAGTTGGCCTTACAAAGGTGGTAATGTGTATGGCGCCACTAAGGCATTTGTTAAACAATTTTCATTAGGTTTACGTGCTGATTTACAAGGTAAAAAAATTCGGGTGACGGATATTGAGCCAGGTTTAGTCGGTGGAACTGAGTTTTCTAACGTACGTTTTAAAGGTGATGATGATAAAGTTGCAAACACCTATAAAGGTGCTGAAGCATTAACGCCTGAAGATATCGCTGAAACGGTATTTTGGGTTGCAACGCTGCCTGCGCATATGAACGTGAATACTCTGGAATTAATGCCTGTTTGCCAAACATTCGCTGGTTTAACCGTTCATAAACAACTTTAATTTTCGTACTATTCTCTACAGACGAAATGGTTTATCTTTGGCTATACTCAAGATATTGGCCCTGTTTAGTAAGGAATTTACATGAGTACTCAGAATATTTTGAAGAAAAGCGTAGCAGCTATGTGTGTCTGTTTACCATTACTTTGGACAACAGTTGCCCCCGCTGCTCAGGGAAATACAACAACGTCATGCACTGCAGGCAGTACTTGTGTTTCTGTTGGTAAAGGTGATGATACTTTAAATAAAGAACAAGCTCGCCAAGAAAAAGAACAATGGGATAACACTCGAATGTTACGCAATAAAGTGAATACGCGTACTGAAAAAGAGTTCGATAAGATTGACGCCGCATTTGATGCAAAAGATAAGTGTGAAAAAAGCTTGAATCTGAATGCCTATTGGGAGCCTAGTACAAAGCGCTGTTTAGATGTTAGTACTGGTCGTCCAATTAACCCGTAAGTTGTTAACTTGTTCGTTATGGAGTCATTTACCAAGGAGGATCGATGCAAAAGAAATTATTAGTTCCATTATTTTTAGTGATGTTGGCCCCTGCTTTTGCTCAAGCTTCATGTGAAAGTGTGATAGAAGAAATTAAACAGAAAATTATCAATAATGGCGTACCTGCCGATAGTTTTAGTTTAGTTGCAGTTCCTAATGATGAAGTTGACCCATCAAAAGGCCAAGTTGTCGGTCACTGCCAAAATGATTCATATAAAATTATTTATACTCGCCATTAGGCATGGATAAATAACACAAAAAGGGCGAATAAATCGCCCTTTTTATTTGTTTATTTTCAAATGATTATGCTGGTACAGTAATAAATTCCTGCAATTTTTCGATATGCAAATAGCGTCCTAAATCCCGCTCTTCTGGCCGTAATAAATACGGAATTTCACCAATTAGTGGCGCTTTAATGTGGTGCTGTAGACGGTCAATAATTTGTGCGTAATGAGCAAGACCTGGATTAATTCGGTTTGCCATCCAGCCAATTAGCGGTAAACCATCGGCCCTAATTGCATCCGCTGTTAACAAGGCATGATTGACACAACCGTGCTGAATACCCACCACTAAGATGACTCCGACTGATTGTCCTTTGAGCCAATCGGCATAAAAAGTATTATCATCAAGTAAATAGCGCCAACCGCCATTTCCTTCAATAACGACCATGTCGCATTGTTCATGTAAATGCTCTAAACCTTGTTTGATTTTACTAAAATCAATACTGTTCTCATGGCTGTAGTTGTCAGTGATGCGAACTGGATTAACTTCATCATAAGAAACGAGGTCTTTAGACACACTGTGAATCAATAATGCATCTTTATTCCTGACTCCTTCAGGGGTATCAATGCATTGATCTGCAATAGGTTTGTATCCTACGGCTTTAATTCCTTGTCCATTGAGTGCTTGCAAAATAGCAAGTGTCGATACTGTCTTCCCGACATCTGTATCTGTCCCGGTAATAAATAGATTGATCATGGTCTTTTTCTATCCTGAAGTGACAGACTAGCAGCAATAAGCTGTAAAAATGATATGGATTCAGTTTATGGGAATGGGAAAGTGATAAGTTTGCGTTAGCTCAATTTTGTGGTCGATAGTCAAAAGTTTATCTAATTGTTTTAGCCTTGTAGCAATTGTAGTAGCAGTGAACCATCATATAAAGCGCGTTGAATTAATGTGGATTCACTTTCTTTTACTGAAAAGTTAGATTTTTCTATTAATAAATGAGAACTATACAGAGGAGATGCGTATTGATGTATATAATGATGCAACCGCTCAAATAATCTCTCTGATGCTATATTTAAGGGGGAGTTAATAAGAATAAGTTCAGTACCAAATAGACTTACCATTAACGATAATGGTTTGGCCAATTGTTTTGCTACCATTTCTATTAGATAAACACAAAGGGGATCGCCTAATATTGCGCCAGCGCAAATTTTATCGATTGATATTTCATTTTGTAATAAGACGCTATCAGGGTAATGACAAGATAAATTACTGGCTTTTTGCAATACCACTGGAATGGAAATATGCGTTTCCAAGCAACCCTCACCTCCACAATAACAGGCAACTTGATTCGATTCACCTAACTGACTATGACCGAATAGAAGCGGTTTTTGTGTATTGGCATCTAATGTCATGCCACGGTTTAGTACAGTGGCATTCACCACATCCTGTATTTGAAGGTAAATAATATTTGTGGCTTGTCGTTTTGCTGAAAGCGAAAAATGATCCATTAATGCCAGTGCATCAACGGTTGAGTGTAAATAAACAGGTAAACCTGTCTGTTTAGTCAGATGTTGTGCTATTGGTAAAGAATTAATATTGAAACCCGTAAGTTGGAAAACAATCCCTTGGTAAGGATCTATGATACCTTCTGCAAGGATGCTGATCGCTGTAAGCCGCTCAATTAACGTTTGATGATCAGCAAAAAACTGGCTGATTAACTCAAGCAATTCATGAATAAAAGCATCATTACCACACACATCAAATGGGTATGAGTTTTGCGCTAGCGTCACCCCATTAATTTCCTTCAAAGAAACCGTGATTTTACGTGGCTCAATAACCATCGAAAGAAACTGCCACCCTTCACTTTCAATGACCAGACCAATTGCGGGACGACCTCGCAAACCCAATACTGGAAATTCTAGCTCTTTAATAAGGTGGGCATCCATTAGCTCACGGGTAATTTTAGTGATACTTGCAGGGGCTAATGAAGCTTGCTTAGATAAGGCAATACGCGATATTGGACCATGTTGATCAATTATTCGATACACAATACCTGTGTTTAATTGTTTTATTTGGTCAATATGACCCGTTTGGTTCAGCATAGCGATTGTCAAATCCTTTATAAAGCAATTAGTTATTATGCCTTATTCTGTATATGAATGATTCTGCATACATACCAAGTGTGATTTCGGTCACGTTTATTTGCCGACAATATTGGAAATCAAAATTTGAGTCAATTTTTTAGCGACTGCAGGTAAGGTTCTACGGGTATTGTAAACTAACCATACTTCAGATGATGCCTCAATATTAATTAATTTTACATATCTTACACCATCAATTTTCATGCGTGTGAATGATTCAGTAATAATAGATATTCCCATTCCTGCGGAAACTAACCCAAGTATTGTCATGGCTTCCCCTGCTTCTTGTGAGATTTTAGGGACGATCCCTGCGGAGGTTAATAACTGACTGATCTCATCATGTAACGCCGTTCCTACTTCACGTTCAAAAAAAATTAGAGGGTAATTAGCCAACAATTGAATATCGACGCCTTGCTCTTCGAATTCTAACAATGGGTGCCCTTCATAAACGGCAACCATAAATGATTCTTTAAACAGCAATTGATAGTCGAGTTGTTCAGGCAAAATAGTATTTCGCATAATCCCCATGTCAATGCGCCCAGTTACTAAAGGCGCAATTTGTTGTTTTGTATTCATTTGGTGCATGTGAATAGAGACTTCAGGGTAAGTCTCACGGTATTGCCTTAAGCTCATTGTGACTTTATGCATAAAGGGTGTTGTGGAAGTAAAACCAATAGATAATTCACCGAGCTCACCTTTTTCCATTCGAGCTGCTTTAGTTGCAGCCGCATTAACTTGAGCAAGTATTTGATAAGCCTCTTTTAAAAACATGGTTCCTGCTGGTGTTAGAGCGACATTTCGATTATTTCGCTCCAATAATTTAGCATGAATTTGTTCTTCAAGTGATTGTATTTGTTGGCTTAATGGAGGTTGTGATATATGTAGGCGCTCAGCGGCTCGCCCAAAATGGAGCTCTTCTGCTACCGCAATAAAATAGCGTAAATGCCTCAGTTCAATGTTCATAAGTATATTGATATTTTTAAAGTATCATTTTAGATAATTAATATATTAGACAAAAAACTTAGGAATTTCTATTCTTTGATCAAAATCAAATGAGTTAGTATGACAAGGAATACACATGGAACACTCATCCAATAGCCTGACTACTGAGCAACCTGCTGAAAGGGAAGAAACTGACTCCGCGGTACATGTCGCACCTAAAAAACATTATATTCAAAGAGATGACGCTTTATACCTACGTGTCACCCTCTCCTTTTTTACAGTTGGTTTTGCAACATTTGCGCTGCTGTATTTTGTGCAGCCTATCCTGCCTTTATTATCCACAGATTTTAACGTATCTCCTGCAACAGCCAGCCTAGCCCTTTCATTAAGCACAGGCTTAATGGCTTTAGGTTTGTTAATCACAGGGCCAATATCAGATGCGATTGGTCGTAAAAACGTAATGGTGATAGCGTTGACATGTGCAGCATTATTTACGTTATTAAGTTCAGTGATGCAAAGCTGGCAAGGTATTTTGATTGCTAGAGCCTTAGTTGGCTTATCCCTTAGTGGCGTTGCCGCTGTAGCCATGACTTATTTAAGTGAAGAGATACACCCAAGTTATGTGGCTCTTTCTATGGGACTTTATATCAGCGGGAATTCCATTGGTGGAATGAGTGGACGATTAATGACAGGGGTTGTTGCTGATTATTTTTCATGGCGTGTCGCTGTCGTGATTTTAGGGACCTTGGCTTTGATTGCTGCGATAAGTTTCTGGCGTTTGTTACCCCCTTCCCAACACTTTCGTGCCAGCTCGTTAAAACCGAAAAATTTATGGGTCAATTTACATCTTCATTTTAGGGATAAAGGCTTACCTTGGTTATTTGTTGAGGGTTTTGTTCTCATGGGCGGGTTCGTCACCATGTATAATTATATTGGTTACCGCTTATTAGAAGCACCTTATAACTTATCACAATCTACCGTTGGTTTTTTATCTGTTATCTACTTAACAGGTACATACAGTGCGACAAAAACAGGCAGTCTAACCCAGAAATATGGATTAGGTAACATATTGATTGCTGCTATTTCATTGATGTTATTAGGTATTTTAATTACATTACATTCAAATGTCTGGATTGTTTTATTGGGAATGACCTTATTAACAACTGGTTTTTTCGCGGCACACTCTGTTGCTAGCAGCTGGGTTGGACGTCGTGCTAAACGGGCTCGAGGGCAAGCATCTTCACTGTATTTATTCAGCTATTATGCAGGCTCAAGTATTGCGGGTACAGTTGGTGGGCTATTCTGGGCTAATTATGGTTGGAACGGCGTTGCTTTATTCATCGCAGGAATATTATTGGTTGGTGTTATGATTGCATGCCGATTGAAATCAGGCTGTTATGACCATTAGCTTAGACACTGATAAAGGTTAAAATTTTCTCCCCCTCGTTATTACTGGATGATACACACTCTTTTAATAACGAGGAAATGAGATGAAACCGTTGTTGTTTGCCCCAGTTCTTTTCTGTTGTAGTTTTCTAGTTTGGTCCCATGGATATGTCGAGTCTCCTGAAAGTCGAGCTTATTTGTGTAAAAAACAAGAAAACAAAAATTGTGGCCCTGTTCAATATGAACCCCAATCAGTTGAAGGACCGAAGGGGTTTCCAGAAAAAGGCCCGCTTGATGGTCAAATTGCGAGTGCAGGACTACCCCAGTTTAAACAGCTTGATGAACAAACTCCTCTTCGTTGGAAACGCTTGACACAATCCTCCCCTGAAATTGATTTCAGATGGCGGTTAACAGCGATACATAAAACCACGAAATGGGAATACTTCATCACCAAATTAAATTGGAATCCAAATGCACCGCTATCTCGTGCGCAATTTGAGTTAAAACCTTTTTGCAAATACGAACGCGTTGAAATACCACAGGAAGTTGTTCAACATAACTGTGTCCTTCCATTATCACATCAAGGGTACCATACCATTTTAGCAGTATGGACAATCGATGACACAGGTAATGCATTCTATCAAGCAATTGATTTAAATATACATTTTGTGAAATCGAACTGAAAATAGTGCCAAAATAAGGGGAGTCATCCCCTTTTTACGCTAGTTAACACAATCGAATTGAAAAACACTGTTGCTAATGTTAATTTATATTTAAACAAACTGTATGTTGTAACTAATTCATATGAATAAAAAACAAATATTAATCGAATTTTTTAACCTATTAGAATGCCAGATAAAACAGTTATCTGGGTTATTGTCTGAGCAGAAACAATATATAGCTAAAGTTTATACATTACCCGATGTCATTAAAGGTGATGAAAACAATGAGGTCAACGAAATTATTGTTGATGAGATTACTGGTAATAATGCAATAAAAGAAGTCATTGCCCTACTCAACCTACTGTTTATACATAATAAATCTACTGAAATTAGTAACAAAGCCGCTATTCGGCTACCAGGTGTCATTTGTATTCAAATAGACAACCAGGGTTATCAGCGGTTTAACCAATTAATAGATGAAATCAATCAGCTGAAGATATCCATTAAAACCCTTGTTACGCAGATAGATGAGACTCAACGATTTGAGTTTATTAGAGAAAGTTTGCATGGCCTACTCACGTTAAATACTTACCGTACTATCACAAGCTTAGTGGATGTAGATACATTAGGCTTTGGTTGGGCAAATAAAAAAGTGATCAATAAAATCACTAAAGAAACATTGCTCGATAAATTACAATATAGTTTAGAAAATGGCCGTTGCCCTGCTCATTTACCGCGAGAGCATTGGCAATTACAATTAAAAACAGAAATACAATTGATTGAGTCCCTTCCCCATGATGCCATTTTAAAAACCCAGCGCCCTGTAAAAGTGCAGCCAATTGCACGCGTTTGGGATAAGGCACAGCAAAAACAGACTCAATTTGCCTGTGCAACACCATTATTCGTTTTTGCTGTAGAGAAAACATTGGCTGAAATCAAAATTGGGGAGTTGCCTGACTACCATGCAGATAATATCGCATTACGTAATCGCCCACGCGCAAAACCTGTTGAGTTATTGATCCCTCGATTAAATCTTTACATTGAGCGATAAAAAAACACCCGCTAGTTTAACCATGCGGGTGCCTTAAGATTTAATCTTAACGTTTATATTAAGATTTCATACTGCCAACCATGTCCTCTGGACGAACCCAATCATTAAACTGCTCTTCAGTTAAATAGTTCAGCTTTAATGCAGACTCTTTTAATGTTAGGCCTTCTTTATGCGCTTTTTTCGCAATTTCAGCTGCTTTATCATAACCAATGTGCGTATTTAATGCGGTTACTAACATTAATGATTCATGTAGTAATTTCTCAATGCGCTCACGGTTTGGCTCGATACCCACAGCGCAGTGTTCGTTAAAGCTACGCATACCATCAGCTAATAAACGTACCGATTGCAGGAAGTTATCGATTAACATTGGACGGAAAACGTTTAATTCAAAGTTACCCGAAGCACCTCCTATATTCACAGCAACATCGTTACCCATGACTTGTGCGCACAGCATGGTTAATGCTTCACATTGTGTTGGGTTAACTTTACCTGGCATGATTGAACTGCCTGGTTCGTTTTCTGGAATTGAAATTTCGCCAATACCACAACGAGGGCCAGAAGCTAACCATCTAACATCATTAGCGATTTTCATTAATGATGCCGCTAAGCCTTTTAACGCACCGTGAGCATGAACCAAGCTATCGCATGTTGCTAATGCTTCGAATTTATTCGGTGCAGTGATGAATGGTTGCCCTGTTAATTCAGCAATTTTTTTAGCAACACGAACCGCATACTCTGGGTGAGTATTCAGACCTGTACCGACTGCAGTACCGCCTAATGCTAATTCACAAACATGAGGAACCGCGTTCTCAATGTGTTTTTCGCTGTGAGCTAACATCGCAGCCCAACCTGAAATTTCTTGGCCTAAAGTCAGCGGTGTTGCATCTTGTAAGTGGGTACGGCCAATTTTAACAATGTCTTTAAATTCTTTTGCTTTTGCATCTAGAGTTTTATGCAAAATTTTCAATTCTGGGAGCAGATGTTCACGAATAGCTACAACGGCAGCTACGTGCATCGCGGTAGGAAAGACATCATTTGAACTTTGGCTTTTGTTAACGTCATCGTTTGGGTGGATCAGACGGTCATTACCTCTTTGACCACCTAAAATTTCACTACCACGATTTGCTAACACTTCATTCATGTTCATGTTACTTTGTGTACCAGAACCCGTTTGCCAAATAGCTAAAGGGAATTCTGTTGGGTGTTTACCCGCTAAAACTTCGTCAGCAGCGGCAATAATTGCATCGCCACGTTCTTTAACGAGTAGTCCCAAATCCATATTCACACTTGCTGCCGCTTTTTTAGTAATCGCAAGTGCGTGGATAAGCGCGACTGGCATTTTTTCTACAGATATACGGAAATGTTCTAAAGAACGCTGCGTTTGCGCGCCCCACAACTGGTCAGCAGGTACTTCGATAGGCCCCATTGAGTCTTTTTCAATGCGAGTGGCTGCCATTACTATCTCCTTAGGTACATACACAGAATAATTAATTTTAGAATCGTCTGCTTGCAGGTAAGCAAATAACCGAGCAGTATAATGCCACAAATTGAATTTAATTTATGAGACTTGGTCGAGCTTATTGTACCCTGATGTTAAGGAAATGAGTTGATTTTTACAAAAAAGAGAATTTTGCTATGCTTAAAATGATAAACAAAGTCCAAAATTATGATTGGGGAAGTAAAAACGCCCTAACACAGCTGTATGGAATCGCAAATCCAGAGAATTTGCCAATGGCTGAACTTTGGATGGGAGCGCATCCTAAAGCTAGCTCCGACGTTATCGATAGCCAAAATAATCAAATTACTCCGTTAAATACATTGATTGATAGTCATCCTGAGTTGTATTTAGGAAAAAAGGTGGCGCAAACTTATCACCGATTGCCTTATCTTTTCAAAGTACTTTGTGCGGCTCAGCCGTTGTCAGTTCAAGTTCATCCCAATAAGAAATATGCTGAAGTTGGCTTTGCCAAAGAGAATGCGGCAGGCATACCACTCGATTCACCTCTCCGTAATTACAAAGACGATAATCATAAACCCGAATTAATCTATGCATTAACGCCTTTCAAGGCGATGAATGCGTTTCGTCCCCTGAATGAAATTGCAGCTTTACTTGATTTTGTTTCTGCAGCTCATCCTGACATTCAGTTATTTGTTCAATCTCCTTCTGAAGAGAAGCTTTCTCGATTGTTTGCACAACTTCTGAATCTAACTGGCGCACAAAAAGAGTTGGCTCTAGGGGTATTAAAGGCGGCCTTAAATAGCCGTCAGGGAGAACCTTGGGACTCAATAAAACAAATGGTTAGCTTATATCCTGAAGATAATGGCTTATTTACCCCTCTTCTTTTAAATGTCATTGAATTGCAACCTGGCGAAGCAATGTTTTTATATGCGCGAACACCACATGCTTATTTAGAAGGTGTCGGTTTAGAAGTGATGGCCAACTCCGATAATGTGCTACGCGCAGGCTTGACAAATAAGCATATCGATATACCTGAGTTAATTGCGAATATTGATTTCAAACCTACGCCTGCGCATGATTTGTTAAATATCCCCGAAAAATCTGGAAATATCTGGAAATATCATATTCCAGTAGAAGATTTTTCATTTAATATATATTCTATTAATCACTCGGGGATTACCCTAACTAACGATACAGCCTCAATTTTATTCTGTATTGAAGGCGAGTTAGTTTTAAACTCAGGTGATAAAGAAATTAGCATTGATTCTGGTGAGTCTATTTTTCTGCCTGCGTATGAGAAACATGTTTCCATTAAAGGTAATGGTAAACTTGCTCGAGTGTTTAATCTTTAGTGTCATATTCTGTATTAGCCGTCTTTCTTACGCAGCATTAAGACGGTTATATAAAACTTATACAAATTTATAAGTGCGTTAGAAACGTACTGAAAGGATGGATGTTTATAATGAAAAAGTCATTAGTCGCGGTTGGTGTTATCGTTGCTCTGGGCGCAGTGTGGACCGGTGCATCATGGTATACAGGTTCTAAAGTTAAAGATGAACTTGATAGAGTCATCCTGAAAACCAACGATTTTTTTGCTGTAAATGTGCCTGAATCAGGTGTGAACTTTAAATTAGAAAACTACAAAAAAGGTGTTTTCTCTTCACAAGCAGATATCGTAATTACGTCAGCAGATTCGACTACACCTGATGAATCAATCGTATTTAAAGCAAATATCGACCATGGCCCATTCCCTATTTCACAGGTTGCCAAATTTAATTTAATGCCTAAATTAGCAGCGACCCAAGTTGAATTAGCCAATAATGCTACAACTAAAGAATTATTTGAAGCAACCAAAGGGAAGCCATTCATTCATGGTAACGCTGTTATCGGTTACAGCAAAAGCATTGATACTAATTTAGAGTTAATCCCTGTTGAATACTCTAAAGATGATGCTACCGTTTCTTTCAGTGGTTCTAAGTTTGATATTTCAACAACGGCTGACCTTGCTGCGGTTGACGCGTCTTTAATTACTGACAGTTTAGTTATCGGTAAGAAAGATAAAACTGAATCCATGACATTAAAAGGCTTAAAATTAGTCTCTAATGTGACAAAATCTCAGTACGGTTTCTATACAGGTAAACAATCGTTTATTATTGCAGACACTGACTTTAACATCCCTGATACCAAATTCTCATTTAAAGATTTCAAAATCTCAAGTGATACAGCTATCACAGGTGAAGATGTTAAAGGGAATATCTCTTACAGTATCGCTGACTTAAAAGCATTAGAGCAAAACTTAGGTTCGGGCGAATTAACTGTTGCAATTGAAAAGTTAGATGCAAAAGCATTGGGCAAATTTGTTGAGCAATACAACGAAGCATTGGCACAAGGCTTAGCAAATGGCGATCCAACTGAAGCAACAGAACGTTTAGCGATGGAAATGATGTCTACTACATTACCTGAGCTGATGAAAAGCAAACCTGTTTTCACTGTTAGCCCGTTCTACTGGAAAAACGAAGCAGGTCAAAGCTCTGTTGACTTGAACATTACGTTTAACAAATGGAACCAAGACGAAATTACAGCCTTAGCAATGTCTAACAAAGTTGATGAAGCTGTTAAGCAATTGATTTCATCTTTCGACTTCAACCTGAAACTGAACAAACCAATGTTAATCGAATCTATGACGCAAGCCATGATCATTGACCAAGGTACACCAGTTGATGCTGATACGAAGAAAGAAATGAAAGGCATGGTAACGTCTGAGTTCGAAGGCGTGCAGCAAATGTTAACGTCTGACATGTTCTCTTCCCCATTCGAAGAAATGTTCATGACAGACGAAGAACGTGCTGAAAAAGCAAAACAGAAAAAATCACCTTGGATGATTGATAGTGAAAATGATTTAACGATGACTATCAAGTTTGCAGGTAATGACCTCACATTCAACAATGATAAGTATACATTAGCTGAATTCCTGACTAAGATGAAAATTATGTCGAATCCAGATGATGCTTTAGAGTACGAAGCTGTTCCAGCGCCTGATGCAGAGCCCGCTCCAGAAATGGAAGCACCAGAATTAGCGCCTGCTCCGCAAGAAGCTCCAGCTAACTAATTAATTTCTGTTACCTAAAAAATTTAAAGCGCCAGTCAATTTGATTGGCGTTTTTTTTACCCCACATAATAAATGTGATTTCAATCACATTTATTATGTAATAATTGAATGAGTTTCACATTTTTCGTGACTTAAGATTGCCTTTGACGTTGTAACAGCCAAAATAAGGGAAGAAAATAGATAAAGGAACATTCCGTGATAAAAACAAATCTCCCTTTAACCGATTTACATCGCCACCTTGATGGTAATATCCGTCCAGAAACCATTCTTTCTTTAGCTGAAGAACACAATATTCAATTACCAGCCACGGAACTTGAAGCTCTTCGCCCTCATGTGCAAATTATAGGCCAAGAAGCCGACTTGGTGGGTTTCTTAACAAAATTAGATTGGGGTGTGGCGGTTCTTGCTGATTTAGATGCATGTCGTCGTGTTGCGTTTGAAAATGTCGAAGATGCATTCAATGCAGGTATCGATTATGCAGAATTACGCTTTTCACCTTATTACATGGCGATGAAGCACCAATTGCCCGTTGAAGGTGTGGTAGAAGCGATTGTTGATGGTGTTAAAGCGGGTTGTCGCCAATATGATATTAAAATAAATCTGATTGGTATCTTGAGCCGTACGTTTGGGCAAAAAGCTTGTACCACTGAATTACAAGGTTTGCTTGCTCATCGTAACCAATTATGTGCTTTAGACCTTGCGGGTGATGAGTTAGGTTTCCCTGGTGAGCTATTTGAAGAGCATTTTATTAAAGCTCGTGATACAGGTTTAAACATTACCGTACATGCAGGAGAAGCCGCTGGTGCTGCCAGTATTTGGCATGCAATCAAAGTATTAGGCGCACAACGCATCGGCCACGGTGTAAAAGCTATTGAAGACCCTGCTCTGATTGAATATTTAGCTCAACATCAAATTGGTATGGAAAGCTGTTTGACGTCGAATATCCAAACTAGCACTGTGCCTTCATTGGCTCAGCACCCACTCAAAACCTTTTTGCAACAGGGTGTGTTAGCATCAATTAATACTGATGATCCTGCCGTTCAAGGCATTGAACTACGCCATGAATATGAAGTCGCCGCACCACAAGCAGGTTTGAGCGTTACAGAGATAGAACAAGCACAGCGTAACGGCTTAACAATGGCATTTTTATCGGATAGCGAGAAAGTCGCGCTAGCCCAAAAAGCGGCCAAACGTTAATTAGTGAGTTATTGAGGGCACAGAATGATGCCCTTTTCCTTCAGTTCCTTCTTCCAGACAAACTCACATTGTTTTCAATCACGCACGCCTGTAAAGCTGCTAACCTGTTAATTACAATGCTAAGGTACTTTATTTAATAATAATAAATAGCATGTTGTAACTAAAAGTTAGAGTTAGAGAGACTGAAAAGAACAAAAACAGCTTAAATAAACATGTTATTCAAGCTATTCGATACAACGATTACTTCACTAAGCGTTTTGCATAACGCTGTGCCAATACCGCACTCACCATCAATTGGACTTGGTGGAAAATCATCAGTGGCAATAAAATCACGCCTACCGTAGCTGCGGGAAATAACACATTCGCCATTGGAACGCCATTTGCTAAGCTTTTCTTTGAACCACAAAAAACAATCGTGATTTCATCTTCTTTGCTAAAGCCAAGTAAACGAGCCGCTAACGTGTTTATCACTATCACAACAAATAAAATAATGCATGTCACAACAACAATCATCAATAGTGAATAAACATCAATTTTCTGCCAAATCCCCTCAACCACTGCTTCACTAAATGCAACATAGACGACAAGTAATATCGAAGATCGGTCAGTGATATTCACTAATTTACGATGACGATTAATCCAATTAGCAATTAATGGGCGAGATAAATGCCCCACAACGAAAGGCAACATTAATTGCATAAGAATAGAACCAATAGCATTGAGTGTGTCAACGGCTTGGCTACCATCTGCATCCATCAAAAGGCCAACTAAGATAGGTGAAAGAAAGACACCTAAAATGCTAGATGCAGAAGCACTGCAAATCGCAGCGGCGATATTCCCGCCTGCAACAGAAGTGAATGCAATGGCAGATTGGACGGTTGCTGGTAATGCACATAGATAGAGGAAACCCATATAAACCGTCGGCGACATCCATGCAGGCACAATAACGGCTAAGCCGAGACCAATAATGGGGAATAAAATAAATGTACTTGCAAATACCAGTAAATGTAATCGCCAGTGCCCTATCCCAGCCATTATTGACTCGCGTGATAACTTAGCTCCATGCATAAAAAACAATAAGGCAATCGCCGCAGTTGTTAGGTATTGGAAGCCCGTTTTAATATCTCCTTCACAAGGAAATAAGCTTGCCACGCCCACAACACAAATCATGATCAGTAAAAAAGGGTCAATTCTTAATTTTGCAAGTAAGTTCATTTGCTTATCCATAACAAAAGGCAGTGCTTTAATTGGCCTTAAAATCGGTTTTAGCCTTAAAAGATAGCCGTAATAATTCATTTTTCAATGGAAAAAATCTCAGCTTCCCTGAAATTTATTAAAGTGACAGCGTCACTCCATATTACCGTTTAACAACGCTTATTTAATAAGTTCGCTAAAAAAGCCTGTTTACAGTACAAAACAGCCAGTTATTATGAAGATCCTCGCTAGATCTTAATTGATCACGGGTTAATCGTCGTTATACCTAAGCTTTTTCATCGCAGTAGATATAAATAAGCCTCGAAAAGTAGCATTAGAAGGAATGAGTTGGCAAATAAATCTATGATAGAATTGTTAAATCGATTGCGATTGGCTAAAAATGGATAATTATTTATGAGTTCAGTTTATGACGCTAACCGCCTGACGGGTTGGCTTTTGGTTCCTGCAATCTACTTGCTACTCACTTTCTTGGCAGTTTGTAGTATGACGGTGATGTATTGCATCAAGCTGTATGAAATTGTCTCCACGGTAGAGGGTTGGATAACGTTTATTCCTGCTGCGTGGTATTTGTCATTTGCAATCTCGATTGGTATGACAGTATTTAGTGTTCATGTGCTTCAATTAATGTTTTCTCGTTCAAAGCACTTCCCTCGCCGCTTTACGATTTGGTTACTTATTTTATTATTATTAGGACTAAAAACATTTGCATTTTCACCCATTGATGACAAAACGGCTCTGCAAGTCCTTGCTTGGCCCCTGTTAGGCGCGGGGTTCTTTGTCCCTTATTTAAAACGTTCTCAACGAGTTAAAATGACTTTCACACAAGATCGATAAGCATCACAAAAATTGCTTGATATCATAATGGCTGTTTAGCTGGCTTCGGCCAGTTTTTGTTCTTTATATTTTCATTTCAGGCAATAGCATGACTGATTATCTATTACTCTTTATTGGTACGGTGCTGGTTAACAACTTCGTCCTTGTTAAATTTCTTGGGTTATGTCCATTTATGGGGGTATCAAAGAAACTTGAACCTGCCATCGGTATGGGATTAGCGACAACATTTGTCATGACATTAGCCTCCATTTCTTCATGGCTAATTGATACACTGATCCTCGTTCCCCTTGACCTACTTTATCTACGTACACTCAGCTTTATTCTTGCAATCGCTGTGGTAGTACAATTTACAGAAATGGTTGTAAGAAAAACAAGCCCTACACTTTATCGGTTATTAGGTATTTTCTTGCCTTTAATTACAACAAACTGCGCAGTATTAGGTGTGGCATTGTTAAACATTAATATGTCCCATTCGTTCCTGCAGTCAGCCGTATATGGTTTTGGAGCCGCTATTGGCTTTTCCCTTGTGATGGTTCTGTTTGCAGCGATCCGTGAACGACTCGCTGTTGCCAATGTCCCTGCCCCATTCCGTGGTTCTTCCATTGGCCTGATCACTGCAGGGCTTATGTCCCTCGCATTTATGGGCTTTAGTGGTTTGGTGAAATTCTAATGATGTCTGTATGGATTGCCATCGGTATATTAGCCGTATTTGGTTTGATTTTCGGCCTAATTTTAGGCTACGCGTCGTTACGTTTTAAAGTCGAAGCTGACCCAATTGTCGAGCAAGTGGAAGCTATTTTACCTCAGAGTCAATGTGGGCAGTGTAGCTATCCAGGTTGCCGCCCTTACGCAGAAGCGGTCGCTAACAATGGTGAAATGATCAATAAATGTGCCCCTGGTGGCGAGCAAGTCATGCTAAAGATAGCCGAATTGCTGAATGTTGACCCACAACCTATTGATGGTGATGAAGCAGCGCAGAACCCTGTTCGTAAAGTTGCCATTATCGATGAAGAAAACTGTATCGGTTGCACGAAATGTATCCAAGCTTGCCCTGTTGACGCCATTGTCGGTGCCACCCGTGCAATGCATACCGTAATTGAAGATTTATGTACTGGATGCGATTTATGCGTCGCCCCCTGCCCAACTGACTGTATTGAACTTGTCCCCGTGAAAACCACAACCGCCAATTGGAAATGGGATTTAAACACTATTCCAGTGAAAAATATTTCTGTTGAACCTATTGAAAAAACTGAAGTGAAATCAAGGGAGAACTCCCATGCTTAAGTTATTTAAATGGTTGAAAAAAGACAATATCTGGGATTTTGATGGTGGCATTCACCCGCCTGAAATGAAGTTGCAATCCAGCCGTACCCCTATGCGGGTTGCAACCATACCTAATGAGCTGATTATCCCATTGCAGCAGCATTTAGGCCCTGAAGGTGAACTTATCGTTCAAGTCGGTGATTCTGTGCTTAAAGGCCAACCGTTAACTCGTGGTCTTGGTCGTACCGTACCAGTACATGCTTCAACCTCTGGAACGATTACTGCAATTGAACCTATGGTGACTGCACATCCATCGGGTTTGAAAGAATTATGTGTGCGTATTCAATCTGATGGTAAAGATACTTGGTGCCCATTAGAGCCAACCCCTGATTACTATCAATTAGCCAAACCAGATTTATTGCACAAAATTGAGCAAGCTGGAATTGCAGGCTTAGGTGGAGCGGGCTTCCCTACTGCCTCTAAATTGGCGGGAGGTAAAGATGCGATTAAAACATTGATTATCAATGCGGCTGAATGTGAACCTTATATCACCGCTGATGATCGGTTAATGCAAGAGCACGCCCAAGAAGTGATTGAAGGCTGCCGCGTCTTACAACATTTATTAGATCCAGACCAAGTATTAATTGGCATTGAAGATAATAAGCCAGAAGCTATTCAATCTCTGAATAAAGCCATCACTAAACAAGACTCAAACATTTTCGTCCGTGTGATCCCAACTAAATACCCTTCAGGTGGGGCCAAACAACTAACTAAAATTTTAACCGGTCAAGAAGTACCATCGGGTGCCCGCTCATCCCAAATAGGCGTGTTGATGCAAAACGTGGGTACTGTTGTGGCAATTAAACGTGCAGTCATTGATGGACAACCTTTAATTGAACGTGTTGTCACTGTAACAGGTGAAGCGATTTCCCAACCGGGAAATTTCTGGGCACGTTTAGGTACCCCAGTAAGGCACTTACTACAACAATCTGGATTCAACCCAGAACCTGAACAAATGGTGATCATGGGGGGGCCATTGATGGGCTTTACCCTACCCGACCTCAATGTTCCTGTTGTCAAAATTTGTAACTGTCTTTTAGTTCCTACAATGGAAGAAATGGGGCCAAAAGCCCTTGAAGAAGCGTGTATTCGTTGTGGATTATGCGTTGATGCCTGCCCAGCAGCTTTATTACCGCAGCAACTTTACTGGTTCAGTAAGGGTGACGAGCACGAAAAAGCGCAAAAGCACAATTTATTCGATTGTATTGAGTGCGGTGCCTGTGCGTATGTTTGTCCAAGCAATATCCCGTTAGTGCAATATTACCGCCAAGAAAAAGCAGAAATTCGTGAAATCGCACAAGAAGAGCGCCGTGCCGCAGAAGCGAAATTGCGCTTTGAAGCGAAACAACAGCGAATGGAGCGCGATAAACTGGCCCGTGAAGAGCGCCATAAGAAAGCGGTTGTTCAAGTTGAAAGTGCCGATAAAGACGTAGTAAATGCGGCATTAGCAAGAGTGAAGACAAAACAAACTGCAAGCCAAGAGCCGATTAAAATTGTTTCTGGCGAATTGCCTGACAACAGCGCAGTTATTGCGGCACGTGAGGCACGAAAAGCCCAAGCTCGTGCTAAACAAGCTGAGAAATTGGCTAATGTGCAAGTTAATGCTCCTGTTAGTGGATCTGATGATGACCCACGCAAAGCTGCGGTTGCTGCTGCCATTGCCCGTGCGAAAGCCAAGAAAGCGGCGCAAGAGCCAACGGCTCCTGTGGTTGACGCTCAACAACAAACAGAAGTCGACCCACGCAAAGCTGCAGTTGCTGCTGCCATTGCCCGTGCGAAAGCCAAGAAAGCAGCGCAAGAGCCAACAGCTCCTGTGGTTGACGCTCAACCAG